>DALTWG010000077.1 GCA_029987245.1 Methanocorpusculum sp. | reverse complement strand
CCGCTGCACTCCCCCCCAAATCTTGCTCCGTTCGCCGAAATAAGCCATATTTCATTAGCAGCATTAGCAGCAGCACCAAAAATCATTAGCAGCATTCACAAAACCGCACCTAAAAACCAAAAAAAAAACCCACGCCGAGGAAGTGATTTGAACACTTGAGGTCTCACGACCAGAGGCTTTCAAGGCCACCGCCTTTCCGGACTAGACTACCTCGGCAAAATACCATATCTTATACGCCCTGCAAGGTTATAAGACTGCTGGAACAACCCCCTTGCCAACCCCGCTGCCAACCCCGCTGCCAACCTCACAACCATTTATAGCAGCAAAACCCATTATTCGATAGTACCTATGAACAAAGCCGCCCTCCTCCTCACCCTCTCCGTCCTCATAACCGGTGCAAACGGCATCCTTGCAAACAGCACCGGCGAAACCTCCGCGCAGATAGTCTTCCTCCGCACCCTCATTGCAAGCCTCTTCATGCTCGCACTCTTTTTAGTCACCCGCCACAAATTCACCTTTTACAAAAACCCGCGCGACTTCGCCCTCATCGCAGCCTCCGGATGTTCCATGGGAATATCCTGGCTCTTTTTATACGAAGCCTACCTTGAAATAGGCGTCAGCCTCGCAACACTCCTCTACTACATCGGCCCCGTCATCATAATGATACTTGCACCCGTCCTCTTCAAAGAAAAACACACCCCCGCCAATTTACTCGGATTTGGCATCGTCTTAGCCGGCGTCCTCCTCGTAAACGGCATAGCAGTCAAAAACGGCGTCGTGCCCTTTGGCATCCTCTGCGGCACACTTTCAGCCGTATTCTACGCCTGCATGATGGCATTTTCCAAAAAAATCACCGTTATGAAAGGCATAGAAAACCCCATGTTTCAGTTCATCTTCAGCTTCCTCATCGTAGCACTCTATGTCTCTTTTACCGGCGGATACGGCTTTATGCTTGCCATATCGCCCCATGACTGGCTTATGTTTGCCATCCTTGGCATTGTAAACACCGGAATTGCAACCACGCTTTATTTCGTCACCGTTCCCCGCGTAAAAGCCAGGTCTCTTGCCGTAATCAGCTACTTTGAACTCCTGTCAGCCGTCATCTTCTCTGCAATATTCTTAGGAGAAATCCTCACCCCCTTACAGATTGCGGGAACCGCCTGCATCGTGGGAGGAGCGCTCTTTGCCGAACTCAGGCATCAGAAAAAACAAAGCGCGAAGACCGACGCCGCCCCGCCCCAGAGTTAAGTAAATCAATTTAATTTTTCCGGCTGAAAACATACCCCTTAATAATTCCCTTTTACAAATACTGTTTAGCATTATGCCCCAGACAAGCCCGCATGTACTCAAATCAGCGCGCCACCCCCCGCGCTACCGCACCCGGTTTATAGTGCTTTTAGTACTTGCGGCGCTCTGTTTTATTGTCTCGCTCGGCGTTGGAAAATACATCATCACCCCGTTTGACGTGATAAAGACACTCATCTCACCGGTTTTCCCGATGGACGATGTCACCTACCAGCAGTGGAGCGCCATCTTTAACATGCGCCTTCCCCGCATCTGCGGCGCATTTTTAGTCGGTGCCGCGCTCGCGACGGCGGGCTCCTCCTACCAGGGCATGTTTCAAAACCCTCTCGTGTCGCCTGATATTTTAGGCGCGTCGGCAGGCGCAGGATTTGGCGCCGCCTGTGCAATTTACACCAACCAGCCGGATACCATTGTAACAATGTTCGCCTTTGGCGGCGCCCTCTTGTCAGTAGCGATAGCATATGTCATCAGCCGGGTTGCCAAAGGAAATGCAACGCTTTCCCTGGTCCTCGGCGGCATTTTAGTTGGCAGCTTATTCGGCGCCGCAACCTCCTATATCAAACTCGTCGCCGATACCGAAAGCCAGCTGCCGGAAATCACCTACTGGCTCATGGGCGGGCTCTCTTCAATAGACATGGATGATGTCATATTTGCCCTGATAGGTATCGGCATCGGGGTGGTGCCCTTGCTTCTCCTGCGCTGGAGAATGAATGTGCTCACCCTTGGCGAAGACGAGGCACGCAGCATGGGAATAAACACCACCCGCCTGCGGGTGGTAACCATTTTATGCGCCACGCTGATTACCGCGGTCGCCGTATCTATTTCCGGTGTCATCGGCTGGATTGGTCTTGTTATCCCGCATTTCTGCCGAATGATTTTCGGCTATGACTACCGGCGCATAATTCCGGCGTCGATAATTTTCGGCGGCGCATTTCTGGTCCTGGTGGACACCGCGGCGCGCACTATGGCGTCGATTGAAATTCCCATCGGCATTTTGACTGCATTTATCGGAGCGCCGATATTTGCCTATCTTCTGGTCGTCGGAGGGAGGCGGTCATGAGCGAGGGCTTTGTGTTATCCGACCTGCGCTTCCGCTACGCAAAGCGCGAGCCTCTGGTGCTGCGCGGAATAAATTTCCGCGCGGAGCCGGGCGAGGTAATTGCGGTGCTCGGGCAAAACGGGGTTGGAAAAAGCACGATGTTCAAATGCCTGCTCGGCTTTTTCAAAAATTATGAGGGGGAAATCTCGCTTGACGGAAAAGACCTGCGAACCATGTCGCACAAGCAGATTGCAAAAAAAGTCGCTTACATTCCGCAGTCGACGTATCCGACCTTCAATTACGATGTGATTGACGTGGTATTAATGGGGCTTACCTCGCAGCTGAAGCTGCTTGCCGCCCCGAAGGCGGAACACATCGACAAAGCGCGCGAGGCGCTTGCAAATCTCGGGATTGAGCATCTGGCGGACTCCGGCTACGGCGAGATTTCCGGCGGCGAGCGCCAGCTGGTGCTGATTGCGCGGGCTTTAGTGCAGAATGCAAAAATTCTCATTATGGATGAGCCCACAGCAAATCTTGATTACGGCAACCAGCTGCGTGTAATGGAAAAAGTCGCGGCGCTTGCCCGCGGCGGCTATACGATTCTGTTGTCCACGCATAACCCGGACCATGCCTTTTTGTATGCGAGCCGGGTGCTTGTGCTCCAGGCTGGCAGTGTTATCGCCGACGGAAAACCTGACGAGGTCCTGGATGAAGCGTTAATCCGGCGTGTTTACGGTGTGGAAACGCGGATTTCCTCGTTCGAGGATGACTTAGGGACGCATAAAATCTGTCTGCCGCTGCAGGGGGAGAAATCGTGAGAAAAATGAAAGAAAGGATAGAAAGGAAAGAAATCAGGCAAATGAAGCAAATGAAGCAAATGAAGCAAATGAAGCAAATGAAACTTAGCTGTCTGTTTATTGTGCTGCTTGCCGCGGCTCTTTTCACGGGTGCGGCTTTTGCCGGGGAAACAAGGGAGTTCACCGACGATCTCGGGAGAACGGTGACCATTCCTGTAGAAATTGATTCGGCTGCGCCGTCAGGTTCGCTTGCGCAGATGATTATTTACGCGGTAAGCCCGGATGCGCTTGCAACGGTCGCATCCGCCCCGACATCTGGCGAAAAAGCCTATCTTGACCCGCGGCTGCAGACGCTGCCGGTCACAGGGAATTTATACGGCTCCAAATCCACGATGAATCCGGAGGCGATTATGCAGCTGGATGCCAAGCTCGGCTTTGATGTCATCATCGACCTGGGAACGGCGAAAAAGGATATTCGCGAAGATTTGGATGCTATTGAAAAACAGACCGGAGAGACGTTTGTGTTTATCAGTCAGGATGAACTCAAGGATTATCCAACGTCGTTCAGGCGGATGGGGGAGCTCTTAAATCAGCCGGAAACGGCTGAAAAGCAGGCGGTATATTTAGAAAATCTGCTCGCTGAGTCTGAAAGCGGGATGGCGAAGGTCGGCGACAAGGTTTCCATGATTTATGTGACAATGGTGGATGGAAATTCAGTCTATCTTATCGGTTCCGGGGAAAAATCGGAGCACGGTGATGTAATTGATCTGGTTGCGGTCAATGCGGCGCCGAAAGCCGCGTCTTCCAAGGGTATCGGCGATGCCTACAGCATGGAGGATATTTTAATGCTTGATCCGGATTATATTATTGTAGGTCAGCCGGATTCGCGGGATTATTATGCGCAGATTATGTCAAGTCCGTCCTGGAAGAGTCTTCGGGCAGTGCAGGAGGGGCATGTCTATGTGTCGCCGAAAAATCCGTATCCCTGGATGGGTAATCCGCGTTCGGTGAACAGGTTTTTGTCGCTGATGTGGCTTGAGCAGCTGTTCTATCCGGAGGTGTTTGATTTTAATCTGCAGGAGAGAGTAACGGAGTTTTATGATTTATTTTATCATCACACGCTAACAGATGCAGAGTATCAGGAACTGACGCAGAATGCATTTGCGAAATCTGGCGAAAAGAAGAGCGAGGAGGCTGAGGCGGGGG
>DALTWG010000076.1 GCA_029987245.1 Methanocorpusculum sp. | reverse complement strand
ATATGATTTTTTAACGGCGGGCGTAATTCGCCCGCCGAAAGAATCTGCTGTAATCAGCGTTAATCTGCGTGTAATCTGCGAAATCTGCGCTTTGCGCGTGAGCGCTTCAGAAAAGATGAATCAAAAAATACAACCATTTGGTTGAGGGAGGCTGAATAGTTACCTTTCTTTTTTCCCTCACTGCAGCTTAATTTTATCCGTATATACCCTGATTATCTCCCCGTTGGTAAAATACCCGTATATATCCAGCGTTCCAAGTTTCCCGGAAAGTTCCGGCGCAAACTGATAAAAGATGGTAGTGCCGGGCCGGTACGTCTCGGGAGCGCTGTATTTTTGCGGCTCTTCCCCGTCAAAATAGACAAATAAACCATCGAGGTCCGCAACGCCGCTGCCCTTCATTACCGTAACCTGCAGCGTCTGATTTTTTTCACTGATTACCGAAAGTCCGACCAGTTCCCCTTCATTCATCTCCACACTCTCCGACATGGGAATAAGCATCACAAGAACAATCACCACGATTGCAAGCGCAAACCCTACGGTGCAAAACGCCGCCACTTTGTAGGGGCTCGGCGCTTTCTGTCCTTTAACAACCGTCTTGTCATTCAAATCAGGGGACTGGGAGGAAACCGGCATCTTTCTTTTTTCTACGTATGTATATATTTTTACAGAAACTTAATAGTACCTGTTGTGTGCAGCGCTCTGTTACAACTTCTCATCATTGAACAGCGGGGCGGCAAGCGCAATACCCTTGCGGCTCCCCATCACCACTGCAACATCGTCTTTATGCAGCACTGTTTCGATATCAGGAGACACAATCGAATCGGAATTGCCCGCCGGCTTCACCGCCAGGATGGAAATGCCCAAATCCGCTCTGACATGCAGCTCGCGCAGGGTTTTGCCGTCGACATAAGACCCTGCTGCCACACGCAGATGCTCGATTTCAGCGCATCTAATCTGCTTGCCGCGCATGGAATTAACCGCATTATCAATAACATCCTGATGCGCGGGTTTCTGCGGCTCGACATATTTGTCGTACATCTCGCTTCTGACTTCTTTTTCATAGCGGACCTGTTCCTCCCTGGAAATGCCCGAGCCGGAAAGAAAACGCCTGAAAATACGCACGCCGGATTCTTTTTCATCTATGATAACCTTGTCCGCGCCAAGCCGGTAGAGCTCGGTGGTTTCGGCCATGAAACGCGCGCGGGCGATAATATCAATTGTCGGATTGAGCCGGCGGATAATCGATACAGCTGCCCGGGTTGAGTTGATATCGGGAATCGTAAGAACGATTGCAGAAGCGTTCTTGATTTCCGCGGCTTCGAGCACCGCTTCGCGCGATGCATCGCCGAAGCAGATGTTCTCGCCGTTTTCTTTTTCAGCTGCAACCGTGCGCGCATTGGTTTCAAGAATAATGTAGGGCAGGTTCACTTTTTTCAGCGCCCTGGCAACACTTCTGCCCATCAGACCAAAACCGGCAATAATGACATGCTGCTTTGCGGATTCGGCTTCAGCCGGTTCTGAGGCATTATCATAGCCCTTGCCGAGTTTGATGCGGGGGCCGAGGAATTTTGTCATAAGGTTCGGTGCTGCAGAGCAGATAAACGGCGTGAGCGCCATGGTGACGATGGATATCGCAAGGAAAATCTGATAGATGTCATCGGTTAAAATGCCGGAGGAAAGCCCGGTTGAGCCGAGGATGAAGGAAAATTCACCAATCTGGGAAAGCCCGATGGCAGAGAGCACCGCAGCGCCTGTTGCAATGCCGATTGCCTTTGCCGAGATAATGTTGAGAATAGTTTTTCCAATCAAAAGCACGACGGCTAAGGCGATAATCAGTAATATATTGGAGAACAGGTTGCCGAGGTTTAACATCATGCCTACCGACACGAAGAAGAATGCTGAAAGCACGTCGCGCAGCGGGGAAATCTGGCCAATAACCTCATGGCTGAACTCGGTGCCGGAAATAGCGACGCCCGCAAGGAATGCGCCAAGTGCCAGGCTGACGCCGTTCATAGACATAAGCCAGGCGATGCCGAAGCAGATGATGATAATTGCAATGATAAACAGTTCACGGCTTCTGGTGAGCGCCACTTTTTTAAGCAGTTTGGGCACGATAAAAATGGCGCCCAGAAGAATCAGGACCAGAATTATCATTCCTACGACAAAGGAGATGACCGAATCCAAGAGGTCTGCCCCGGTTCCGGCAAGGAGGGGCACAAGCATCATCATGGGGACGACGTTTAAATCCTGGAAAATGAGAATACCCAGGGCGACTTTGCCGTGTTCCTGGTTAATCTCTCCGGATTTCTGGTAGATGTTCATGATAATGGCGGTGGATGAGTGGGCAACCAAAAAGCCGATAAACAGCGCCACGTTCCAGGCAAAGCCGAAGAGCATCATGATGCCCATCGTGGCCCCGCAGGTTAAGACAAGCTGCAGGGTGCCTGCTATCAGAACGATTTTTTTCATCTCGATGAGTGTTTTGATGGAGACTTCAAGTCCTATGGTAAACATCAGGAAGATGACGCCCATTTCGGCAAGCACGGACACTTCTTCGCTGGTGACAAGGCCGAGGGCATAGGGGCCCACAATAATGCCGGTTACAAAGTATCCGATAAGGAGCGGCATTTTTATTTTGCGTCCGATAAAATACATCAAAACAGCACAGGCTAGGACAACAACTACCGGAAATATAACGCCGCCATCCATTGCCATAACTAATGATATTAATTTAAGAATTATTCTTTATTAACTTACTTATCGGTAAGCCTGGCGGTTACGTCTGCAAGTGATTTCCAGTAGTCCCCGGGCTCCAAAGCCGGCGCGATGCCCGCACAACAGAGCCGGTCTGCGTCGAAGGTTTCAAGGAGGCGTTCCATGGCGGTGCGGTCTGCGTCTTTGACAAGCACTTTTCTGATAAGGTAGGTTTCGTTTAATTCTTCGACGAGTTTTATATCTGCCGCGGTGCAGACCAGTGTCGATGTGGTTTCCAGCAGGGTTTCAAAGTCTTCTGCTTCGCAGACCCAGATGTATTTCGGCCCTCGGGCAAATTCGAGGATGGTTTCGGCCGGTTCTCCGCAGAACACATGTCCTGCGGCGCCGCGGTCGCGCATAAAGCGGCAGAGGCTTTTCAGGGCGGCGGCGTAGTTTTCCTGTGCTTCATCCGAGAACGCGGCCGGTTTTATACAACTTAGCGGGAGCGCACATCTGAATTGCCGGCGGATTTTGAGCAGCCGGTCGAGGTCGGCGCTGATTTCATCAAAGGAGAGGGTGCATTCTTCAGGCAGCCGGTCGCCGGTTATACCAAGGGCTTTTTTCATGCGGTCAGCATAAAATCCGCCCGCAGCGCAGGGCTCGCTCACGTTTTCTCCCTGCTTTGCAAGTGTTGTTTCCAGTTCAAATGAGGTGAGGTCTGCGGTTTTGCCGCGCTGGTCTGCAATCCATTTCGAAAGTTCTGCAGCAGCGGGTGCGTCCGGTTTTTCCGAGCCGAGGGAGATGACAGGAAACTGCGTTTCGCGCATAAAAAAAGGGGGTTAGTAGTTTTCCGCTTTGATTTCAAAGTAGGCTTTCGGGTGTGCGCAGATGGGGCATACCTCGGGTGCGGTCTTGCCGTAGTGGAGGTGGCCGCAGTTTGCGCATTTCCAGATGACAAAGCCGTCTGCTTCGAAGACGTGTCCTGCTTTTACTTTTTCAAGGAGTTTTAAGTAGCGTTCTTCGTGTGCTTTTTCAATGGCTGCTACGCCTTCAAAGAGGTAGGCGATTTCCGGGAATCCTTCTGCGCGTGCTTCTTCGGCGAATTTGACGTACATTGCGGTCCATTCTTCGTGTTCGCCTGCTGCGGCTGCTGCAAGGTTTTCAACGGTTTTGGGGACGGCGTCGCCGTGTAAGAGTTTGAACCAGCGTTTGGCGTGTTCTTTTTCGTTGTTGGCGGTCTCTTCGAAGATGTCGCCAATCTGGTTGTAGCCTTCTTTGCGTGCCTGGGAGGCGAAGTAGGTGTACTTGTTGCGTGCCTGGGATTCTCCGGCGAATGCTGCCTCAAGGTTCTTTTCGGTTTTGGTTCCTTTTAATTCGGGCATGATAAAATGATATTGGTTTTCCATCTATGTAAGGATATTGTTTGCGGCATGGAGGAGATGCCTGCGTGAGCAGAGGGGAGAAAAGTTGTAACTGTTCACGTACCTTGAATTGTTGAATGAGGCTTTTGTGAGGTCGCTTACGCTCACAAAGCCGCATAGAAAAAAATCCGTAATTATTCACTCCCTCACAAGTAAATGGCTGTATTTTTTAAATCATCTTTTCTGAAGCGCTTACGCGCAAAACGCAGATTTCGCAGTCGCAAGCCAAAGGCTTGCTCATGCCCTTGGTCGCAGGCTCCCGCGGGCG
>DALTWG010000028.1 GCA_029987245.1 Methanocorpusculum sp. | reverse complement strand
ACCGCTCTTCCGACGGTCATTACTGCGAAATGAAATTCGTCAAAGTCAACGGCGAGGCAGAAGCCCCGACGGCGGTCGCCCTCGGATTTGCCGATAAAGACGAGGAAATCCGCGCCGCACGCGAGGCGGAATTTGAACAGAAACGCTATTACGCAGTGATTAAAGCGCTCTCCTCCGAATACGCATCCATCTACTTTGCCGACCTCGAGCAAAACATAGTTCTGCCCTACAGCAGCAGCGACCGGATTAAAGACAAATTCGGCGCCGATGCCTTCGAACACCTCTCCTTTGATGCCGCGGTCAGAAACTATGTTACCAAAGCCTGCTCTGCCAACGACCGCAGAGCCCTTTCCGAGGCCCTTTCGCCGCATTATATGCGCCGTCAGCTTGCGCTGCATCCGTACTACAAACTCACCTACCTCAACGATGAAGACAAATACTGCGAGATGAAATGCGTCAGAACCGATGAAACCGGCGACGTCGTCTCGGTGGTCATCGGCTTTGCGGAAAAGGATGAGGAAATTCGCGCACGGGAACAGGCCGAACGCGAAACCCAGCGCAATTTCGACATTATCCAGGTTCTCGCCTCCGAATACTCCTCGGTGTACTACATCGACTTAACGACCGACGAACTTGACCCGTACACCATGAACGAAGACACCGAGTCCGAGTTCGGTCAGATCTTCAAATCCGGTATCCATTACTCCCAGGCATACCGGATGTATGTGGACCGCCTGATTCTGCCTGAAGACAGGAAAATGATGCTCAAAGCCGGCAGTCTTCCCAACATCATGACGCAGCTTGCGTACAAGAAGACGTTTATTACAACGTACCGCTCGGCGGAAGGCCATTACTGCGAAATGAAGTTCGTTAAAGTCAACGGCGAAAACGAACTGCCGAGCGCGGTCGCCCTCGGCTTTGCCGACAAGGATGAGGTCCTCAGAAAAGAGGAGGAAATCCGGAGCGAGCAGGAACGCAACTTCGACATTATTCAGATTCTTGCATCAGAATACTCGTCGGTGTACTACATTGACCTCTCGACCGACGGCTTAACGCCCTACACCATGAACGCGGACACGGAATCCGAGTTCGGTCAGATCTTTAAGTCCGGTATCCAGTACTCGG
This sequence comes from Methanocorpusculum sp., assembly GCA_029987245.1. Taxonomy (GTDB): domain Archaea; phylum Halobacteriota; class Methanomicrobia; order Methanomicrobiales; family Methanocorpusculaceae; genus Methanocorpusculum. The sequence continues at coordinate 22,063 of DALTWG010000028.1, read as the reverse complement.
ATGCGTACCGGATGTATGTCGACCGCCTGATTCACGCCGACGACAAGGAGATGATGCTCAAAGCCGGCAGCATCTACAACATTGTGCGCCAGCTCACCGACAAAAAGACGTTTATCACGACGTACCGCTCGGCAGATGGCCATTACTGCGAGATGAAGTTCGTTAAAGTCAACGGCGAAAACGAAGCGCCCACAGCGGTCGCCCTCGGATTTGCGGACAAGGATGAGGAAATCCGCGGCGAGCAGATTCGAAAGATTCAGCTCGAGGATGCAAGAAGCAAAGCGGAGGCGGCAAGCAAAGCCAAGTCCACATTCCTCTTTAACATGAGTCACGACATCCGCACGCCGATGAATGCCATTCTCGGTTTTGCAAGCATGGCAAAGAAACACCTCGAAGACAAGGAGCGGGTCCAGGATTACCTAAACAAGGTGCTTGCAGCCGGTGACCATCTGCTTATGCTCATCAATGATGTGCTGGATATGTCCAGAATCGAGTCCGGCAAGGTGACGATTAATGAGAAGACCACAGACGTCGTCGATGCAGGCGAGCGGCTGGTTGCGATTGTGCGGGAAAGTGCTGTAGCCAACAGTATTGACCTGGTGCACATCGCAGATGTAACAGACAGAGTTGTCTATGCTGACGAGTTGCATGTCAATCAGATTGTGTTAAATATTATCAGCAACGCCATCAAATACACCCGCACGGGCGGAAAAGTTACGTACACACTTTCGCAGATTTCGCCTTCCGTAAACGGTCATGCAAAATACAAGATGCAGGTCGAAGACACGGGTATCGGCATGACGCAGGAGTTCGTTGACCATATCTTCGAAGAGTTCAGCCGCGAAAAGAATACGACGGTTTCCGGCATTCAGGGCACGGGTCTTGGCATGAGTATTGTGCGCCGGCTGGTGGATTTGATGGAGGGCTCGATTGATATTCAGTCGCAGGTGGGTGTTGGAACCAAGGTTACGGTCATTCTTGATTTCCGCACGGTTGCTTCCGCAAGAGAGAAGCAGCTTCCGGCGGAGGCAGACGCGGCAGCCGAAGCGGCGGCAGCGCCGAAGCCTGCGCCGGTGTTTAGCTTAGAGGGAAAGCGGGTGCTTGTCGTCGAGGACAGGGACTTGAACCGGGAGATTGCGCGGGATATGCTCGAAGAGTGCAAGATTATTGTCGATGAGGTGGAGGACGGTTCGTTTGCGGTGGAGAAGTTAAAGAGCATGGGGCCGCTTGCATATGACTGTGTCTTAATGGATATTCAGATGCCGTACATGGACGGCTACAAGGCGACGCAGATAATCAGAAAGATGCCGGGCTTTGAGAAGCTGCCGATTATTGCGCTTTCGGCGAATGCGTTTGAGGAGGATAAGCACAAGTCGCTTGAGGCGGGGATGAATGCCCATTTGTCCAAGCCGATTAATGCAGATGAGCTGGTAAAAGTGTTGATACAGGTGATGAAAGGGGAGGAGTGAGGGGAATTTGCTACACACCGTGTAGCAAATTGGCTGCACACGGTGCAGCCAATTACTTTTTTCGCAGAAGATTATAATGACTGCAGCATATCCTCTTTCAGAAGGAAATCGAAAATACTCAATATGAGAATACCATCTTCAGTCCTATGCGGCACCACCGGGTCTTTTACGATAAGTAGTTTGGTGAAACTGTCCCGGGAAAGAATCAGCGATTTTGACTCCTGCCGGTATTTATCCTCGTCTTCTATTGAATACGCCGACTGAATATACAGCCGTTTGTCTCCGAGATTGGCAACGAAATCAATCTCATAATATTTCCGCGCAGATTTGCCAGATTCATCCGCCTCTCTTGTTTCCACTACGCCGACATCCACACGAAAGCCCCTGCGGCAGAGTTCAAGATAAATGATATTTTCCAAAAGGTACGTCTTTTCCACCTGCCGGAAATCCAGCCTGGCATTTCTCAACCCGGTGTCTGTATAATAATATTTCAGAGGAGTTCTGATATACTGCCTTCCTCTGATATCATACCTGTTTGCTTTTTGAATCAGGTACGCATCCTCTAAAAAATCCAGATACCGCATAATAGTATTCGGCGACACGGCAATATGCTGCACGCTTTGAAATGTATTGGCAATTCTTTGCGGATTGGTTAGAAAACCGACCGAAGATGAAATAATATCCAGAAGCGGGCGTAAAACCTCTTCATTGTTAATTGCATTTCTTGCAATAATATCCTTGAGATAGGTTGCAGTAAAGAGAGATTTAAGATACTGCATTTTCTGCGCCGGCGTCTTTCTTGACAGAACCAGCGGCATCCCGCCAAACAGTGAATACTCTTCAAATCCTTTGTACATATCGCCGTCATACACCGACATGAATTCAGCAAAACTCAGCGGGTAGACATGTATTTCATCACCGCGGCCGCGAAATTCCGTAATAACATCCTTTGAAAGAAACCGGGAATTGCTTCCGGTAACATACACATCAACATTGTCAAAATGAAGAAGGGTGTTTAATATTTCTTCGAAATCTTTCATCATCTGCACTTCATCAATCAATATGTAATGGGTATCTGTACCGGTGATTTTCGATTCGACATATTTCAGAAAGACATCCGGATTCCGGTATGGTTTAAAGCGTTTGTCATCCAGAATGAATTTTAAGATGTGGTCGGGTTTGATTCCTTTTTCTTTCAGATATCCGTCAAATATCGTAAACAGCAGATAGGATTTACCAACACGGCGAAGTCCGGTGACAATTTTGATTAATCCGTTATTTTCGCGCTCAATTAGTTCATTGAGGTATTTATATCGTTTTATTTCCATTGCAATTCCTCGGGTGGAGAATTTTTTTGACCATTTTACCACTTTTCTTCTGCGTCATACTATTTATTTGTTCTAAATAATTATAATACTTTCTCTATTTTTCATTTAAACGAATAATTGAAAAAATCATCTGTTTTTTAATTGTGCCGGACAACAGCAGCGACGGGAAATAAAGCTTTCAATTGGATGCACACTGTGTAGCAAATTTGCTGCACACTGTGTAGTCAATTACCTCTTTCGCGGCAAATGAAGTCAGTGAGAGCTGTAGACCGGTTTATTTTCGTTTCTGGTATTTTGCGGGAGAATTTTTTTGGACATTTTACTACTTCTCTTCTGCGTTCGGTAGATTGTCCGGGTAAAATCCGCATAATGCAGGTTTCGTTTGGCATTTAAATGGATACTTACAAAAATCATCTATCTTTTCCGCTACACATCCACCAATCCAGCCCTGCCCCGCACCATGCCTCATCCCGTATATTAATTACTGAGTACAACCTATACTTATACATATATAAAAAAAACTCTGATAAAAATGCCGCAAAAACAACCAGCCCCTAACCCCGGCAAAGAGCCTGATAGCAAGAACCAGCTCCTTAGCGCTCTTTCCGCTGCATTTGAAGCCGTTTACTACATAGACCTTGAACACGACACCTGCACTATCCACCAGCGCTCGAAAAACCTGGACGCCTTATTCGGCGACCAGCCCGGAACAATCCCTTTCACCTCCTCATTTCTCACTTTCACAGACAATTACGCCTGTGAAAAGGACCGCGAAAAAATGCGAGCCTTTTTCAAACCCGAAACGCTTACTCCCCTCCTTGCAAAAGAAAAACGTGCGCAGATAACCTACTGGATGGAGCAGCCTGACGGGCTGCACACGTATTCGGTAACCCTCACCTCCGGCGACGGCGGAAAAACCGCCCTCCTCACCGCTGTTGACATCAGCGGCGAACTCCGCCGCGAACTCAGCCCCGAAAAGAGATCAGAAACTGCCAAAAGAATTTACGAATTCGATAAAGAAAATCTGGAATACATCAGGGACATGATTAACGCCGGCATCTGGACCATGGAATATGTCAACGGAAAACAGACGTCATGCGTCTGGTCGCCGGAATTTGCCGCACTCCTCGGTTATGAAGAGGAGGCATATCACGAGACCTTTGAAGAATGCTGCGCGCGCATTCACCCGGACGACTTGAAAAAGCTCTATGGCCTGATTGCCGATGCGCTGAAAAAAGACGACCCGGTGCTTAAAATCAGCACCGAGGCGCGCATCCGCGTAAAATCCGGCGAATACCGCTGGTTTAGCATAAATGGCAAAGCCGTGCGCAGACCCGGCGCAACACGCGTCAAGGCGCTTGGCATTTTGCGCGACGTAAATCAGGTGCATGAGCAGAAAGCTGCCGCCGAATACGAGCGGCGCAATAAGGAGATTATTGAATTTTTAGCGCAGGAATACTCCTCGGTCTACTACGTGGACCTCGAAACCTCAAAAATCACTATATGCAAAGTAAGCGACCTGGTAAAAGAAAGCATGGGCGATGATTTTTACCGCTCGTACACGTTCAGCGAAGCCCTCGACCTCTTTTTACAGGGCGCTGTGAAAAACAGCGATCTGGACGTCCTCAGAAACTTCCGCGAGCCGGAGTTCCTGAAAAGTCTGCTGCGCGAAACAAAGACGTACCGCAAGACCTACCGGGTGGGAACCGAGACCGAGTTCCGCTACAATGAGATGAAACTCGTCAGAGTCAACGATGACGGCGAACCGCGCGCCGCGGTTCTCGGCATCGCTGACGTTGACGAGCGTGTTCGCGAAGCGGAGGCAAATATCAGGAATCAGGACCTGGTCCGCACGCTATCGTCTGAATACTCCTCGGTCTACTACGTGGACCTCAACACCAGGGACCTCACGATTTGTGCCATTGATGATGAGATAAAAAAGCGTATTGGCAATTTCATCTTCCAAAAACTCGACTTTACCACCGCGCTGAATATGACGCTGCTTTCCCGGATTCAAAACAGCGATGCGGAGCACTTAAAACAGTTCGGCGACCCGCAGTTCCTGAAAAACCTCCTGAAAGACCGGCAGACGTATACGGAAATCTACCGGGACGGAACCGAAGACAACTTCGAGTACTTTGAGCTCAAACTCGTCAAAGTAAACGAAGGACCGGAGGTTAATGCCGTTGTTTTGGGTATTGCAAACAAGGACGCCGAAGTGCGCGCTCTTAAGGAAAAAGAGATTGAAGAAAAACGCTACTATGCCGTGGTAAAAGCGCTTTCCAGCGAATACTCCTCGGTTTATTATGCAGATATTGCGAAAAACATTCTGATTCCGTTCCACAACAGCGAGAGAATCACCGGTAAATTCGGCGGAAACGCTTTTTCCGGCATGAATGTAGTGGATGCAATCAACGCCTATGTAAATAACGCCTGTGCTCCCGCGGACCGGGAAAATCTGAAAAATGCGCTGTCGTTTGCGCGGATGAGAACAGAACTTGCCCAGCATCCGTACTACACGCTCATCTACTTAAACGACAAAAACCAGTACTGTGAGATGAAATGCGTCAGGGGCGACGAGGATGCGACGCTTCACTCGGTCGTAGTGGGATTTGCTGTAAAAGACGAGGAAATCCGCGCAAAACGCACCATCGAAGAGGAGCAGAAGCGTAATTTCGAGATTATTCAGATTCTTGCATCCGAATACTCGTCGGTCTACTACATTGACCTCGAAACCGACGGGCTTCTGCCGTATACGATGAATGCGGACACACAGTCCGCCTTCGGTCAGATTTTTTCGGCGGGAATCTCCTATTCTGCGGCATTTCGGATGTACGTGGACAAACTGGTCCTCGCCGAAGACAGGAAAGCCATGCTTTTGTCCGGAAGCATTACCAGCATTATCCGCCAGCTTTCTGACAAAAAAACCTTTATTACGACCTACCGGTCCACGGAAGGCCATTACTGCGAGATGAAATTTGTCAAGGTCAATGACACGGGACTTCCAAGCGCAGTGGCGCTCGGCTTTGCCGACCGGGATGGAGAAATCCGCCGCGAAATGGAGCTCAAACAGGAGGCGGAGCGCAATTTCAACATCATTCAGATTCTTGCATCCGAGTACTCGTCAGTGCACTATATTGACCTTGCGACAGGCGATGTAACGCCGTATTCCATGAGCGGGGACGTGGAATCTGAAATTGGGCAGATTTTAACCTCGGATATCCCCTATGAAGAGGCATTCAGGCAGTATGTCGAACGCTTTGTACATCCCGGCGACAGGGAAATGGTGCTTTCTGCCGGAAGCATTTACTCAATAACGCGCGAGTTAGGCGCAAAAAAGACATTTATTACGCGCTACCGGTCAGAGGACGGGCGCTACTGTGAGATGAAATTCGTCAAAGTCGATGCCGAATTCGAGCCGCCGACAGCAGTCGCCCTCGGATTTGCGGACAAGGATGACGAAATCCGCGCCGAGGAGGAACGCGAGCGCATACAAAAGCGCAATCTGGAAATTATCGACATTTTAGCCTCCGAATACTCGTCGGTCTACTATATTGACGTTGCAACCGGACGTCTTGAGCCCTACACCATGAACGCGGTCACGGAATCCGCGTTTGGAAAGGTTTTTCGAAGCGGCATCACCTATGAGGAGGCATTCAGCCGGTATGTGGACAGATTTGTCTGGAGTGCAGACAAGGAAAAAATTCTCAGCGCGGGCAGTCTTGCAAATATTGTGCGCGAATTAAAGTCGCGCAAGACGTTTACGTCCACGTACCGAAGCAATGTAGCAGGTATTCCGCGCTACAATGAAATGAAGTTCGTCAAAATCGATGACGAACGCGAGACGCCTACAGCAATTGCACTCGGCTTTGCGGACCGCGACGAGGAAATTATCGCGCGCTACGCAGGCGATGTGCTCTTATCGGACTATAACGCGGTCTTTATTGCAAACTTAATCTCCGGACATATGAGAACGGTAAAAGCCTCCTCGATTTTCCGGTATTTTGCTACAGGGGCGTGCAGTTACTCGGATATGCTGACGAAATTCGCCGGCATTCTGGAACCGCAGTACCAGAAAATCGCGCTGCAGTTTGCAGACCCGGAATTTACCAAAACCTTCCTTGCAAACGAGGACAAGCGCGAATATCTCTTTACCATGCCGGATCCGAAAAACCCTCTGCGGCGTGTCACATTCCAGGTGCTCGAGCGCGAGGAGGGCGTCGCCGCAACGGTTCTGATTTCCTTTGTGGCAGTCGATAATGCGCGCGCAGAGCGCATCCGTCAGGAGGCAAAACTCGCCGAGCAGATGGCGGTTATCGCAGAACTTACCGAAGACTTTGATGTGGTGGAATATATTGAACTTGCGCCGCTTACCGGTCAGTCGATTGCAACCACGTACCGCGCAAGTCCGCTGCTTGCGCGGATTGTGCCCAATCTCAATGATACGGTAAACAGCGCGGAAAAATTCAAACTGATGCGGGATTACTTTGTTTATGCGCCGGACAGGGAAAAGTTCGCGGCGGCAACCGCCCGCGAGGTTATTTTGGAGCGTCTCAAAAAGGATTCGGTCTATAATCACATTTTCCGCGCGGAAATAGACGGGCAGGTTCTGTATTATCAGTTTAAGTTCACGGCGGTAAAAAAGAACGGCGAAATCAAAGGTCTGGTCCTTGGTATGCATTCGGTCGACTCCGATATGCGCGCGGAACTCGCCTTGAAAGAAAAACTGGAAAAGACAGTGGCTGAGCGCACGGCGGACCTTGAGGACAGAAACCGCGCGCTTCTTCGCATGAGCGACGATATTGTGGAGCTTTTGGGCGATGTGGTCGAAAGCCGCGACGGGGATTCGGGCGAGCACATTAAGCGGGTGAAAGGGTTCACGCATATTCTTGCAACGCGCGTGATGCTGGATTTGCCTGAATACCATCTTACGCCGGAGTCGGTGAATCTGATGACTACAGCATCGGCTCTGCATGATGTTGGAAAAATCATGATTCCGGACGCAATTCTCTTAAAGCCGGGCAAGTTCACGCCGGAAGAATTCGAGGTCATGAAGACGCACTGTCAGAAAGGCTGTGATGTGCTGAAAAAAGCGCCGATGGACTGGAGCCGGGATTATCTGCGGCTGAGTCTGGATGTCTGTATGTACCACCATGAAAAGTGGGACGGCAAGGGATATCCCTGCGGTCTGAAAGGCGATGAAATCCCGATTGGGGCGCAGATTGTCTCGATTGCGGATATTTATGACGCGCTTGTTTCCAAACGGTGCTACAAGGATGCGCTTTCCTATGAGGAGGCGTATCAGATGATTCAAAGAGGCGAATGCGGCGCGTTTTCGGAAAAACTGATGAAATGCTTTGCAAAATGCAAGGATGCGTTTGAGCAGTATGCAAAGGATGTCAAAAATGCGCCGCCGAGGTCAGACGCGTTCCGTCAGTCAGGGCTTTTGCTTTCTGATTTGTCCAATGCGGATAAAGACGGGGTGCGTCAGGCGGTTTCAACTGCGCTTGCGTTTGGGTTTGAAAGTATCTTCTATGTAAATACCGAAGATAGGAGTTTTGTATCGTTCCATTCGCCGAATGCATTTTTGAAGAAGATGATAAGTTCATCAAATGGTGGTGACTTTTTCCAGGCGGCGGCTGACCATATGAAAAATCTGGTGCACGTTGATGATACGGCAATGGTTCAGGCGTTCCTTGACAGGGCTGGAATTCTGGAAAAACTTGAGCAGGGAACGGTTTCATCCGAGGCGTTCCGGCTGGTAAAAGGAGAGCGCGCCATATATTACCGGATGAAGATTGCGCGTTCGTACATGGATACACACCATATTATTGTAGGTATGGAAAATGTGGATGCTGATGTCAAAGCCCATGAGGAACTGACAAAGATGGCAAACCGGGCAAATCATGACCCTCTGACGGGTGTGGGCAGTGCGGTCTGGTATGCGGAAAAGAAGCGGGCGATGAATTTTGCGATTGCATCAGGTAAAATCAGTCCGTTTGCGATTGTGGAGTGCGATGCAAATAATCTAAAAGTAATTAATGATACGCTTGGCCATGACAAGGGGGACATTTATCTGAAGACGATTTGCCGCACGGTTTGCGATATCTGCGCGCACAGCAGGGTTTTCAGAACGGGGGGCGATGAGTTTGTTGCGGTTTTGGAGGGAAGAGACTTTGAAAACCGGGAGGGTATTTTAGGCGAGCTGCATCAGGTTGCGGCCAAAGCGGGTGTCGAGGATATGCGGCCGCCGTTTGAGCGGGCGTTTTTTGCATGCGGTATGGCGGTGTTTGAGCCGGGGGAGGATAAGGCGGTGGAGGATGTGTTCCGGCGGGCGGATGCAATGATGTACGCGCATAAGAAGGTGCTAAAGGCGGGGGAAAAAATAGACAGGAATAATGTCTGAAACATTCGCGTAGATAAAAAGAAAACGCGGTGTTTATCCGCGTTTCCCGTTTCATATTCTTTCAGTCAAAAATTACATTTCTGTGCAGTTTGCCAACCCTCGGCAAAAACAAAAAAAAAACCTATTCCCTTACTTTCTCTTCAGACAGACGACCCGGCTCGGCGCATTCGATGCAAACAACTCATACTCCGGCGCCGCCTCTGCGATTTTTGCTGCAAAGCCGGTAATCTCGTCCATGTCAGGGACCGCCGACTCTGGCAGCCGCCCGCGCGAAAAGCCGAGATACATATATCCCTTGATTTCCACAAAGAGCGGCGCCGCGTCACTGATGATGCGCGCAAAGCCGGCCGGGTCATTGTCATTATATCCTTTCACCAGTGTAATCCGCACTGCGGTGCGCACGCCATCAGCCTCTTTTTTGGCAAAAAGCGCAAGCGAGCGCAGTACATTATCCCACATCAGCTCCGCGTCACCCATCGGGCGGCAGAGCGTTGCATAGCCTTCCGCTGTGCATGCATCCAGCGAAATATAGAGCTGCGCAGGGCTGATTTTATCTATCATCTCCGGTACGGTGCCGTTGGAAACCACAAAGACCGAACTGCCGTCCGCGCGCAGGAGAGATATCAGCTCTGCCAGGTGCGGATACAGCGTGGGTTCACCCGAAAGAGACACTGCATACTGCGTGGGGTTGTCCACCGCCGCATACCAGCGCTCGGGCTCGCAAAACGGCTTGTCGCCGGAAAGCCCTTTGCGCTGGAGCGCCGGAATGCCTTGTATAATCTCCTCCGGCGGTAAAATCCGCTCATCTAAGGGCTCATACTCCATCGAGCGCCAGCAGAAAAGACAGCGCTGGTTGCAGCGAAGAGTAGGCGTCATCTGCACACAGCGCCAGGTGTCAATACCGTAAAACTGGTGCTTGTAACATGATTCTCCGCCTCTGAGCGCCCGCTTGCACCACAGACACGGCTTTACGGCGGCCGTTGCATCATCAGCGATAAAATTATACCCCTGCCGGTGCAGGCTGTCTCTTGGGGAAAGCGGGCGCGGTTTGCGGTACATGGAAAAAACAGATTAGTTTTTCAGGCAGGTCAGCAGATTGTCGCAGCGGGCGGTAATGCGCTCGCAGGCTTCTTTGATGACCGTAACCGGCGTCTTGGACGCGCCCGGCTTCATAGTGACGGTGAGTTCCGGGTCGGAGAACTGGTATTTGATAACATACCGCGCTACATCCACGGAATCGTCAAGGAGAATCTCCTCCGTAAGGGCGTTCATAAAAGTATGACCCTCGCCTTCAATAATTACATCTATTTTATCTTTTTCAAGCTCAATAACTTTCAGCTTCATTGCCTTATTCATTAGTAGTTACAAGACTATAAGAGTTGTGCAAAAATCTTCGCATAAAACCGGGCAGGGGTGCCCCGCATCACCCCTTCACAGCTCCCTTCGCGCTGACACAATTCCGTAGGGTATAAAACCTTATATCACCAAATAATAAGTGCCGTGAGAAGGAGGGTTGGATGAAAACTGAGGTTCTAAAAAGCATTAAAGAAGCCGAAGCCAAAAGTAAATCCTCGATACAGGCAGCCGAAAAAACCGCCGCGGACACCAAATCCAAAGCGCAGATGGAAGCTGAAACCTTAATTGCAAGCGCCAACACCGCTGCAGAGGATTACAAGAAGCAAAAGCTCAACGATGCAAAGAATGAAGCAGCAGCAAAACACGCCAAGGTTGTAGAGGAAGGCAAGGCGCACGCCGCCAAACTCACCACCGCAGGAAGCGCAAAACTCCCGCAGGCAGTTTCGCTGTTTGTAGAGAGGTTCAAGGAGAAACTCCATGTTTCAGCCTGAACCGATGACGCACATGCTCATTGCCGCAGGCAAAGAGCAGACAGCGTCAGTAGTGACCGAATTATACCGCCACCAGGTATTCCACATCACCGATTTTGTCGACCAGGGCAAAGAAGGGTATGAAGGAGTAAAGATTGGCGTTCCGTTAGCGAACGCCGGCGAGGTCTCCACCGACCTGCTGAAAATCCGCTCCGTAGAAAACGTATTCCAGACTTCCCCCAAGACACAGTTTAATGTTCCGGTACAGACTGCAGATTCGATTCGAGCAGCAATAAAAAGTGAACTTCCGAAGATTGAATCGGAAGTAAGCCAGCTCACGGCCAGAAGATCGAATGCAGAAACGAAAATCCGCGAACTTGAACAGCGTATCGCAGAACTCAAACCCTACGAACTTATCCCGATAGACTTAGACCTCTACCGCGGCTATGAGTCCGTAACCTGCCTTGCAGGCTGCATTGAGCATGACCTTGAATTTAGCGTCCCCGTAGAGAAATACTACGCAGCCGGAAAAGAATCTAACTTCATTGTCGTATTCACTGAAAACAAAAACAAGGCGGACGTTGAGAAGGGACTCTTTGAAGCAGGTTTCAGCGCCGCGGCACTGCCGAACGCATCAGGCAGCGTCAAGGCGGCAGTCGATTCCTACAATGAATCACTTGCAGTGGAAAAAGCTGCAATTGAAGACTGCAATGCCAAAATCGAAGAGGCAAAAGCCAAATACGCAGACTTACTCGCAGCAAGCGATGAAGTATTATCGTGTGATGCCGAAATCGCCGAAGCCCCGCTTCGATTCGCAACCACGGAACAGGCATTCGTCATTGACGGATGGGTGCCGTACCGGAAAATCGAATCACTTACAGCAGGGCTGAACCAGGCGACTGGAGGCAGAGTTTACGTAACAGTCGACGAAGATGAAATAAACTTCGACGAAGTACCGGTTGAGTATAACAATCCGAAGATTACTCAGCCCGGTGAAGTATTACTGGACCTGTACGCACGTCCGAAATACAGAGAACTTGACCCGACGGTCATCTTGGGCATTATGTTTCCGATTTTATTCGGTGTCATTGTCGGAGATGTCGGTTACGGTCTGATTTACCTTATCATTACCTTAATCCTGCGCAAATTCCTGCTCAGAATTGAAGGCATAGGCAAAAAAATCATGGGCGTCTTATACGGCGTATCCATTTCGACCATTGTCTTTGGTCTTATTTACAGTGAATTCTTTACGTTATCATTCCCGTGGCATCCGCTGCTCTTTGTAAGACACCTGCCGATAGGTGCAGAACATGTCCCTAACATTATGGACCTGCTTATCTTATCCGTTGCACTTGGTATCATTTACATCAGTGTCGGCAGAATCTTCGGAATGATTAATCATGCAAGAATGGACCACCCCGGAAAGCACAGAACAAAAGCAATTCTGTCCAATCTCGGATGGAACTTCATGCTCTGGGGCATGTTACTTGCAATCTTCTCGTTAATTGACTTAAATACCGTCCTTGCAAACGCAGGTCTTCTTATCTGGATTCCCTACATTCCGGGAACAGCAGGAGTCGTCTGCACGGTCATTGCAATTGCAATGTTTGTAATCGGACTCGTCTTTGTCTTAATGGAGAATATATTAGACATTATGGAACTTCCAAGCAACCTGTTATCCCACATGTTGTCCTTCTCTCGTATTGCAGCAATAGGATTATCATCAGTGGCTATCGGTATGGTTGTCAACTACTTTGCCGGAATGTTTTTCGGCATAGCATTTGCGGACGGTTTCAATGTACTTAGTATCGTCTTAATAATCGCGGCAGTTCTCCTGATTATTATCGGACACGCCGTTAACGCAGTCCTTGGTGTTCTCGATGGCGCTATTAACTCCATTCGTCTTCACTTCGTGGAATTCTTCATGAAATTCTATCAGGGCGGCGGCATAATTTACAAACCTTTCGGACATAACAGAAAGTTCACAGAGGAATAAAAATGGCAGCAGAAGCATTACTTACAGATGTTGGAGCACAGTTAGTTGGAAAAGGACTTGGCGCAATCGGTGCAGGTCTCGGTGTTGGTCTCGGCGGTGTCGGTACCGGTCTTGCCCAGCAGGGTATCGGTGCAGCAGCATTCGGTGCAATTGCAGAAGACAAAGGTATGCTCGGTTTAGCACTCGTCTTCATTGCAATTCCGGAAACTCTCGTTATCCTTGGTCTCGTTATCTCAATTATGATCATGTTCATTTAAGCGGAGGACGCTTTAAATGGGACTTGAGGTAGTAGTTGACGAAATCAAAGCGAAAGGCGATGCCGAAGCTGCAAAGATTATTGCAGATGCAAATGCAGAAGCAGTAGTTATCAAAGCAGATGCACAGAAGCGCGCTGACGAAATCAAAGCTGCAGCGGAAAAAGAAGCCGCAGCCCAGTCGGAGCGCATGCTTGTACGTGAAACCGCAAGCGCTAACTTAATTGTAAAGCGTGAGGAATTAAACGCACAGAAAGCTCTGCTTGACAAGGTCTATGCGGCAGCTCAGGAGGAAATTGCAAACCTTCCGGCAGATACGCACGCAAAAGCAGTAAAAGCCTTAATCAAGGAAGCCGCAGGTCAGATGGCCGCAGGCGAGGTTTTCTGCAATGCACGCGATGAATCTGCCGCCAAAGACGCTATCGGCGAACTTTCCGGATTTTCGTTTGGAGGCATCAAAGACATCGACGGCGGTGTCATTGTGCAGAGTACCGATGGTCAGCTCACGCTTGATTATTCATACAAGACCTTTATGGCGGAAGTATGGGAATCCAGCATGAAAGACACGTCGGAAATTTTGTTTGGATGAGGTAATATGACAGAGGTATCGAGCGGTTCTGCCCCATATATCTATGTAGCTACCCGTATGCGGGTTAGAAAAGCAAAACTGATTCCCAAAGAGGAATATCAGCGGATGCTCAACATGGGTCTCCCTGAGTTCACCAGACTCATCGAGGAAATGGAGTACAAACGCGAAATCGATGAATTAGCAGCGTCTTTTGCAGGCGTTGACCTTATCGAAAACGCAATGTCCTGGAATCTTGCAAAGGAATACCAGAAGATTATTTCTCTGGCGCCGGGAGAGATGAAAGGATTTACCCGCGATTACCTGCACAAGTGGGATATTCAGAATATTCTGACTATTCTCAGAGGTAAACTCCTTGGATTTTCCGATGGAAAAATCAAGGCGGTACTTGTACCGGCAGGTGCACTGGATGCAGCCGCACTTGACAAGCTCTTAGCCGAATCTTCGATTGAAAGAATCGTGGAACTGATTCCCATCAAGCCGATTGCTGACATTATCAGCGAGAGGATTGCAAAAGCACTTGAATTAAGGAATTTACGGCTGATTGAAGTTGAACTGTACAAGTATTACTATGCGACGCTCGTGAAAGCCGGACACGGCATTATGAAGGGCAGCGGCCCGTTCTTAAAATATGTCGTGTTTGAAATCGACGTGAAAAACATCACAACACTTTTCAGACTCAGAGCTCAGGCAACTCAGCAGTGTTCCACTCTTGGATTATGGATTGAGGGCGGAACGTTCAAACCTGATGAACTGGAACGTCTGACGTCAACTGAAAGTATTGATGAAGTTGTCGATACGCTGAAAAAGAAGGTAAAAGCACAGGTTCTGATTGATACATTAGAAGAACTCCGTGAGAAAAAGCCGGTTTACGAAATCGAGAGCAGGCTTATTGCTGCCCAGCTCACGCAGATGGACAAGTCGTCCAAGCGCGAACCATTCTCAATCTCTCCGGTACTTGTGTATCTGGAAAACAAGAAATACGAAGTGGCTAACCTGCGTGCCCTTGCCCGCGGAAAAGAGGCGGGATTAGAGCCGGAAGTATTAGTCAAATACCTGGTGATGTAACATGGAGATAGCAGTTATTGGAAACAAAGAGTTCATCCTGGGATTCCGCTTAGCCGGTATCCAGAAAACTTACGACGCTGATACTCCGGAGAAACTCACCGAGGCTATCCAGAAAGTATTAGACGATGAAAATGTCGGCATTCTTGTTTTACAGGAAGCAGACCTTGAAACAATACCGCGTCGCCTGCAGGCAACCGTTGAAAATTCCGTCCGTCCGACCATTGTGACTATCGGCGGTCAGGAAGCAGGTCTCTCCCTTAGAGAGCGCATTAAACGTTCGGTGGGTGTTGATTTGTGGAAGTAAATAACAAACCAGGAGTACTCAAAAGAATTGCAGGACCAGTCGTCACTGCAGTTGACTTTGACGCACACATGTATGATGTCGTTAAAGTCGGTAATGAGCAGCTGATGGGTGAGGTCATCAAAATCGATGGTGAGAATATCATCATTCAGGTTTATGAGTCCACCTCCGGAATTCGTCCGGGAGAACCCGTCATAAACACCGGTCTCTCACTCGCAGTCGAGTTGGGTCCGGGATTATTAACCAGTATCTACGACGGTATCCAGAGACCGCTGGAAGTTCTTATCCAGAAGATGGGTAACTTCATTTCCCGCGGTGTGTCTGCACCGGGATTAAACCACGAAAAGAAGTGGGAGTTCAAGCCGGTCGTCAAAGCCGGTGACGAAGTAAAGCCCGGTCAGGTTGTCGGAGAAGTTCAGGAAACCAGATCCATTCTCCACAAGATTATGGTTCCGCCAAACTTCAAGGGCGGCAAAGTAACCAAAATCGAAGCAGGTTCTTTCACAGTCGATGAGATTGTAGTAGAACTTGACAGCGGCGAGAAGTTCCCGATGATGCAGAAGTGGCCTGTTCGTGTGCCGCGCCCGTACATTGTAAAGCACTCTCCAAAGATTCCGCTGCTTACCGGTCAGAGAATCTTAGATGGTCTCTTCCCGATTGCAAAGGGCGGAACTGCAGCAATTCCGGGTCCGTTCGGTTCCGGAAAGACGGTTACCCAGCAGCAGCTTGCAAAGTGGTCTGATGCGGAAATTGTGGTCTACATCGGATGCGGTGAGCGTGGAAATGAAATGACCGAGGTATTAACCGAGTTCCCGGAGTTAAAAGACCCGAAGACCGGCAACTCTCTTATGGAGAGAACTATCCTTATCGCAAACACATCCAACATGCCTGTAGCAGCACGTGAAGCATCGGTTTACACCGGTATCACCATCGCAGAATACTTCCGTGACCAGGGATATGATGTCGCATTAATGGCAGACTCCACTTCCCGCTGGGCAGAAGCAATGCGTGAAATCTGTTCCAGACTTGAAGAGATGCCCGGTGAAGAAGGTTATCCGGCATATCTGTCGTCCAGACTTTCCGAGTTCTACGAGCGTGCAGGTTTAGTCGAGCCGTTAAACGGCGGAAGCGGTTCAGTTTCTGTTATCGGCGCAGTTTCCCCTGCGGGCGGTGACTTCTCCGAGCCGGTTACGCAGAACACGCTTCGTATCGTCAAAGTCTTCTGGGCACTGGATGCATCGCTTTCCAGACGCCGGCACTTCCCGGCAATCAACTGGCTGCAGTCCTACTCGCTGTATCAGGGTCAGCTCTCTGAATACTATGACGAGAAGGTTTCTCCGGAGTTCAACAAACTGAAGGCATGGTTCATGGAAGTCTTGCAGAAAGAAGCCGAACTGAATGAAATTGTCCAGTTGGTCGGTTCCGATGCACTTCCGGAAGCAGAACAGGTTACTATTGAGGTTGCCCGTATGATTCGTGAGCTGTTCCTGCAGCAGAACGGTTTTGACCCGGTCGACACATACTGTGATCTCCCGAAGACCCTTGACATGTTCAAGATGATCAAGACTTATGCAGACTATGCATATGCAGCACAGGCAGCAGGCGTTCCGCCGGCACAGATCTTAAACGTCAAATCCAAGAACGAGATGCCGCAGATTAAGTTCACTAAAGACTACAAGGTTGTTCTCGACAAGATTTACGCTGAGATGGACAAAGAATTCAAAGAACTGAGGGCCTGAACATGAAAGAATATAAGACTGTTTCCAAAATCGCCGGTCCGCTGGTATTCGTCGAAAAGACTGAGCCGGTAGGATACGAAGAGCAGGTTTCCCTTGCGCTTCCGGACGGAACCATGAAAAGAGGTCAGGTTCTTGATTCTTCCGACGACATGGTCGTTGTCCAGTGTT
Organism: Methanocorpusculum sp.; assembly: GCA_029987245.1. Taxonomy (GTDB): domain Archaea; phylum Halobacteriota; class Methanomicrobia; order Methanomicrobiales; family Methanocorpusculaceae; genus Methanocorpusculum. The sequence goes on along the minus strand of DALTWG010000028.1, from coordinate 4,922 downwards.
TTGAGACCACCACCGGTCTTGGAAAAGACACCGGTGTCAGATTCCTCGGCGAAACATTCAAGATGCCGGTTTCCAAGAACATGCTTGGCAGAATCTTATCCGGCGGCGGCAAGCCTATTGACGGCGGACCGGAAATCGTTCCGGAAAAGCGTCTTGACATCAACGGTGCGGCAATCAACCCGTATGCACGCGGTTCTCCGAGAGATTTCATTCAGACCGGTATTTCCACTATTGACGGCACCAACACACTTGTCCGTGGTCAGAAGCTGCCGATTTTCTCTTCCGCAGGTCTTCCGCACAACGAGATTGCACTGCAGATTGCAAGACAGGCAAAAGTGCCGGGATCTGAAGAGGCATTCGCCGTAGTTTTCGCTGCAATGGGTATCACCCGTGAAGAGGCAAACTACTTCATGGACGACTTCGAGAGAACCGGTGCACTTGAGCGTGCAGTCGTTTTCTTAAACCTCGCAGACGACCCGGCAGTCGAGCGTACCGTTACGCCGCGTCTTGCACTTACCACTGCAGAGTATCTCGCATACGACCTTGGTTACCATGTGCTGGTTATCTTAACCGATATGACCAACTACTGCGAAGCACTGCGTCAGATCGGTGCAGCCCGTGAAGAAGTTCCGGGCCGCCGCGGTTATCCGGGTTACATGTACACCGACTTAGCATCTCTGTATGAACGTGCAGGTATTATCAAGGGCTTAAAGGGTTCTGTTACGCAGATTCCGATTCTGTCCATGCCCGGTGAAGATATCACCCACCCGATTCCGGATCTTACGGGATACATTACCGAAGGTCAGATTGTGGTTTCCGGTGAACTGCACCGTAAAGGTATTTACCCGCCGATCAACGTTATGCCGTCTCTGTCGCGTTTAATGAACCTTGGTATCGGCAAGGGATTAACCCGTGAAGACCACAAGAAGGTATCCGATATGTTATATTCCGGATACGCAGAAGGTGTGGATCTCCGCGGCTTAGTCGCTATCGTCGGTAAAGATGCATTATCAGAGCGTGACCAGAAGTTCCTTGAGTTCGCGGATGTCTTTGAAAACAGATTCGTCCGCCAGGGATCGGATGAAGACCGTACTATCCAGCAGACGCTTGATCTCGGCTGGGAGCTCTTCACCGGTCTGCCGGAGTCCGAACTTGAGAAACGTATCGACCGTGACCTGATTAAGAAATATCACCCGAACTACCGGAGCTGATCGTAAATGGCGCTTAATGTGAAGCCTACCCGCAGTGAGTTAATCGGCATTAAAAAGCGGATTGCCTTATCCCAGCGTGGTCACAAGCTTCTGAAGATGAAGCGCGACGGTTTAATCCTTGAATTCTTCAAGGTGTTAGCTCAGGCTAAAGATCTCAAGAATGAGTTAAACGAAAAGTACGCGCGGGCCCGTAAAATGATTGCAATCGCAGAAACGGTCGAGGGAAACATCGGTGTCTTAACGGCAGCTCTGTCTGCTTCCGAGAATCCTGAAATCGGTCTGAAGAACAAGAATATTATGGGTGTCGTGGTGCCTGAAATCGAGGCAAAGGGCGTGAAAAAGCCGCTGGATGAGCGCGGATACAGTGTTCTTGGAACTTCTGCCGCTATTGATGAGGCGGCTGATGCGTTTGAGGAGCTGGTGGATGTTATTATCCGTTCTGCAGAACTCGACACGACTATGAAGCGTCTGCTTGATGAGATTGAAGGTACCAAGCGCCGTGTAAACGCACTTGAGTTCAAGGTTATTCCGGAGTTAGTCGAGGCACGCAACTTTATTAAGATGCGTCTTGATGAAATGGAACGTGAAGAATTAGTCAGACTGAAAAGAGTCAAGGGTAAATCGAAGTAATCCTTTGGTTTATCTTTTGTCCTCTTTGAGAGAGTGGGGAGGAACCTCAGTGGGGTATCCTCAAATAAATACCGGAGGGTATCCCTCCAACCCGAACTCTCAAACCATTTTTTTCTTTTGGTGTTTTTCGTTTTCTATTGATATTTTGCATAACCTGGTTGTACGGAGTCCCTGAAAGCATAGTAAGAGATACGGAAATACAATCCTTTATCGGAACTGCCTAAGTGTTGCTTCACTACTGGTTCCGCGAGAAAATAAAGAAAAATAGTTTGACGGATTTTTCGTCCCGCTGCTTATGCCCAGTCAAAGTATGTTTCGAAGGTGTGTTCGTCCATATAGTCTCTGTCCGAATTGTAATAAATCGGAACAGTTATACTTGTTCCCTGATTTGGACCAAGGGAGCCGACATATACATTACCGGTTGCATCAATCAGTGAGTCTGAGTATCTTGCGTCAACATACAGCACAATTTCATTTGCTGTTTTGGTTCCTAAGTTATAAACATTGAATTCCACATATTCTGCGGATAAATCTCTATCATAATGACTACCGACTTTTTCAGCAGAAAGTTCCGGAACTCCGGTTTCTTCTGATGAAGATTCAACATAAACATACTCGGTAATGACTTCCGGAGTCGGTATCGGGATCTGAGATCCGGGGATATTAATCTGAATGCATCCTGCAGTCACTATTACTGCACAAATGATAAGCAGTACTGCTGAAATAAGAATACTCTTTTTCATACTATACTATGATAACTTTATTCTATAAATAATATACTCTAACATTTCGCAATCCTTAACATCTCTGCCCTGCAATATACAATCATGGGATTTGAAATTGAAATAAAAGTAAAAGTGGATTCACTTGACGCCATCCGCGAGAAACTCACCAGCGACTCCTGCGAAAAAATTGCCGACCAGGATGAATATGATATTTATTTTAACTCGCCGGTCCGGGATTTCGCCAAATCCGATGAAGCTCTGCGCCTGCGCTATGTGAAAAATCAGACCGCGGGCAAAGCCATGCCTCCCTGCATCACCTACAAAGGCCCGAAGGCGGGGCGCGAAGGATTCAAGGCGCGCGAGGAGTTGATTGTTGATTTGTCCTCCGGCGATGAGTTTGCACTCATTCTGGAAAAATTAGGTTTCAGAAAAACCGCCGAGGTTGTTAAGCACCGGGAAATTTACCAGTGCGAAAATGCCATTGTGACGTTAGATGATTTAAAAGGCGTCGGCTCGTTTTCGGAGATTGAAGCATCGTTTGACCTCTCTGAAGATGAAGCTGTTGCAACAATTGACAAAACCGCGGAAAAATACGGCATCACCGGCGAAAGGCTTACCAAATCCTATCTTGAAATATTGCTGGAGTCCCGAAAATAACTGTTTTTGAAAAAAGTTACGCGAGATAAGGTTCTATCTCGGCGAGTATTTCACCTAACAGTGCTTTTGCTTCATCAGCGTTCACAGATTCCGCATACACGCGAATCAGCGGTTCCGTTCCGGAAGGCCGGATTAATGCCCAGGCATTTCCTTTGGTAATGCGGATGCCGTCGCGCGTGTCCATCGGCAGGTCTTTGTAAAATTCCTTCATGTGCGCGGTGAACTCTTTTGCCTTTGTTGACTTGCGCTTTTCCTGATACATGGTGTATTTAGGGAGTGCGGCAATAAGTTCTGAAAGCGGCTGTTTTCTGGTTGCAACAACCCCGAGCATTGTTGCAGCAGACATGCCTCCGTCTCTGCAGAACTGGTGGCTCGGATAAATAATGCCGCCGTTTCCTTCGCCGCCGACGGCGACTTTTGTGCCTTTGGCGATTAATTCCATCATGGTGCGGGCGACGTAAGGGCTGCCGACCACCGTATACGCGGTTTCACAGCCGTATTGTCTGCCGACGGCTTCCACAATGCCGGAGGTGCTCACCGGAGTTACGATGAGTGAACCGGGCGTCTGTTCGCAGAAGTAGGAGGCAAGAAGTGCCAGGGTGATATTTCCGTCCATGAACGTGCCGTTTTCATCGACAAAAATGGCACGGTCCGCATCGCCGTCATGTGCAACGCCGAATGCGGCGCCCGTGCTTCTTACAAGCGCCGAAAGTTCTGCGAGACCCTCTGCGGTCGGCTCCGGCATTCTTCCGGGGAAAAGACCGTTGAAGTCTGCATTTATCGAATGCACGGTGCAGCCGAGGCGCCGCAGAATCTCGGCTGATGTAGCGGCTGCCGGACCGTTTCCGGGGTCGACTGCTACTGTGATTCCCTGACCGATGTCGGCGGGGAATTGGGAGACGATTGCTGAGATGTAAATCTCGCGCGCGTCAAAGTCTTCTTTGACGCTGCCGACTTTGTCCCATGCGGCGGTCTTACAGGTTTTGTTGATGAAAATCTGTTCGAGTTCAATAGTGCGCGCATCACCCATTTCGGTTCCGTCGGCTTCGATGATTTTAATGCCGTTGTACTCCGGCGGGTTGTGCGATGCAGTAATCATTACGCCGCCGTCGAGTTTGTGCGCAAGTATGAGGTACTGAAGACACGGAGTTGGCACAATGCCGAAGTCAATGACATTGCAGCCGCTTGCGCAAAGTCCTGCGCGCACAGCGGCACCCAGTGCCGGACCGGAGGTGCGGGTATCCATGCCAAGTCCTACCGTTTTTCCTTCGCCTAAAAGGGTGCCGAATGCCTGGGCAAGGCCAAGGGCAAATACCGGTGTCATGTCAACGCCGGTGACGCCTCTGACGCCGTTGGTGCCGAAATATTTTTTCTCAAGTTTTGCAAGTGCCATATATGATATAGTAATTAGTTTTGGCGGGATAAATGGTTGTGGTTTTGTAAAGGCGCGGTGCCGGTCGGGGCAGAGTATAATCACGGGGACAGGGGAAAAGTCAGGGGTTGCAGCCGGTAACTTTCTGAAAAAGTTGGTGGTTGTAACAAGTAACTTCAGACACTTTAATATCTTATCAGTGAATGACATATAACTAACATGCTGACAATAAAAGATATCCTGATCGACCTGAATCCGTGGTGGTTAAATACGGATGTGTAACGAGTTTTCTGTAAAATCAAAACTGTCTGTTCAGAAACTCCTATC
>DALTWG010000027.1 GCA_029987245.1 Methanocorpusculum sp. | reverse complement strand
AACGGGCTATACCTTTGACAAGTGGTACAGCGACGAAGAATTAACCACCGCATGGACCTTCACAACTGACACCGTAACCGCTGACACAACCCTCTATGCAAAGTGGACCGGAGCCGAAGGCATCTACATCTCCGGCACCATCGAAAATGCAGATGGAAAGACCGTCCACCTTAAACTGATGTACGGAACCAAAGAAATCAAATCCACAGACTGCACCACTGGAACATTCCTCTTTGAAGACGTTGAGAAAAATGTTTATGACATCATTGCCGAATGTGACGGAAAAATCGTCACCATCATCGCAAACACCTTACACGGAAGCGACACCGGCAAAGTAATCAAAATACCGGCAGCGGATGTAAAATCCGAACTTGAAATAAATGGACAGAGCACCCCGGCCGTTTCTGTGGGAGAACTTGACACCGAAGCTGAAACAATAAGCACCGGCAACCCGGGCAAGAGCGTCGAACTGAAACTTATCGTCGAACAAAAGAGTACATCCAACCCGGACGAAGACCTTGCCAAACTGATAGATTACGTCAAAGAAGTTAATCCCAAAGCGGAAATCACACCGCTTTCCATCGAAGTGCTTCTGCTCATTGACGAAGACGAGGTAAGCCACAGCGAACTTTCCACACCTCTGGAAATTTACATCCCGCTGAAGAATGCGAAAGACCTTTCCGGCCTTGCAGTTCACCGTATCCATGATGGCGAGATAAAGGCATTTGACCCGGTCAACAGCAGCGCAGACCACACGGACGGCACCTTCTCCGCAGAAGATAACGGCATCTTCGTCTACGCAGACAAATTCTCCTATTATGCAGTTTCCTACACCAAGGACACCCCGGTGACCTCCTCCTCCTCCGGCGGCAAACCCGCGGAAATCTTTGTCAAGGCAACCGTTGACAAAGGCGTTATCGGCGACTACGGCCGCGATGCCACCAAAGACGTCTCCAACTGGCCGACCGACAAATCCAGCAGCTACAAGTTCACCGTAAGCACCGTTGGCGGTGCCGGCGCCGCCGGTACGCTGCAGGTCCAGGTAGCCGGTTACCAGGCCGGAATCTGGGGCTGGGGCGACCATGACTTTAAGATGTACCAGGTCGATGCAAACGGCACCATGACGCCTTTACAGACGGTCTACTCCGGTGAGAAGAACGGCAACTGGCAGTATACAGCCTACTACACCCCGACCGGCGGCGTGGACACATTCGTGTTCAAACCGGAGAGCGGCGCAACGGAAGATAAGGCGATTGTTTCGGCGACTGCGGCATCTGCGGCGCCGACTGCTGCACCCGCGGTGCAGCAGACTGCGGCGCCTGTTGTCGCAGAGCAGACCGCTCTGCCGACCGCCGCCGCGACGAAAGTCGCGACAGCGGCGGCGACGGAGGCTGCAAAGAGCCCGGCGCCGCTGGCCGGGGTGATTGCCGGCGCGATGGTGGCGGCGGCGATTTGCAGAAGAAAATAAATCCTTCTTTTTTCCTCAGTTACCGGCTCCGGCGCATTCAGATCGGTAACTATATTTCCTCCGCTCCAGCAAAAGCTACAGCCAAACCCCCGCTTTCCCTCTCTTTTATATCTCCGCAAACCAAACAAATAGATACCAAAACAATGGACACACCCTACTTCCCCTACCCTGCCTACCGCCCCCACCAGAAAGAAATGCTCACCGCCGCAGCCAATGCCGTCACCCAAAACAAAATCCTCATGGTTGACGCCCCCACCGGAAGCGGCAAATCCAGCCTCATATGTGCAATCCTCGGCGCCTGCGAAAAGAAAAAAATCATTGTCGCCGTCCGCTCAAATTCGCAACTCGACATCTTCCTAAACGAACTCCAGAAAATCCGCAGCGAAAAAGCCCCCGACCTCAAATTCTCCTACATCTACGGCAAATCAAAAATCTGCCCCCTCTTTGACGAAACCAAAGACAACATCTACAACAAATGCAAACGCGTCCGCGACCGGACCGACAGCCTCTTTCTTGCCATGTACAAAAAACGCCGCGAAGAAAAAACCGACACTGACTTCGCGGACACCAGCCCCCTTGCCTGGCCCGAATACAAAGAAGAACTCGACCGCCAGACAAAAACCGGAAAAATCCGCATATGCCCCTACTACGCAAACATCCTCGCTTCCTACCGCGGTTTCCACACAAACAACACCCCCGCCGACACAAAAATAAACGACCTTTTAACCATCGTCATCCGCCCCGAAAAAATCAAAGACTTCTGCGGCGGCTACTGCCCCCACAAACTCATGTGGGACTCCCTCAAAGAAGCCCGGGTCGTCATCCTCAACTATCATTACCTCCTGCGCGCCGACATCGAAGCAACCCTTTTGAAAAACCTCGACCGCGAACCAAAAGACCTCTGCCTCCTCCTTGACGAAGCCCACAACGCCGGCGAAATCGTCAAATCCATCTACGGCAGAAAAATAGCCGAAAGGACACTTGACCTTGCCGAACAGGAACTCAAAGACCTTTGCCGCCCCGACATACCCATACCCGGAACAGACGCCCTCTGGCGCATGCTTGAAACACTGCGCCGGGCATTTGACGCACGGCTCTATGACAGCCCCGAATCCCGAAAGAAAAACCCTCTCCCCGACTGGCTCAACCCCGACGACATCAATACACAGGCATTCTTATCGCACATGGCGGAAGGAAATGCCTGGCAGGGAAACATAACCGACCTCCTTGCCGCGAGCAGCGATTTGATGATAGACCTTCTGGAACAGCACGACTACGCCGAGTTTCCGCTCTATACTGCGTACAATTTTGTCATGGATTTAGCTATGATACAGCCCGGCGAGCCGTATTACGTGTACCTGAACAAAGACGCATCCACGAACAAAATTACCTTTGAAAAGCGCGTGCTTGACCCCGGCGAATACATATCCTCCTTTGTGCACCAGTACAGCGCCGCGGTGCTTTGCAGCGGAACACTTTTTCCCTTAGCATCCTACAAACGCTACTATTTCAGCGACTCAGATCGCGTCGTTTTGCACTCCGCACCCAACGCATTTCCCAAAGAAAACCGGCTTGTCCTGAAAACCGCCGATTTTTCCTCTGAGTATGCGAGGCGCAGCACCCCGGAAAATGTCAGTGCGGGAATTACCTATATCAAAAACTTCTCCCGCATTCCGGGAAATGTCGGCGTGTTTTTCACCTCCTATGCCATGCGCGACCGGTATCTGATGGCAGTTCTCGACGACGTCAGCCGCCGTAAAAAGATTTTTTCCGAACCCCAGGGCGATGATGCAAAAGCCGCCCGCCTTATCCGCGAATTTATGGCGCTTCCAAAAAACGGCGGAGAGGGAATGCTCTTTGGCGTATGCGGGGCGAAATGGTACGAAGGCCTGGATTTCAAAGGAGAAATGCTCAACGGCGTCATGGTTTTAGGGCTGCCGCTCGGGCTTATCGATTCCTATCAGAAACGGGTGAATGCCTGGTTTACTGCCAGATACGGCAAATCAGAAGGGATGTTTATCGGTTATTACCTTCCGGCAATGAACAAAGCCGTGCAGGCGCTCGGACGGTGTCTGAGAACCCGCGAGGATACAGGCGTCCTTGTTTTAGGCGACAGGCGCTATTGTGCGCCTGCTTTCAAGCCCGGGCTTCCCGAGTGGATGGCTTCAGAGATGAAACCGGTATTCTCTGATGAGTTTGAGCCGCTGGTTTCAGCGGCGGTGGAAATGTGGCATGCCGCAAAACCCGGTGACGAAAATCAGGAAGTCTTAGTAAAGAGTTGTAATTCCTCATAAAGATTTGGATACAATACTGAGAGTCTCCCCAAATCAGATACAATACACAATTCTTTTAAACCTAAACGACACTTTCATCCGTTAAGTACAAACAGGTGTATACCGTACATGACTCCAAAAAAGAAACAGAAGGATTTGCTCCAGTTATTCTCCAATCTGACGCAGAAAACAAAGATTGTTGAACCGATGAAAACCCTTCACGGAACTCTGCGCGATCAGGATGCAGTAGAGCGTGAGATTGCATTAATCATGCGCGAGATTCAGGAGCGCGGCTTTTTCAAGACAAAACTTGAGCCGATTCAGCTTGCGCGCCTGATTACCTCCTATTATGCAGGCAAGAATGATACGGAGATTGCGCGCGAACTCGGCGACGACAAACTGTCCAAAACCGTTGCGCGTGCGCGTGTGCGGCTGAAGCTGTTCCGCGACATGGATTTCGATTTCCCGTTCGATGAAACGCGGTTAAATGAACTTCTCGCAGAAAACAAATCGTTAAAGGATATTTCAGAGGACCTGGGTATTTCTGCAACCACGCTTCGTGAATACCGCCATGTAATTGACCAGCGGGATGATACCACGCTTGACCCGTATCTGGAAAGAATCAAGGATGTTATGGAAGACCGTGATTTATCCGAGAAGATGGCGTCAAAACTGCAGGAAGATACGCTTGGTGAAGCCATCGACTTTGCGGAAGCAGCTGACCCGACCGAATTGAACTAATAAAAAACAGCAATCCTTCCCTTATTTTTTCCCTTGTTTTTCCCTTGTTTTCCCCTTGTTATTTATTTCTGAGAAAACCCGCTTTTTTCCGCGCAGAAAATTACACCCGACCGCATCCAAACGAGGGATGCAAAGTCGCGCGACCCGGTTTAGAGTTCTTTTTCAAATATCAGCCGCGCAATGTCGGGATAGAAATAGTCCGGGACAAAATCCGTCTGCACAAATCCGTTCTTTTTATAAAAAGAAACGGCGGCCGTATTGGATTCTGCCACCGTTAGATGCACTTTTTTTACACCGCGCTGCTGCATCGCGGAAAACAAAGCATTACAGAGGTTTGTACCGCACTCTTTTCTCTGGTACTCAGGTGCAACGCCGATTCGTATGAGTTTGCCAACATCCGGGCTTCCCAGATGAATTCCGCCGAGAATATAGCCGGCAATTCGTCCGGTTACAGTATCTTCTGCTACGAAGAAAAGTTCGCCGAAAAGTTCCTGAATGTGGCGGAAAAGAACATACCCGCCCATATTTGCAAACATAGGGGCATCAAGCACGCATACCCCGGGGTAGTCTTTCGAGGTAAAAGGTCTTATGAGAATATGTTCCATGTGTCTGTATCTATATGCTCTTTCGATGCTTGAATCTTATGTCTTTGACATTTTTCAGGCAGTCCAATAACAAGTTACTTATAGGGAAAAATAGATATTATTCTTACTTATGAAAAGACAGTTGTCAGAACTTTACGGCATGAGCGTATATTCAGAGAAAGCAGCTTACCTCGGAAAAATCGCAGATATTACCCTTGATGTTGTAAATAAAAGAGTGCAGGGGCTTGCGCTCAAAGAGGTAAACACCGCTATTATTGATATCAAAAACTCAAGCGGGATTATTATTCCGTTCAGAATTGTAAAAGTCGTCGGCGATATTGTTATCGTCCGCCACATTCCGGGCAGTTTTAGAACACCTTCTGAAACTCCGCTGTTTGGCGCGTAAATTTCAATTGCATGAAAGACCGGGAGATTTTTGCAGGGCTTACAACAACTCTCCCGTTTATTTTACGACTGGACGGTCGGTCGTTTCATTCTTTTTCGAAAAATTTTACAAAGCCCTATGATGAAACGTTTTGCGGATTTTTTGTAGATACCGCGCGCGCGCTGATGGAAGAAAGCGGTCTTTCGCCATGCTTTGCATACACGTTCTCCGATGAAATCAGTCTGTATTTTGCGACAGATGTCTTTGACCGGCGCGTGGAAAAGTTAAATTCCGTGGCGGCAGGCTTTGCGTCTTCGGCGTTTACACTTTTTTCCGGTGCGAAAAGCCCGATATCCTTTGATTCGCGGGTGATTCCGATTACAAAAGAGCTTGTGCCGGCGTATTTTTCCTGGCGGCAGGCGGAGGCATGGCGCAATCACATCAACGGCTATGCGCAGAAAATCTTAATCGACAGCGGGCTTTCGGCGTCTGCCGCGCAGAAAAAACTGGACGGGCTTAATGCCGCAGCGCTTCATGAGCTTGCATTTTCCCGCGGGATTAATCTTGCGGAAACCCCTGCCTGGCAGCGGCGCGGCATATGTCTGTATCACACGGAATATGAAAAAGAGGGCTATAATCCGGTTACGGAAGAAAAAGTAACGGTAATCCGGCGCACGGTGAAAGCGGATTATGAGGTGCCCCTGTTTAAAGAAGAGGCGGGGCGCGCCTGGCTTCTTGAAAAACTGCAGTAAAATTACTCGCGCAGTTTTTCCTGATGCAAAACGGCTTCATCAATTACCAGCCGCGCAAGTTGTCTGCAAAATTCCCCGCTTAATCCACGTGCGGTGCCCTCGCGCACATAGCGTTCTACTACAGCCGCTTCAACCGCGGGCGCGGTTATAGCCAGACCCTCTGCGATTTTCAGCGCGCCGATTTGCTCTGCAATTTTGCAGCGTTCGCCAATTTTCCGGATAATTTCGCAATCAATTTCTGCAATCGTTTTGCGCAGCTCATCTATTTCAGGCATTCAGCAAATCCTCCGCGGATTAACATATCAGACAGGACAAAAAGAGTCATCGCTTCGACGACAATCGCCCCGCGCGGCGCAATGCAGGGGTCGTGACGGCCTTTTACAAAGAGCTGCGCATCGGCAAAATCCACCAGGTCAACGGATTTCTGCGGCTTTGCAATTGAAGGCGTCGGTTTAAACACCACGGAAAAGTCAAGGGCCGCGCCGTTTGCCATGCCGCCTAAAATCCCGCCTGCGTTGTTCGATTCGGTTTCAATGCATCCGTTTTCAATCCGGTACGAGTCATTGTTTTGCGAACCGCGCAGTCCTGCTGCGGCAAATCCGGCGCCAAATGCAATACCTTTGATGCCGGGCACGGCAAATACGGCTTTTGCAATTTCGCCGTCAAGCGTGTCAAAAAACGGCTCGCCAAGCCCCGGCGGGATGCCCGCTGCTACGCAGCGGACAATGCCGCCGACACTGTCGCCGTCTGCTTTTGCTGCTAGAATTTCGGCTTTCATCTGCGTTTCCAGATGCGCTGACATCGCGCGCAAAGCATTGGTGCGCGAAACGCGCATAATATCCTCTGGGCGGTAGACGCCGGTATCTGTCACCGAACCTATCTGCGAAACATAGGAGCCGACTGAAATCCCGAACGCCCCGCAGAAATCACGCAAAAGCGCCCCGCAGGCGACAAGGGGCGCTGTCATGCGCCCGGAAAACATCCCGCCCCCGCGCACATCTCGCGCTGCGCCGTATTTGCAGTAGGCCGGATAATCCGCGTGTCCGGGGCGCGGAACGCGGCTGATTGTCTCATAATCCTTGTCGTTTACGTTGGTGTTTGCAAAGGTTATGGTAAGGGGCTTTCCGGTCGTAACTCCGTTAAACAGACCGGAAATGGCAGGAATGTCGTCTTCTGTGCGTGCAGTGCCGATTCCTGGCGCAGGTTTTCGCAAAACAAGGTCCTGATAGATTTTTTCTTCATCAACCGGATAACCTGCTGGTATGCCGTCGATTACGCAGCCGATAAACGGGTCATGGCTTGCCCCGAAAAGGGTGAGCCGCAGTGAATGTCCTATCGTATTCATTTTTTGAGTTTTCCAAGGTCAGCGAAGAAATCCGGGTAAGATACGGCTGTACAATCGCAATCTATCCGGGTTGTGCCCCGGGCACACAACCCGGCGATTGTGCCGGCCATCGCTATCCGGTGGTCGTTATGTGTATATATGGTACTTCCGGTGAGTTTGGTTTTTCCTTTTATAACGGCGCCGTCGGGAAGCTTTGTTATATTTGCTCCCATGCTCTGCAGGAATGAAACGGTTGTTTCAATCCGGTCGGATTCTTTGTTTTTCAGCTGGGGGGCGCCGTAAATACGGCTTTCGCCTTTTGCCTGCGTTGCAAGTACGCAGAGTATGGGAAACAAATCGGGGGCGTCTTTGAGATTTATTTCAATGCTGGTAAGCCCCGCTCTCCGCACTCTGACTGAATTCTCCGTTACAAAAACGTCTGCGCCGAATTCGCGCAAAAGGTCAACAATGATGCGGTCGCCCTGAAGAGATGCGCGGGGCAGATTTTCTACGGTGACATCGCCCGAAAGTGCCCCTCCGGCAAGAAAAAATGCGGCATTGGAGTAATCGCCGGGGAGGGTGGTTTTCGCTGGGAAAATTACGGTGCCTGGGCGAATAAACCAGCCGTCTTCGGTTTTTTCTACATACACGCCGTGGTTTTGCAAGGCAGATAAGGTCATGTCTATATACGGGGCGGAAACGCTGTTTCCTAAAACACGGATGCGCCGTCCGGTTTTTGGCGCTGAAAGAAGCAGGGCGGATACAAACTGGGATGAGATTTCGCCGGAAATGGAAATATCCGCCACGTCTGCGGGTCCTGTTATTGAAAACGGCGCGCAACCTCCTGTTGATGAAATATGCGCCCCGGCGCGCGCCAATGCATCAAGAAGGGGCTGCATCGGGCGCCGGCATAGCGTTGCATCGCCGGTAAAATACGTTGTTCCGGAAAAATTTGCGGCAAGTGCTGCAAGGAACCGCATTGCGGTTCCGGAGTTGCCGCAGTTTATACACGGCGCCGCATGGAGATTTTTTCCGCAAATAGAGAGGGCGCCGTCTTTTTTTTCTATCGATGCACCGAACTGCTGCAGGGCTTTAAGAACAGCATTGGTATCGTCTGAATACAGCGGGTTGGAAATAACGGAAACCCCCGGCGCCCGCGCGCTGAGGATATATTCGCGTATTGCGGCGCTTTTTGAGGGCGGCGCCCGGATGGTGCCGATTAAGCTGGAAGGGGTGATTTCTATCATACTGCATCACCATTCCATATTTCTGCTGTGATACAGTTTTTGCAGCCGAATTTTGTAAGAAATTCTTGCACCTGGTCTTTTTCCACTAAAATGCCGGTTGCCGGCCCGCATCCGGAAAAACCGGCGGCTGTTGCGCCGCACTGCAGGGCGAAATCCGCAGCTGCGGGCGTTAGTCCGAGTGCTTCTGCAACCAGGGAGCCGTTTTGATACATCGCTGAAAAAATATTGCCGGCGCGGGCTTTTGCAAAAAGTGTTTCCGACACGGCGGCTTTTTCAGCGAAGCGTTCTGCGGGAAAGGCGCAGGTAGTCACACATTCCTTGGGAACATGTATAACAACCGCATACTCTTGCGGCATCGCACGGCGCTCTAAAATGCGGTTTTGCGCATTATCAGAGAATACAAGCCCGCCGAGAAGACAGGCGGCTGCATCGTCTAAAGCGCCGGTAACGCTTATATCTGCTGCAATCGAGACGCGCGTGTTCATAAAGAGAATTTCCTCCGGTGTTTTTTCCAATCCTGCTTCGCTGCAGGTAGCAAGCAATATGGCATTTGCCGCAGCACTGCCGGATTTCAAGCCTTTTGCGATGGGAATATTGGATACTGTTTTGATTTTGGCGCCGGTGACCTCCGGACAGACCGATTGTATCAGCATTTTTGCAAAATCCGCCGGTGCGGGGCGGCTGTTTATTTCAAGCGTGAATCCACTGTCCGAAAATTCCACTTCGGCGCGTGTTTCAAGCGAAATGCCGAATGCCGCGCCTTTTTTGCATCCGATTGCATTGACGACTGAAAGCGCGCCGTGGGAAATTCCGACTCCTGTCATACTTTTTCCTCCAGGGCTTTATACATGGCATTTTTGTCTGCAGCAGTTCCGGTCCAGATCTGAAACGATTCCGCGGCCTGGGCGATAAGCATGTCGCGGCCGAATCCGCCGTACTTATGATATTTCATGTCAAAATAAACGGCGCCGCAGGGTATTTCAACAAACGGTGCAATGGGCGCTGCATTCACATAAATGTCGTACGTTCCGGCATTTTCCGGCAGAACTGCGGTGCCGCCGAACTCTTTTGCAAGCGCTGCAGCCTTTGCTGCGGTCCGGTTGGTGATAAAAAGCCGTGCGCCCGCTTTTTGCGCATAAAATGCGGCTGCGCGCGCGGCGCCCCCAGCTCCTATGATGAGAAGCCGCTTTCCGGCGGGCGAAAACCGGTCTAAAACAAAAGATATGCCGCAGATATCGGTATTGCAGCCGCAAAGGTCTTTTGTTACGGTGTTTACCGCACCGATTTGCTTTGCCTCCGGGGTTATTTTTTCAAGATACGGCATAACTGCCTGTTTTAAGGGTATGGTGATATTCAGCCCGGATATGTTGTATGCCTGTATCAGTTCCGGAAGAAGATTTGCATCCTCCGGTTTGCAGGGAATTCGCAGATAACAGCCTGCAATGCCCGCTTTTTTAAATGCGGCATTGTGAATCGCAGGAGAAAGGGTAAACGCAAGCGGCCAACCGCAAACGCCGCAGATGTGCGTATAATCATGGATTTCTCCTATCTGCAGCTGCCCGGGCGCAGTTGGTTTCTCTATATAACAGTAATTCAGGTAAGATCCAAGCCTTTTTGCACAAATGCGCGTGAGTTTGCCGCACTCCCCCATCCCGATGAGAATAAACGGGCGCCCGCTTTTTTTCAGTTCTTCGGATGCGCGCGCGATATGTGCCAGGTCTTTTGCATCATTTACGGTAAATGCGGCTTTCGGAAGCCCGTGTTTTTCCAGCCGGGAAAAAATTGCACAGATTTCATCAGTCTCCGGCGTTGTGAAAAAATCATGGTGAGAACAGATGACTTTGTCACGCGCAAATAAGCAGAGCGCGCGCGAATTTTCATCAATATCAAGAAAATCGGCGCCCGCTTCAAGTGCGCGCGTGCCGTACTCCGGTGTAAACGCATCTTTAAATGCGGCAATATTGCAGATACCGGTGTCAAAATTAAATGCATCCGGTACGGCATTAAACAAATCAAATCGCCATTCAACAGCTTCCGCCCCGCATATTTTCGCGCGTTTTGCCTCGTTTTCAGAGGTAATGCTTGCACATACGAGCGTCATTTTTCCACTATGGTTTCAGACATCAACTGTCCGAAATGCCTGCCTCCTCTCTCTGCGCGGATATATACAACGTCGCCTGCTTTCAGCTGCGCCACACTTTTTGCGCCTTTTGGCGTCAGAAGCCGGACGGTTTCCGCATTCTGCAAAATAATCGAACATAAACCGGCGCGCGCTTTTGCTTCAATCAGCAGAAGCGGTCGTACTTCGCATTTTACTCTGCCGGTAAAAACTTCGCGAAGCGAGCCGTCGGTCTTGCGCACCAGAAGGCGCGCGCCGCTTTCGATTTCCGACAGATAATTCGTAGAATCGTCCGCATTTAAGATATAAGAGTGAACGGAGCCCGCGTTTACTCTGAAAGGCCGCGGGGCGACATAGCCGTTTGCAAAACTCTCAGAACAGACGCAGAAAAGCGCCGACGACTGCGAACCTATGAACATGCCCTCTCCCTCCTGTAAAAGCGAACAGGTATCAATACAAACCCGGTCGCCAAGACCGAGCGGCGTTATGCGCGAAATCTCGGCTGTTTCAAGCGGGATTTCTGGATGTGCGGGGCGCAGAAGGTCTTTAAACTCAGTCAGACGGTCCCCCGGGACGCAGATTCCATCGCATCCGCACTCCATTGTCTCTAAAAACAGACGCGCATCCGCTGCGTTTTCAGCTGCCATATAGATTTTTGTACCGGAATTCTGAAACCGCGCAATTACATTTTCCAGCGGAATTACCTTCCAGTCCGCGGTCTCCAAAATCAGGAAACCGGCTGTTTCCTGATATACAGTTTTCAGGTCAGCCGGGGAATGTATGCGGATAATTTTTCCAGAGCCCCGGTTTGCAGAAACTGCATCTCCCTCGCGATAGAATACGGTAAATTTTCCAAGAGATGCGAGTTTTTCATCACCCGCGCGAAACATGATATTGGTAAACCCGTTTTCAAGCGCTGATTCTCCAACGCGCTTGCGAGCTGCAAAATCCTGCGGCAAATCCGCCCTGACAATTATTTCTTTCGTCATGTAAGATACTGTAAAACCTCTTCCACCGCGGCATCACGCAGGACAATATCTGAAACCGCGCGGGTGATTCCCTCCACATTTTTGTGCTGGAATATGTTTCTCCCGATAGAAACACCGGCAGCCCCCGCATCTATTGCATCGCGCACCATTGTTAAAAGTTCCAGATCAGTCTGCATTTTGGGCCCGCCTGCGATTAAAACCGGAATTGAGGCACCCCGGACCACTTCACGGAAGGTATCAATATCGCCCGTATAACTTGTTTTTACCAAATCTGCACCGAGTTCTGCAGCCGCGCGGGCACAACGCTTTATTGCATCCGGGTTCTCCGGATTTTTGATATGCGGACCTCTTGCATAGACCATCGCAAGAAGCGGCATACCCCATCTTGCGCAGCTGCGCGAAATTTCACCCGCGCTTTTGAGCATCTCCCCTTCGGAATCGGCACCGAGATTTATCTGTATGGAAACCGCGTCCGCGCCGAAAGTGAGCGCCTCTTCGATACTGCTTACAATAACTTTTCCATCCGGGTCTCCGCCAAGCCCCGTTCCTGCTGAAAGATGCATAATAAGCCCGACATCTTTTCCAAAACCCCTGTGTGCCGTCTGAATCATTCCCTTATTGAGCACGACAGCTGTTGCACCACCGCGTGCAACAGCATCTACTGTTTCGCGCATTGCGGTAAGTCCTGAGACCGGACCGAAAGACATCCCGTGATCAAGAGGAACGACTACCAGCTTTTTGGTACTGCGGTCAAGGATACGTTCCATCCGGATGGTTTTGCCAATCATAAATGATGTAATAGTATTGTACGGGGCAGACAATCAAGTTTATCATGCATGCGTTTGCACCCTTCGGAAACGTATTAATGCAAGCATTGAATATTCATAGATTACAAATAAGTAGTACTTATTTACTGGAGGAAACATATGGCAGCAAAAAAATCCGAAGCTAAAAAAGCACCGGCAGCAAAAAAAGCACCTGCAAAGTCTGCAAAAACCGCAGCCGCTAAGAAGACCGAAGTAAAAACAAACGGTAAGGGAACCGTGGTTTTAGCATTCTCCGGAGGACTGGACACATCTATCTGCATCCCGCTGTTAAAAGACCCGAAGTGGTATGGCTATGACAAAGTCATTACCGTTGCGGCGGACGTGGGCCAGCCTGCAGCGGAAGTCAAAATGGCTACCGAAAAAGGCGAAAAGTATGCAGACAAGCACTATACCCTTGACTTAAAGGACGCCTTTGTCAAAAACCATGTATTCCCTGCAATCAAGGCAAATGCGCTCTATGAAGGATACCCGATGGGAACGGCCCTTGCACGCCCGATTATTGCCGAGGAAATTGCAAAGATTGCCAAAAAAGAGGGAGCTGTCACTGTTGCACACGGCTGTACCGGAAAAGGCAATGACCAGCTCAGATTTGACTACATCTTCCGGTTAAACAACCTTGAAATTGTTGCCCCGATGCGTGAAAACAACATGCGCAGAGACTGGGAGATTGAATATGCGGAAGAAAACAACATCCCGGTACCGGTAAAAAAGAGCACTCCGTGGTCTGTTGATGAAAATATCTGGTCCCGAAGCATTGAGGGAGGTCACCTTGAAGAGACCGATTATCACCCGCCGGAAGAAATCTATCACTGGACCGCAGCGCTTGCAAACACCCCTGACACGCCGGAAATTGTTTCCATCAAATTCGAAAACGGTATCCCGGTTGCATTAAACGGCAAGAAGATGAACGGTGTCAAACTCATTGTCGAGCTCAACAAGATTGCAGGAAAGCACTCTGTAGGCAGAAACGATATGGTTGAAGACCGTGTCTTAGGTCTTAAAGCCCGTGAGAATTATGAGCACCCGGCTGCAACCGTTTTAATTGCGGCCCACGCTGATTTGGAAAAACTTGTTCTTTCCCGCAGTGAACTTAAATTCAAGCACATTGTCGATGACCAGTGGGCAGAACTCGCCTACATGGGCTTAATCCATGAGCCGCTCTACAATGACCTTGGCGCCTTCATCGACAAGACACAGGAGCGTGTTACCGGTACGGTGGATGTCCAGTTATTCAAGGGCGGTATGCATATTATGGGCCGTTCTTCGCCGTTTGCAATTTATTCCGAAGACCTGGTCTCCTTCGATACCAACACCGGTATTGACCAGAGAGATTCCATAGGTTTTTCCAAGTACTACGGTCTCCAGGGCAGACTTCTCAAAAATCTGCAGAAAAAATAAATGAACATTAACAGAGACGAAGTCTGTGTCCTGATTCCGACACTGAATGAAAAAGCGACGATCGGAGGCGTAATCGAAGAGCTGCAGGCTCTCGGTTACCATAATATTTTGGTTGCCGACGGTCATTCAACCGACGGCACGCCCGAAATTGCGGAAAAACTCGGTGCCTGCGTGTTTCAGCAGCAGGGAAGAGGCAAAGGCACTGCTATGATTCAGGCCTTTAAGGAGATTTCAAAGCCCTATATTCTTTTGCTGGACGGCGACGGAACCAATCCTCCGGAGTATGCGGATAAAATGGTTGAGCCGCTGGTCTCGGGAAGAGCAGATCACACCATCGGCAACCGGCGCGATGACTTTGAAAAAGGGGCTCTGACGCATCTGAACCGGATGGGTAACCGTGTCATGAACAAGATGTTCAAGTGGGCGCACGGCAATGATATGGCCGATATTCTCTCAGGGTACCGCGGGTTTACGCGCGAGTCGCTTGAAAAAATGCATCTGAGCGAGAAGGGATTTGAAATCGAAACACAGATTTCCTCCGAGGTTATCAGGCTGAATCTGCGCTATGAGGTAGTGCCGACCTATTACAAGAAGCGGCCGGGGAGTCCTACAAAACTGCATCCGGTGCGTGACGGTGCAAAAATTCTGCTTGCCATCAACAAGTACGGGAAAATGAACAATGCGCTGTTTTACTTAAGTTATCTCGGCGCAGCACTTGGCATAGCCGGATTCGGACTGGGTATTTTTGTAGTTGTCGAGTGGTTTAAAGGTATCGAGCATCTGCCAATGACTATTCTTGTCATGCTCCTGATTGTGGCAGGTGTTCTGGTCTTTATTCTTGCGTTAATCAGCAATATGGTCATCGGATTCCATCATGAGGAGATGGCACTGCTCAAGAGGCTGCTTTCTGAAAAGGAAGAGAAAAAAGAGTAGCGAAGTTTCTTCCTCCCGCTTTATTTTTTCCTGTCCGGATGCAGCGAACCGGATTTGTGATTAGATTGCGGCAGTCAGTACCATGGATTATATATGGCGTGTTTATGGTGACTGGTATCTTGAGACACCTCACGAACTTTACGAACTTTTTTTCAACTTACTCTACATAGTAATTATAGATATTTTCAAATCCTGGAAATGAATGAGAAAAAAGTTCGTAAAGTTCGTAAGGTCTGTGAGGGTAACCGAGGAAAAAGTATGTTTTTTGTCCGCTTATGCGGATGAGGAATAGTAGCCGACAAAGGTTACATCGATTTTATCTGCGCCGTACTGGACTTTGACTGCATTATCAAATACTTCAGTTACAACTGCGTTTACGGTTGCCTGTTGTGTATTTCCGTCATCGTCGGTGTACTCCATAGTGGTTTGCAGGAGAGTTCCGTTTTTGATGTCGGCATAGGTGTATCCCAGTGCTTCGATGTCGTCCTTGGTGATGTAGGAGATATAACTGTCAACTCCCGGTCCGTCAACGGTGAAGGTATCGCCCGGATAATGTCCAATGACACCCTGTGAAATTGCATTGTATTCTTCGGCCTGCATTGCATACGTTTTTCCGTCGGAGTCGGTGAAGTACTGGGTTGAACTTACAGTAGAACCTGCAGGTACTGCCATTCTCATGTTTTTGTAGGTGTCGGTTCCGTTAATCTGCATGGAGTAGTCAACAATTACAGGATAGCCGGTTTCTGCTGCAACATACGTAGTGCTGGTGCCTGATGAGCCGTTTCTGAAGAAGTTCTGGAAGTTTGCAAAGGAGAAAATACACATTGCAACAACAAGGACACAGAAAGCAACTACGCATACCTGCATCCAGTTGATTTCCTTCTTCTCCTTCGTCTCCGAAGTAGTATTGGTTTTCTTTTGTACAGCCATGTTATCTATATTATGAGGTGCTCATATCTTAAACACCTTCGCATTCATTCGGCGGAAATGCAGTACAAATGCAATGCCGGAACTACCCCCATCCAATACTTTCATCAATTTCCGCGCCAAATATATACCTAAGCCCATGGAGAAAAAACAAGTCCGCGACTACATGACTCATGACGTCGTCAGTGTAGAAAATACCGATACCATAAAAGATGTCATCAATCTCATAAAAACAACCAACCATGACGGATTCCCGGTAACCCGCGAAAAAAAAGTCATCGGCTATATTTCAGCGCGTGATATCATCACAGAACTGCCAAGCACCAAAGTCGAAGTACGGATGAGCCGCCACCCGATTACCGCAAAACCCGACCATACCGTAACCGAAGTCGCGCGGCGGATTTTCAGAACAGGTATCCAGAAGCTCCCTGTGGTAAACAAAGACAACACCCTTGCGGGAATTATATCCAATATGGATGTCATCCGCTCGCAGATTGAGCGGGTAACGCCGGAAAAAGTCTACAACTTTATGCAGGCATTAAAAACCCTTTACGGCGTAAACTCCACGCTGAAACGGGAAAGCGTGCTGGTTTCAGCCCTTCACCCGACGCAGTCAGCCGTTCACCAGGATGAACTGGACGGACGTGTTTACGAACTGGAAAAACATCTCGCCGAACCGGTAATCGTGGTAAAAACCGGCGACCGGCTTATATTGGTGGACGGTCATCACCGCGCGGTCGCCGCGCATAAGCTGAAAGCAGAGTCCCTTGATGCTTTTGTCGTCTATCTGGAAAAGGAAATTGAACTGGGGCTTGAAAAAACAGCCCGTTCAATGGGCATTCTGACACTGGGGGATGTAAAAATTGACAAAAGTCCGGAACGGTCTCTGGTTCAGCCCACTCATCCTACACTTATCTCCTCGGAAAAGAAACTGGTCCGCGAATATATGAGCACCGACGTCACCTGTCTTGAAGCGTCCGGCGTGGTCAAAGAAGTTATTGCCGCTATCCGTAAAACCGGTCATGACGGTTTCCCTGTGCTGAATGAGGGAAGAGTTGTCGGGTTGATTGCCGCCCGCGACATTGTCGCAAAGAAAGCATCTGACCAGATTGCGCCATTAATGGAGACACTTGTATTCAGAGCGCACCCCGAGGATTCAATGACCGATGTCGCGCGCAAAATGTTCCGGTTCTGCATTCAGAAGATGCCGGTTGTTGACGATGAGGGTAAATTCATCGGTATTTTAACCAATGCGGATGTCATCAGGTCTCAGATTGAACGGGTAACGCCGGAAAAGGTCTATGAATTTATTCAGACGATAAAGACGCTGCACAATGTTGAACCGGTTTTGTCGCGCGGCATGGTCGAGGTAAAAAAACTGGTGCCGACTCAAGGAAAAGTCTACCGCGATGAACTGGAAGGAAGGCGCTATGAACTCGAAAAGCACCTGGCAGAGCCCGTAGTCGTGCTGCGGCGGTGCGGAAAACTGATTTTAATTGACGGTCATCACCGCGCAGTTGCGGCAAACCGTATGGGTGTTGGAAAACTTGATGCCTATATTATCGATGTCGATATGCAGTCTGAACTCGGCATCGAAAAAACAGCGCGCGCGCAGAGGCTTTGGGGACTTGGCGACATCAAGATTTTAGAAGAGTCTCGGTGCAGTATTTTATAATCCGGTTTGCTTCCAAACCAACCGTCGCCTTTTTTACCGATAACAGCATATAATTAAAAGCACCTGCGGGGCGGTAGGGTAGCCTGGTCCATCCTAGAGCGTTTGGGACGCTTTGACCCCAGTTCGAATCTGGGCCGCCCCATTTTTTATGAATCGAAAAACCGCAGAATCCATTCTCAAAGAGTTAAATGCCCTCTATCCGCACACGGAAGACGACATGAACTTTTTACAGTTCAACACACCGTTTGAAATTCTCATAATGACTATTCTTTCCGCGCAGACAACCGATGCAACGGTAAACGGCCTGCGCGACGAGCTTTTCGGCAAATATCCGGATGCATTTGCTCTCGCCAAAGCCGATATCGAAGATGTCGAACGCATTGTGCATCCTACAGGATTTTACCATGCAAAAGCAAAAAACATCATCGGCGCCGCAGAGAAACTGGTCACCGATTTCAACGGTGAGGTACCCCGCACCATAGAAGAACTCATTACGCTTCCGGGTGTCGGGCGCAAAACCGCAAACATCGTAACTAATCATGCATTTCATGCATATTTCGGCATTGCAGTAGATACTCATGTAGGGCGGCTTGCGCAGCGGCTCGGATTTTCCAGAAACAGCGACCCGGTAAAAATCGAGCAGGATTTAATGCGGCTCTTCGACCAAAAATGGTGGGCGCATATCAATTACCTCTTAATCTCGCACGGCCGCGCGGTCTGCACTGCAAAAAAACCGGACTGTGCCAACTGCTCTCTTGCAAAAACCTGTCCCTCGAAGCAGAATTAATACCTGACAAACCAAATTAGTATACAATGGCAGAAACAAACAGAGCACTGGTACTGATTGCGACCTCCACCGGAGCAATTATTACACCGCTTCTTTCAACCATGCTCATCCTTGCCATGCCTGAAATCGGCGAATTATTCACCGTCTCGGCGCGCGATTTGGGATGGCTTTCCACCGCATACATTCTTGCAAATGCTGTTTGTCTTGTTCCGGGCGCGTGGTTTGTTGACAAGTTAGGCTACAAAAAATCTTTTATTACCGGCTGCGTAATATGTGCTATAGCCTGCACCCTTGCCGTATTTTCCCCCTCATATCCGTTTATTATCCTCGCGCGCGTTATTACCGGGGCAGGCATCTCGCTTTGCATGATTACCTCTATTGCCATTCTGACACGTATCTTCCCCAAAAACAAACGCGGGTTTGTTATCGGCATCAATACAACGATGGTCTATGCAGGTCTTTCAATAGGTCCGGTACTTGGCGGTGTTTTAACCGAGTTTTGCGGCTGGCAGAGTCTGTTCATCTGTGTTCCGCCGCTGGTTCTTGCAGCGGCTCTTCTGATGCATTTCTTCCTGAAAGAAGAGTTTACCGAGCCGGTGCAGAAATTCGACAAGTTAGGCACCATCCTTTATGCAGTCGCTTTGATTGCTTTGATGTACGGTTTATCAACTATTACTGATACCGGTTCGGTCTTTTTCGTCATCGCAGGGCTTTTGCTTAGCGCGGTCTTTGTTTTCTACGAGCTGCGCGTAAAAACCCCGATTCTGCATATCCGGCTGTTCTTTGAAAACAAACGCTTTGCCCGCTCAAGTTATGCAGCGCTCTTAAATTATGCGGCTGCGTATTCTGTAACCTATATGGTGAGTCTGTATCTGCAGTCTGTGGGCGCGCTCTCCGCTCTGGAAGCAGGGCTTGTGATGCTTTTCATGCCGGTGGTGCAGGTAATTGCAACACCGATTGCCGGAAAACTTGCCGATCGCTTTGACCCGAAATATCTGGTAACACTTGGCATGGTTTTAACGATTGTTGGTCTTTTAACGCTTGCCGCACTCGGCTTTTTTGGCACAGATTTCATTACCTATATTGCAGCAGCCCAGTTTACAATAGGTCTTGGCGCGGCGCTTTTTTCCGCGCCGAACACCACGGCTATTATGAGCTCGGTGCCAAAACATGAGTACAGCACGGCATCGGGCGTTGTTTCTGTTGTGCGGCAGATAGGAATGCTCTTTTCCATGGCAATCTGCATGGCATCCATTTCTCTGATAGTCGGGGGCACAAAACTGCTTGGTCCTGCAATGCACGCGCAGTTTATTCTGGCTATGCAGATAGCGATGCTTGTTTCAGCCGGTCTTGCGGTGCTCGGGGTGTTTTTCTCCTGGTTCCGCGGGGCGCTACCTGAAGGAGTTGAGGAATAATTATTCATTGAGTAAGTACAAAAAGTCGAAGGACTTTTTGTGGGGTGACAACAAAAAATCGAATGACTTTTTGTATATACACTACAAAAAATCGAAGGACTTTTTTATTTGCACAGCCAATACTTTTTAAGATAATGTACCGTAAAGCAATAGAAGAGCTTCGGGCATGGAAAAACAACCCCGGACATAAACCGCTCATCATTGAAGGCGCGCGTCAGGTGGGTAAAACCTGGCTCATGAAAGAATTCGGCAGAACAGATTTTCACCGGACGGTGTATGTAAACTGCGACAAAAACGATACGGTCAAAAATATTTTTTTCGATGACCTGACACCGGCAACTCTTATTTCCCGGCTTGAAATCTACTGCGGGGAGAAAATAGATGCCAAGCAGTCTCTTATCATTTTTGATGAAATACAGGAAATTCCCCGCGCGCTTTCCTCGCTCAAATATTTCGCAGAGGAGGCGCCAAAGTATTACATCATCTGTGCGGGTTCGCTTTTAGGCATAGCCTTGCATGAGGGTACGTCTTTTCCGGTGGGAAAAGTAGATATTCTGCATTTGTATCCGCTCTGCTTTACCGAGTTTCTCACGGCGCTTGGAAAAACCGGTCTTGCAAAGGGGCTGGACAACCTGAATGAGTCAGCAGTCTTCCATGAACAATACATTGATCTACTGAAACAGTACTATTTTGTCGGCGGTATGCCTGAAGCGGTAGCTTCCTTTGTGCAGAATCATGATTTTGCGCAGGTGCGGAAAATTCAGGAAACTATTCTTTCCGCCTATGCGCAGGATGTTTCAAAACACGCACCGGCGGCTCTTGTTCCAAGAATCCGGCAGGTCTGGGATTCAATTCCCGCGCAGTTTGCCAAAGAAAATAAAAAGTTCAAATACGGCATTATTAAAGAAGGCGCCCGGGCAAAAGATTTTGAAGCCGCGCTTTTGTGGCTGAAAGACTGCGGACTTGTGTATCAGATTTGCAGAATTTCAGCACCGCGCCTGCCCTTGAAAGCCTATTTCGATTCGCAGGCATTCAAGTTGTTTATTCTTGATACCGGGCTGTTGTGTGCTCTTGCAGAACTTCCCGCGGAACTGCTTCTTGAAAAAACTGCGCTGTTTAGCGAATTCAAAGGCGCGCTTTGCGAGCAGTATGTATGCAGTGAATTAATTGCGGGCGGATTTTCTCCGTACTACTGGACCAATGACAAGGCAACCGCGGAAATTGATTTTATTATTGCTACAGGCACGAAAATTATTCCCGTTGAGGTAAAAGCAGGTATTAATCTGCAGGCAAAAAGTCTGAAGGTATACCGGGAAAAATTCTCGCCGGAAAAATCGCTGCGCATTTCCCTTGCTAAATTTAAAGACGAGGGCTGGGTATGTAATCTACCGCTGTATGCGGTGGAAAAGGTGCTTCGGGTTTCTGGAAAATAAAAATAAACCTTACCCTCCGGAAACCGGGGGATAAAGCACATATTCATCGCCTTCAGCTATAACCAGTTCTTTTGCATCTTCAGCGTCAATTCTTTCGCGGTTGTACATCAAAATGATGTGGGACTTTAGCCCTGTCTCATCAAAAAGTACATCGCGGTGATGCGCAGCATCTGCAAATGCTTCAATGCAGGCATAAACCGTCATGCCCTCGTTGGCGTTGAATATATTTTCCGCGCCGAATATCTCTTTCAGCGTGGCAAATGTACGGATGGTGACCTCAGGCATCGTTTATCTCGACAACCGTGATGGTAAAGACAAGGTCCTTTCCTGCAAGTTCATGATTTCCGTCAATCTGCACAATTTCATCATCGATTTTCGTAATGACAACAGGCACCTGAATGCCGTCTCCAAGAGTAATCATGAGTTTATCGCCTTCGTTTGCCGTAAAGTCGGCGGGGAACTCCTTTCTCGGGATATCAGCTATGAAATCGTCGCTGCGCTTGCCGTATGCATCTTTTGCCGGGATGGTGACGGTTTTTGTTTCATTGAGTTCCATGCCTACAACCGCGGCATCAAAACCCGGAACAACCATTCCTGCACCGACGGTGAACTCAAGCGGTTCGCTCCCTTCGGATGAATCAAATACTTCGCCGTTCGTTAATTCGCCCTTGTAATGGACTTTTATTGTATTTCCGTTTGCAACTGTCATAATTATGCCTTCTGGTCTATGCTTAAGAGAGTAATTTCAAATGTCAGAGTCTCGCCTGCATGGCGCTGGTTTACCGAATAGGTAAGAGAATCATTATCGCGGTCGATGGTAAGAATCTGTGCACTCATCGGTGCCACACTGCTTCCTGACTGAATCATGATATCAAAGGTATCGCCGATTGCGGCCTCGCGTCCAAGATAGGTTTCGACGTCTTTGAGAGAGAGGTCGCTTTTTACCATGTCAGTTGTACGCTCGCCGTAGCCTTCCGACGGCGGGACGACAATCGTTTTGGTCTCACCAATTTTCATGCCTTTTACGCCGTTGTTAAATCCGGTAATCATTGTTCCGCCGTCAATAGTAAACTGCAGGGGGTCGGAACCGACACTGGTTTCGGTATAACCGGTATCAGTGGTAAGTGTATAATCAACAGAGACGGTGTCGCCTGATTGTGCGGTGTTGGAGCCGACCTTGGTTAAGACGGTCGGCTGGTTCCCCGCATCAGAAACACAACCGGCGGCTGCGAATACGGAAAGGACCGCAAGCACAAGTAAAAGTACTGTTGCTTTTTTCATAATTGTTTTCCTTCCTATATAGTTTGACGCAAAGGGCTATAAGGTTTCACTATTTCTCCTTTCCCTTCTCCAAATACGAAACCCTATTACAGAGAACAACTAATAATAGATTATGTTAGTTTACGTCAACGGCAAATACGTGCCCGAAGAAGAGGCATCAGTATCAGTGTTTGACCACGGATTCCTGTACGGAGACGGCGTCTTTGAAGGAATCAGAGCCTACAACGGTCGTGTGTTCAGACTTAAAGAACATGTTGACCGGATGTTTGATTCCGCAAAGGCAATCGACCTAAAGCCCGGAATCACCAAAGAGGAACTCTGTGAAATCATCAAAGAGGTTCTGCGCAAGAACAATCTCAAAGATGCGTATATCCGCCCGATTTTCTCCCGCGGTTTCGGCGGCATGGGACTTGACCCGACCAAATGCCCGAAACCGACTATTGTAGTTGCCGCATCCCCCTGGGGCGCAATGTATGGCGACCTGTATGAAACCGGCATGAGCGCGGTAACCGTCTGCGTGCGCAGAAACACCCCTGACTCTCTTCCGCCGAACATTAAATCCCTCAACTACTTAAACAACATCCTGGGTAAAATCGAGGCAAATTACAAGGGAGGCGCCGAGGCAATCTTTTTAGACCGCACCGGAAAACTTGCAGAAGGTTCCGGCGACAACATCTATCTTGTCAAAAACGGTGTTTTATACACTCCGCCTACTATCAACAACCTCAAGGGCATCACTCGTATGGTCCTGCTTGAACTCTGTGCGAAACTCGGCATCAAAGCAGAGGTATGCGAACTGGGTCTCTTTGACCTCTACACCGCGGACGAGGTTATTGTCTCCGGCACTGCTGCAGAACTGTGCGCGATTGTAAAAATCGACGGCAGAGACATCGGTACCGGAAAGCCGGGAGAGGTCTACAAGCAGCTTCTTAAGGCATATCAGGAAGAAACCCGTTCCACCGGCGACGCCTACTAAAGCGGGAATCAAACCAATACCTTTTTATTGAACAAGCGACAATGTATATAGGCAACTCTTAGTTGCGACAATTGCTGATATAGTGTAGTGGCCAATCATGCCGGCCTTTCACGCCGGCGACTCGGATTCGAATTCCGG
>DALTWG010000026.1 GCA_029987245.1 Methanocorpusculum sp. | reverse complement strand
GAATACCATGGTGCACGGTTGCCATCCGCATCCGTATAATCCAATGCTGATCACGCTGTCTGGCAGGGTGATGCTCGTGAGGGCTTGGCATTCGTAGAACACATCCTTTCCAATGCTGGTCACGCCGTCAGGTATCGTGATGCTCGTGATGCTG
The DNA here is from genome assembly GCA_029987245.1 of Methanocorpusculum sp. Taxonomy (GTDB): domain Archaea; phylum Halobacteriota; class Methanomicrobia; order Methanomicrobiales; family Methanocorpusculaceae; genus Methanocorpusculum. The sequence goes on along the minus strand of DALTWG010000026.1, from coordinate 23,637 downwards.
GAACAATAATAGAACGCACCCTCCCCAATGCTGGTCACGCCGTCAGGTATCGTGATGCTCGCGAGGCTGGAACAATGATCGAACGCATAATTTCCAATGCTGGTCACGCCGTCCCCGGTGACAATTGTTTTGATATTACTACGTAAAGAATACCATGGTGCACGGTTGCCATCCGCATCCGTATAATCTGTCATCCTCCCGGAGCCGCTGCCGGTATATGAAAGCGTGAGTGTATCGCCGGTTAAATCCCATTCAACGCCATCACCGCAGTTTCCGCCGTCCGCAGACCCCGCACCGGCGAATACCGCCGCGACGAAAAGCAGCGCTAAAAGCGCGAAAAGTGTTCGTTGAATGATACGTGGTACGTGAATTGCGCCCCCGCCCTTTCGGAGTGAAAACGCGTTCGCGGACTGGTTTACAGATTCTACCGACATACTATGTAGTCCTTCGCGGCGGCATTGAAGGGGATGCGGCCTGAACATATAATTATTATATATGGCAGAGAAATATTTATAATGAGCGGAGAGGGGAGAGGTGCCCGAATCCGCCCCTCATTCACCCCCGCCCGCCTTTTTCAAAACACCACACTAATACCTGAGTAAAACCAATATTATTACAGCATTTACAACTGAGGTAATTTCCCCGTATGATGCAGGTAGCAAGAATAAAAAAAGAAAAGTGCGACACATCGATGTGCAACCGCTGTGTGCGCTTCTGCCCCCGCTCGACAAAAGCGCAGCCGGTTATCTTCATCGGCCGCAATAAAAAAGCAACCGTGAACGAAGAATTATGCAACGGCTGCGGCAAATGCGTTCGCATATGCCGTGAAAAAGCAATCGAAATGGTCTTCGTCCAGGAAAAAACGGCGGCCGACATTGGCAAAGCCGAGGCCGCGCAGGCGGCGGCGTCCGCCGACGCAGAAAAGAGCGCTGCAGACGCAAAACAGACCGCCCCCTCACAGGCCGCCGCAGAACAGCAGACCCAGGCAGCGCAAGCACAAGCACCGCCTAAAAAGACAGCGCCGCCCAAACGCAAGTTAACGCCGGAGGAAAAACTCGCCGGAAAACGCAGCCGCCATGTGGAGCGCGTTATCAGAACAGGTATCGCCTGTGTCCTGGGATTACTCGCCGGTATCGCTTCATTTTACCTTTCCGGCACGCCTGAGGCGGAGACCTTCGTACAGCCCATGGCGGTAATCGGTCTGTTAACCGTGGTCCTTGCCATCGTCATCCAGAAATCCATCTTCATGTTCATCAAAAAAATCGACCTGGATGCAATGGGCAAAAAAGACTGGTTCTACCAGGGATTCATGACCGTCTGCTGCTGGTTCCTCTCCTGGACCATGCTTTTGACCATGTATGCATCCACCCTCGCATGAGATAACCTATGAGAATAGCTATCGTACATAAAGAACGCTGCCACTCCCGCAAATGCGGGCAGGAATGCATTGTCTACTGCCCGCGTGTGCGTACCGGCGATGAAACCATCGTCATCGGCGAAAACGGCCGGGCCCAGATATCTGAGGAGCTGTGCGTAGGCTGCGGCATCTGCATCAAAAAATGCCCCTTTGAGGCCCTCGACATAATTCAGCTGCCCGAAGAACTCGATACCCCGGTAAACAGATACGGGCCCAACGCCTTTGTTTTATACGGTCTGCCGCAGCCTGTTGCGGGAAAAGTGACAGGAATACTGGGCCCCAACGGCATCGGCAAATCCACCGCGGTAAAAATTCTTTCCGGGCAGATTAAGCCGAATCTGGGCATCTTCGGGCGCGAAGTCTCCTGGGAGGAGATTCTCAAATTCTACGCCGGTACGGAACTTCTCGACTACCTGCAGAAAGTTTCGACCAAATCGGTAAAAACCTCCATCAAACCTCAGTATATTGATTTCATTCCCAAAGTCTTCAAAGGAAAGGTCCTCGATTTGCTCAAAGCAAACGATGAACGCGGAAAACTTGACTACTACATAAAAGAGCTCACGCTCGAAACCGTTGTCGAAAAAGACTTATCGGTTTTATCCGGCGGCGAACTGCAGCGTGTTGCACTTGCAGTAGCTCTCTGCAAGAAAGCGGATTTCTATTTCCTTGATGAAGTAACGCCGTTTTTGGATATCTTCCAGAGAATGACCGCCGCCCGCCTGATTCAGGAGCTTGCGCTCGAAGCCCCGGTTATTATGGTCGAGCACGATATTGCCATTCTCGACATGGTTGCAGAAACGATTCACATCGCCTACGGCAAACCGGCGGCTTTTGGCATTATCACCCGTCCCAAGGGGGTGCGCGTCGGTGTCAATCAGTATCTGGAAGGCTACGTCAACGAGGAAAACGTGCGTATCCGCGATTATGCAGTCGTTTTCGAGACACGCGGGCATGAATCGGATGTGGAACGCGACGTGCTGATGGAAATTCCCGAAATGTCCAAGACGTTTCCGGGATTCAAACTGGACGTAACGGGCGGCGAAATCCGGCGGGGCGAGGTGCTTGGCATTGTCGGTGCAAACGGTATCGGCAAATCTACGTTTGCAAAGCTTCTTGCCGGCGTGGAAACGCCGGACGGGGGCAAACTTGACACTACGGTTACGGTTTCCTACAAGCCCCAGTATGTGACCTCGGATTCGTCTGATACCGTAGAGTTCCTGCTGCGGTCGGCGACGAAGCGGTTTGATACGTCGTATTATCAGCATGAGCTGCTCGAGCCGCTCGGCATTATTCCGATTCTGCAGTCGGAGATTAAAAATCTCTCCGGCGGCGAGCTGCAGCGGGTTGCAATAGCGCTTTGTCTGTCGCGGGACGCGGATTTGTATATTCTGGATGAGCCGAGTGCGCATCTTGATGTCGAGCAGCGGCTTGTTGCAACGAAGGTAATCAAGCGTGCGGCGGAGGATAAGGAGGCGGGCGTCCTGGTCATTGACCATGATATGTACACCATCGATATGATTTCCGAGCGGCTGCTTGTCTTCGACGGGGTTCCGGGAGAATCCGGTACTGCCAGGGGGCCGTTTGAAATGAAGGACGGTATGAACCTGTTCCTGTCGAATCTGGGCATTACCTTCCGCCGCGACAAGACAGGGCGGCCGCGGATTAACAAGCCGGGGTCATATCTGGACCGGGCGCAGAAGTCGGCCGGGGAATATTACTATTATAATGCAAAGGAAGGAGAACTCGCCGAAGCGGGGGCGGAGGCGGAGTAATTTTTTTGTAACTATTCAGCCCCCCCTCCTGTTTTTTGATATTGCATCCTTATGTATAAGGATGAGATATCAAAAAAAATAGAGGGGGTGAATAGCTACAAAATCTATTAAATAAGGGTGAATTTTATCAGCTTCACACCTCAATCAGCCGGTACTCCTTCTTTCCTATCCCAAGCTCCTCCGCACAGTTGAACTGCAGTTCCGGGCTCGTTCCCGGCCACAAGCGCGTAAACTTCTCTTCACCGCATTCATGGTGGTCGGGAAGCAGACTGCCCTTTACTCCGGCAGCATTGTTTACCAGGTCATAACACGCCCTGTCCAGCGCCACCGGGTCAATCGAGGCGAGAATGCCGATATCCGGCACAAACGGTGTATCCGCCCACATGCAGCAGTCGCAGTGCGGCGTAATATTGGTGAGGAAATTGATAAACAGCGTCTTTCCCGTCTTGTTTGCAACCGCCCCGGCCGCATAGTCAATCATCCGCTCGATAAACGTAACGCCGTCATCCTGCCAGTCAAGGTCAATCGCATTTTCCGGACAGGTATTCATGCACATCAGACAGCCGATGCACTGATCATAATTAAACTCAATACACGCGCCTCCCATCTGAATCGCAAACTCAGGGCACGCATTCATACACGCCCCGCAGGTTACGCACTTATCCTCTTTCACATACGGCCGCGTTGTGTGCTGTTCGCGCTTACCCGGCACCGCGGCGCATCCCATGCCTAAGTTTTTCAGCGCGCCGCCGAAACCTGCGACCTCATGCCCCTTGAAATGCGAAACAACGACCAGTGCGTCGGCAGATGCAATTTCTGCTGCCACCTTCACCGAATCAAAATGTTTGCCGTAAATCTGCACATCGCGGTAATTGTCGCCTTTCAGGCCGTCTGCAATGATAACCGGACAGTCGATAACCGGCCAGGTAAAGCCGTGGACTGCGGCGATTTTGGCATGGTCCACTGCATTTCTGCGTTCGCCAATGTACAGCGTGTTTGCATCGGTAACAAACGGCTTTCCTCCGGCATCTTTAATTGCGTCAATGACCGGCGCAACGGAAAGCGCAGGCACAAATGCATCGTTTCCGCGCTCGCCGAAATGGACTTTGACCGCGGTAAGGTCGCCTAAGGAGATATGATTTTCAAGACCGGCAGCTTTGAGCAGAGCGCGGATTTTATGTTCGGTGTTGCGTTTGACCGAAATCCCGCCCGCACGGGCAATGTATACATTTTCCATGCATATATATTGGCTTTTCAGAGTAATAAGAACAGAGGTAAAGTGCTAAAGGAAAATGCTGAAATGATACAATATATGACAGGGATTAAGAAAACAAGGTTTTTAAGCCGCTGGAGGGATTTGAACCCCCGGCCTGCTGATTACAAATCAGCCGCTATACCCCTAAGCCACAACGGCAATTTACCTTAATACATTGGTCTTCCACCATATAAAACATTCCGCTTTCATGCATCGGGAAACGAAATGAGGAAAGCCGGAAAGATTGAATGCGGAAAGGTAAAAAAAAGATGATGTGTTTACTTAACAAAGTTAATCAGCACAATGGAAACCACGACAATCACCAGCAGTACCCATTCGAGAATACCGGATGCCTTGTTTAATGCCATGTTTCCCTCGCCCTTCTTCTTCATGCCCTGAGCCATGGTACCGCCAATACCTGTGATTGCGATACCAATTAAAGGAATAACAAGTTTTCCCCACGAATTGGAAGAATCGATAACGCCCAGGAAAACAAGAGCGTAGCCGATTACCGCAACGATAATTCCTGCAATAGCCAGAACAAAAGCAATAACCGATTTCTTATTGTCTGCCTCAGTATTTTCACTCATAAAATATAATATTGCATACAAACCTATAATACCTTTGCTTTTGCATCATCCAAAAAGTACTGCACCCCGCACGCCTGAGGTGCCCTATCAGAGAAAATATAAACCCATAACACAAATAAAAATGTAATATATGGACCAGAGCACGCCAATACCCAATAACCCGGGAGAAACACCTGCGAAAAACACGAAAGCCAAAACCGCCGCAAAACCAACAGCGGCAGAATTACGCAGACAAATAGAACAATACGCAACGGAAACCGAAATTCTGCGCACCGAAAACAAAACCCTTCACACCCTCTTAAACGACACACGCGCAGAAAACAACGCTCTCAAACACTCCAACAGCAAACTCGCTATGGAGAATATGCAGCTGAAAAAAGAAAACAGCCAGCTCAAACGCCTCCCCCTCTTTGTTGCCGTCGTCCTCGAAAAACTGCCCGGCAACGAACTGTATCTGCGCCAGCAGGGAAACAACCAGGAATATGTCACCGTCTGCAACCCGGCACTCTACACCGAAATCAAATCCGGCACCAAAGTCGCGGTAAACAACACGCTTTCCGTCGTAAAAATCCTCGGAAACACCCTTGACTCCCGTGTCAAGGTAATGGAACTCGAGGAAAAACCGACCACCACCTTCGACGACATCGGCGGCCTCAAAGATGAAATCGTTGAAGTCCGCGAAGCGGTCGAATACCCCTTAACCCGCCCCGAAGCCTTTGAGCGCTTCGGCGTCATTCCGCCCAAAGGCGTGCTTTTATACGGTCCGCCCGGAACCGGCAAGACACTGATTGCAAAAGCCGTTGCAAACAACGCAGGCGTGCCCTTCCTGCGCTTAGCGGGCTCCGAACTGGTGCACAAATACATAGGCGAGGGGGCGCAGCTGGTGCGCGACCTCTTTGAACTGGCGCGCGACCTGGCCGCAAAATCCGACGGCGTAGTCGTATTCATCGACGAAATAGATGCAGTCGGCACCACCAGAACCAATGACGGCACCTCCGGCTCTGCCGAGGTCCAGAGAACCTTAATGCAGCTTTTGGCCGAAATGGACGGCTTCAACAACCGCGGCAACATCAGAATAATGGCGGCGACAAACCGCGCTGACATGCTGGATGCTGCCCTTATGCGCCCGGGCCGCTTTGACCGCCTGATTAAAATTCCGGAGCCCACCTCAGACGCACGGCTGCAGATTTTCAAAGTCCACACCCGCAAAATGCAGGCCGCGAAAAGCTTGAAAGACGTGGACTTTGAAGAACTGGTGCACTTAACCGACGGGCTTACCGGCGCCCAGATTGAAGCAATCTGCCGCGAGGCTGGAATGCTTGCAATCAGAAATGAAAGCGACATGATTACCGGCGACTACTTCATGCAGGCAATCAGAAAAATACGCAACCCCGAGGGAAGTGAATCCGCTGCAGACCGGATGTATATCTAAATGAAAGTACAGTGCATCGCCAAAAAAGATCTTGACCTCTACCGGATTTTATCCGAATCCGAGACCAGCCGTCATATTCTGCGCTTTTATCATCCGAAGCGCACGGATTACGGGGTGACGCTCGAGGTCTCGACCGTCTCGAATGCGCTTTCCATCATAAATGAAATCCGCTGGTACATTATGCGCTACATGGCGGACGTGCTCATTGAAGATGCCGACCATCATGTATACATCACACGCGAACTTGCCCGGGAGGCGTATGAGACCCGTTCTGTCATTCTGACGCCGGGCTGGAACTTTGAGTTCTTTGTATGTATTCTTGAAAACGGTGAATGCATCCGTGTTCCGGCGGGAGTCCCGCTCCCGGCTGATGCGGTGCAGACATTTCATGTATGGGGGCTGCTTGCCCAGCAGCCCTGAATAATTATGGCAGTCAGATTATCTTTTACTTTGGACCCGGAATTATCCGGACGCATAGACGAATTTAGCAAATCGCAGGATATTGACCGAAACGAAGCGGTTCTTCGCTTAATCGAGGCGGGCCTGCTGAAAGCAGAGACAGAAGGTTTTGTCGCCCCGCCGGTGAACCGCGATTTCCGCGAGGCTGAGCGGATGCAGAGAAATATAGACAATTTAATGCGCACGATTGATGATTTGAAAAAGGAAATCCGGGTTATGCATCACATGGTTGATATGCAGAATAAACAGACCGAGGCGGCAAAGCAAAGCCGGCTCTTTAAAAAACAGTAATTCTGTATCATTAACCTCATATTCTTTTACGACCAACACTATTCTATGACACTTACACCTAAGCAGGCGCTTTTGCAGTACCATGAAAGCGAGCGTCTGAAACTGGACATAATGATGATTGCGCATCAGATGACGACTATTACCAATCTGAAAAAGGACCAGAAGGTAGGGGCAAAATACATGCTTGTCACGTTAATGGACGTACTTGCAGGCGACACGCAGCGTGCTGCGGAGCAGACGGGGTGCACGGAGTTTTCCAAAGCAGCGGAACTGTTAAAAGAGGTAATGGACCTTGCCGACACAAACCAGTTCGGGCTTGCCTGCGACAAGGCAGGAGAGGCGATGATTCCCGTAACCAATGCGGCGGTTGAAGCGTTCGAGGTTCTTTCTGCAAACGGACTTGTCTAAATGGACCCGGATGATTTCTTAAGTTTTCTTTCCACGCGCAGGTCGGTGCGTGAGTACTGCGGTGAGTGCGTGGTAACCGAGCAGGACAAGGATTATATGATGGCTGCGGCAAAAACCGCTCCTACGGCGGGAAATCTGGAGTCCTGGGATGTGGTTGCGGTAACCGATGAAAGTCAGCTGGAGCTGCTCTCTGATGCCTGCGGCGGTCAGCAGCAGGTTATTACAAGCGGGTGTGCATTTGTTGTCTGCGCAAATTATGTGCGTGCGATGTCGCGCTTTGGCGAGCGGGGGATTTTGTATGCGGTGCAGGATGCAACAATTGCAGCATCGTATATGCAGCTTGCGGCGCATGCCCTTCGGCTTCATACCTGCTGGATAGGGCAGTTTGATGAAACGGAGGTCAAAGAGGCGCTGGAACTGCAGGGCCATATCAGGCCGGTTGCAATTTTAGCCGTAGGGGAAGGAATGCCGCCTGCATCCTCGCCGGAGCGGATGGATGCGGAAGAACACGTACATTACGATTACTGGTAACCAATTTTTTTTACAACCATCATCCTCATAACCTCACAAAACAAATCACATACTATGACTGATGCAAAAACCCCGCCTGTTGAGGCAATGCCCGTTATCCACTTAAACGAAGAAAACTTCAATGCATTCGCATCGCAGATACCCAATATTGTCATCGATTTCTGGGCAGAGTGGTGCGGGCCGTGCAAACGGTTTGCGCCGGTGTTTGAAGAGGTGCACACCGAATATCCCGAGGTGCAGTTTTGCAAATGCAACACGGACGAATGCCCCAATGTCGCAAACCAGTATCATATTTCAGCGATCCCGACGATATTTTTTGTCAAATCGGGAACCGTGCAGCGCATTGTTTCAGGAGCGCTTTCAGCAGAACGTCTCCGGGAAGAGCTTAACCGCGTATTCCGCCAATGAATGTTTTTGACCTGCTTGCGCCCGGTCTCAAAGATGTCCTGTTGTCCGGGCTGAAATGGGACGGTTTGCGTCCCGTTCAGGAGGAAACGTACAAAGCCGTTTCTGAAGGCAGCGATGTCATCGTTCTTGCGCCGACTGCCGGAGGAAAGACCGAATCGGCCTTTATTCCGGTAATTGACCATCTCTTAAAGCACCCTGCGGAGGCGGGCGTCCGGGCTTTGTATATTTCCCCCTTAAAAGCCCTGCTTAACGACCAGGAGGACCGTATTTTAGGATTATGCACCCGGGCAGGGCTTTTAGTCGGTATTCAGCACGGAGACGTTGCCGCCCGCGACCGGTGGAAATTTACGCCCGGGGAATTTCCGGATGTGCTCATGACGACGCCGGAATCGCTGGAAGTACTCTTAAGCGACCCGAAAACCGCCGGCGCGTTTTCGACTCTAACGCACATAATAATTGACGAAATCCATGCGTTTGCTGATTCAGACCGGGGCGTACACTTAAAATGCCTTATCGACCGGTTAACGCTCAAATCGGCGAAAAACCCGGTTCGCATCGGTCTTTCTGCAACGGTGGGCAACCCGGAGATGCTGCTTGACTGGGTGAGCGGCGAAGGACGGCGAAAAAAACTGGTGCAGATTCCGTCGCAGTCGTCAAAAAAGCAGTTTTCCTTTGTGATTGAACCGGAATTTTTTGCGGCGGCGGAGGCGGCCGCAAACCATATCCGGGGCAAAAAGGCGCTTGTGTTCTGTGATTCGCGCAGTTTTGCGGAGCGGCTTGCAGAGCCGCTTAAAGAAGCGCTTCGCAATGTCTATCTGCATCACTCGTCAGTGAGCGCCGAGGACCGAAAAGAGGCCGAAGAGGCGTTTTTGCGCGACGGCGAGGTCTGCGTTGTCTGTACAAGCACGATGGAGCTCGGGGTTGATATCGGCGAACTGGACACGGTTGTCCAGTTCGGTCCGCCAAAATCCGCGGCCTCGTTTCTGCAGCGGCTCGGGCGCACGGGGCGCAGAGGCAATCCGGCGTCAATGACCTTTATTTTGAAAGATGCCTGCGAACTGCTGATTACCGCCGCTGCCATTGAGGCCGCAATGCATCATGAGTCGGAAGCGCTGGAGCCTCCGGTATGTCCCTATCATGTATTTATCCAGCAGCTGTTTCTTCTGCTGAAAAACAAAAGCGGCCTCGGGCTTCCTGCGATTGTCCGCTCTATGCAGGCACTTTCGCCGTTTGCCGCGATGGCGCCGCAGGTTATGGCAGGCATTCTGTCACATCTTGAAAATACCGGTTATCTGGCGCGAAACGGGGACTTATATGCCGTATCAACGCGGGCCGAGAGGGAACTTGGCAAATCAAACTGGCTTGCGCTTCTTTCGGTCATCCATGATTCGGGCGGCTATCTCGCGGTTTTGGCGGACGGGACACCTGTCGGAACATTGGACGCCCGCTTTATCGCAGGCGACCCCGGGATGGTGTTTTCCTTTACGGGAAAGACCTGGCGGCTTCTGCACCGGGACGACATACACAAACGGGCGCTTGTAGAGCCAGCTTTCGCGAATCGGGACTTAAAGCGACCGTTCTGGAGCGGCGGCGCGGGGGCGGGCGCAAGTCCTGTGATATGCAGCAGTGCGGCGCGGCTTTTGGCCCGCGGCCGCACGCTGCTGCCTCTGCCGGAAAACGAAGCTGAGCAGCTTAACGACCTGATTGCGTCCCTCCCGGACGATTTCGAGCCGGGGAAAATCCACATCCGGACGGAGCCTGAGGGAAATTCCTGGTCTATTATTGCTGCAACATTTCTCGGACAGCGCTCAAACGAAGTTCTCGCCCGGCTGATTAAAAACAGGCTTCCCGGGATGCACACCATCGGGTATACGAATTTTGCCGTCCGGATTATGGATTTTGCAAAACGCCCGGGCTTGAAGCAGATTTCTGCAATTCTTGCAGAAATCGCTTCTCTTGCATGGGAGGACGCGGTCCTGGAACTGCCGGAAATTCCGTCGTCGCAGTGGAAATTCGGAGAAATGCTCCCGCCGGATTTGCTGCTGGAGATGGCGGCTAAGAATTATTACCGGCTGCCGGAACTGATGGAGGTTTTGCGGGAAAATGGGAACAAATAAAGACAGATTTATGTAGAATAAGATAGAGAATACCCATAATGAAAGATAATGAACCATGTCCGTTTAGTGAACGATATCACCTCAAAAACAAAGAAAAAGATGCAGTAAATCATTACAAAGACATGGATATCACCCCATATCCATGGGATTACAAAGATGCGCACCCCGAAGAGAAAAAAAGTACAAATCTCGGATGGGATTGTTTTATGATAAATAACTACATGAGACATGAACTGCTGCACCATTTATCAAAAAAAGACGCAACTCAGATTATGAAATATATCTGCAGAATTGCGCGCGCCATACACAAAAGCCCGGTGAAAAAAACGGTAGAAGTATATCGGGGAATTCACCCGAAACATATTACAAAAGCAGTTTGTGCATGGAAATCCGGAAATATAGGTGAAATTCACGAGTGGGCATTCGAAAGTTTTACTGAAGATAAAGCAAAAGCAGCAGAATATGCAATTAATAAATACAAATTCTGTCCGGTATTGCTGCATCTCGTACTGGAACCGGGTGATGAAGCACTGTATATCAATAATGTTGAATCAGAACGCCTTTTGCCGCCGGAAAGGACATATCAAATCGTTTCATGTGAGAATTTTACGTTTTTAGAGAAGAAAACCGGCGATAAACACAAGGGGAAAATATATACTATTGTAAAATTAACATAATAATATGTCAAGTACACTACTGGATGCAAGCGAAGGGAAATTTGAAGTCCGCATACGTGACGGTCCAGTCTCTGAGGATGTGAAAAGAAGGGGCGAAGAAGCACACGCGAGACTGATAAAAACCCTTGAAGAGTGTAATTACACAATTGAAGTCTAAATAAACTGAATATCTTCTTTTTTAAACTGCACAGACTGCAAAAAAATTATTTGAAATACTCCACCAGGCTTTCAAACAAATGCATCTCAAACACCCCGTCCACATTTTTGTACAGCCCCGGGCCAATCCGCTCTGCATGACCCATTTTTCCTAAAACGCGGCCGTCGGGCGAAGTAATTCCCTCAATCGCATATGCCGAGTTGTTCGGGTTGAATGCAATATCCGAGGTCGGATAACCGTTTAAATTCACATACTGCGTTAAGACCTGACCGTTTTCAATCAGCTCTTTGATTACCGAATCCGGCGCATAGAACCGGCCTTCGCCGTGGGAAACGGGCACTGTAAAGATGTCATTTACCTCTACCTTGCTCATCCACGGCGATTTAACCGATGCTGCGCGTACACGCACCAGTTTGGACTGGTGGCGGCCGATGGTGTTAAAAGTCAAGGTCGGCGAATTTTCATCAGTATCGACAATTTCGCCGTAAGGCACAAGACCAAGCTTAATCAGCGCCTGGAACCCGTTGCAGATGCCGCACATCAGTCCGTCGCGGTTTTTGAGTAAATCATGCACCGCGTCCCTGATTTTGGCATTCCGGAAGAATGCGGCGATGAATTTCGCCGAACCATCCGGCTCGTCCCCGCCGGAGAAGCCGCCCGGGATAAATATCGCCTGGCTTCGCTGAACGGCTTTTGCAAACTCCTCAACGGAGTTTGCCGCATCTTCTGCCGTGCGGTTGCGGATGACAAAAATCTCCGGCACCGCGCCGGCTCGTGAAACGGCTTTTGCCGAGTCATATTCGCAGTTCGTACCCGGGAAGACCGGAATCAACACACGCGGATGCGCAGTGCGCACCCGCGGTTTTGCACTGCTGCGCTCACTCCAGCTGATTTTGGGAAGCGCAAGCCTGCCCTGGGCAGCAGCCTGCGTCGGATATACAGATTCCAGCTTGTTTTCATAAATGCCTGAGAGTTCGCCGCCGGTTACCGATTCGTCGCCGTATCTGAACTCCGGCTCATCAGACGTGCGCCCAAGAAGCGTGCCGCAGTCCGCAGGCCCTGCAAGTTCCAGAATGAAAGAACCGTAACGATATCCAAAAAGCAAATCAAGCGGCAGTTCAGCGAAATTAAATCCGAAACCGCCGCCAAGTCCCATTTTGAAAATACCCTCGGCAACACCGCAAAATCCCGGCGTCCAGGCGGACAGGACTTTTCCGGCGCGCATTAAAGCAGTTACCTCTGCAAACACCTGTTTCAGAGATTCGCCGCCTGGAAGACCGGATTCTTTGTCAACGAACGGCGAAAGAAGGATTACATCATGGTCCGCACCTTTGAAATGGTTGGTGACAATGTCGCCGGTCTTTGCCGTGGTTACGGCAAATGAAACAAGAGTCGGCGGCACATCGATATTTTCAAACGAACCGCTCATCGAGTCTTTTCCACCGATGGCGCCGATGGATAACTCTTTCTGCGCCTTGAACGCGCCAAGAAGCGCGGAGGCGGGTTTTCCCCAGCGTTTTGCATCGCGGCCCGGTTTTTCAAAGAATTCCTGCAGCGAGAGGTAGACATCGTCAAACGAGGCGCCGGTAGCGATTAATTTTGAAACGCTTTCGACTACCGCAAGATAGGCACCATGATACGGGCTTGCTTCGGATATGTACGGATTATAGCCCCATGCCATGAGCGAGCAGTCCTGTGTATCGCCTGATTCCACCGATATTTTGTTTACCATCGCCTGAACCGGCGTTCTCTGGAATTTACCGCCGAACGGCATTAACACCGTTCCGGCGCCGATGGTCGAGTCAAACCGCTCGGATAGACCGCGCTTTGAGCAGACGTTTAAATCGCCCGCCATAGCGCGCATTCCATCCGAAAATGATGCGGGCGCCGGTTTTTCCCATGATTTCGGAGAGGCAAGTTCAACCTCGATGTGTTTTTCCGTGCCGTTGGAGTCCAGGAATTCGCGGGAAATATCTACGATTGTGTCGCCGTTCCAGGTCATTACCAGGCGGTTTGTGTCGGTAACCTCAGCTACTTTGGTTGCCTCGAGATTTTCTGCGTTTGCAAGTGAAATAAAAGTATTTACATCCGCCGATTCGACAACAACTGCCATTCTCTCCTGCGATTCGCTGATGGCAAGTTCGGTTCCATCAAGACCGTCGTATTTTTTCGGCACGGTGTTTAAGTCGATTGCAAGCCCCTGGGCAAGTTCGCCGATGGCAACCGAGACGCCCCCGGCGCCGAAATCGTTGCATCGTTTAATAAGACGTGATGCGGCCGGATTTCTGAAAAGCCGCTGTATCTTGCGCTCTTCCGGGGCATTGCCTTTCTGCACTTCGGCGCCGCAGGACGCAAGAGAGCACGCATTGTGGGATTTGGATGAGCCCGTGGCGCCGCCGCAGCCGTCGCGGCCGGTGCGGCCGCCAAGCAGAATTACGGCATCGCCGGGTTTTGGCACAAGCCGCACCACGTTTTCCCGCGGTGCCGCGCCGATTACGGCGCCAAGCTCCATGTGTTTTGCAACATAGCCCGGATGATAAATCTCATCCACAATGCCGGTTGCAAGCCCGATCTGATTTCCGTAGGAGGAATAGCCGGCCGCGGCACTTGTTGCAATTTTTCTCTGCGGCAGTTTCCCTGCAAGAGTCTCTGAAACAGGCGTCAGGGGATCGGCGCAGCCGGTAAGCCGCATTGCTGCATACACATAGGCGCGGCCCGAAAGCGGGTCGCGAATTGCACCGCCGATGCAGGTTGCCGCCCCGCCGAACGGTTCAATCTCTGTTGGATGGTTGTGTGTTTCGTTTTTGAACAAAAGAAGCCAGTCTTCGTCTTTTCCATCGACGGTTACCGTTATCTTTACCGTGCAGGCGTTAATCTCCTCGGATTCGTCCAGTTTGTCCAGTTTTCCCTGCGCCCGCAGATATTTTACGACGATTGTCCCGATGTCCATCAGATTTACCGGCTTTGTTCTGCCGATTTCTTTGCGGACCGCAAGATATTCGTCAAAGGTTTTCTGCAGGAGAGGGGAGTCGGTCTTCACCGCATCAAGGGTAGTCAGGAAAGTGGTATGTCTGCAGTGGTCCGACCAGTAGGTGTCAATCATGCGGATTTCGGTAATGGTCGGGTTTCTGCCCTCGGATTTGAAATAATCCCGGCAGAATCTGATATCGTCAAGGTCCATCGCAAGTCCGCGCTCTTTGATAAACGCCTCAAGTCCCGCATCGTCAAGAGCAGTGAAACCGGCAATTATTTCCACTTTTTCCGGGGTGTTTGGCTCGGCAATCAGTGTTTTAGGCAGTTCAAGCGATGCTTCGCGTGATTCAATCGGATTAATGAGGTATTTTTTAACAGCTGCAGTCTCCTCCGGGGTAAGAGCACCTTCCAGGACGTAAACGCGGGCGGTTTTTACAACCGGGCGCTCTTTCTGCGAGATTAACTGAATGCACTGCGCAGCGGAGTCGGCTCTCTGGTCATACTGTCCGGGAAGATATTCAACGGCAAATACCACGTCGCCTGAGGAGGTCTGCAGCGTTTCGGTTACGATGTCAAGCTGCGGTTCGGAAAAGACGGTGGTCTTTGCATAGGCAAAAAGGTCTTCTTCGATATTTTCCACATCATATCTGTTCAGAATACGGACCTGTTTGAGACCGGCAATACCGAGAAGGGAGGTAAGCTCCGCTTTTACGGCTTTGGCTTCGTTTGCAAGGTCCGGCTTTTTTTCAACGAATATTCTGTATACCATAGGAGTTTCCTGACTGTGAATGGTATAGTAATATTGGTTGTAATAGGATTAGTAGTCTTTGAATGGATGGGTGGAATAGAAGGGTGGAATAAAGAGCGAAAAAAGATTAAATTTTTGTCCCGCACTCGGGGCAGAATTTTGTTCCGGCAGGAACTTCCGCACCGCAGTTGGGGCATTTCGGCGCGCCGAGACGTGCTCCGCACTCAGGGCAGAATTTGGCGCCAAAAGTTACCGCCGCACCGCAGGCGGGGCATACTGCGCCGGACGCCATTTTCTCTCCGCATTCCGGACAGAATTTGGCGCCCTGCTTTACCTGGGCCCCGCACTTGGGGCAGGCGACCATAGCGGCTGCGGCTGCGGCTGCGGCTGGCGCTGCTGCCTGAGGAGCGGACGCCTGCGCAGGCGCTCCCTGCTGCTGACCGCCAAAGGGCGCCGGCTGCTGGTTAAAGCCGCCCATCATGCCGTTCATCATCGCACCGCCCATGCCCATGCCCATACCTGCACCGGCACCCATCATCGCAAATCCGGAAGAGCCCTCGCCGCCCTGGGCCGCGCCCTCGCCGAATCCTTCGATTGCTTTACCGGTCTGGTACTGCATGTAGTTGACGCCAAGAGCAGACATTGCACCGCGCTTGTTGATTGCCTCCTGAACCTCTTCAGGCATGTTGATGTTCAGGCCCGAAAACTTCATGATTTTCAGACCGTAAATCTCCGTTTCCTGCGTAAGTTTGCCAAGACAGAGCTGTTCGATTTCCTGCAGATATGCAGGCATATCGAGAACGCCCATCTGTTTTTTGGTCTTTAACTCACCGAGCGTGTCGTTTAAGACCGTGACAATAGTGCCTTTGAGCCACTCGACGATTTCTTCCGAGGTTGTAATGCCTTTGGTACCGACAAACTGGGTGATAAGCATTAACGGCTCGACAACTTTGTAGGAGAACTGACCAAAGATTCTCAGCTGCACAACGCCGAAATCAACATCACGGAAGGCTAAGGGCTGGGAGGTGCCGAACTTGTCGCGGAACTCGCGTTTCTGCGCCCAGTAGAACTCGCCTATCTGAACATTGCCGACAATCGTCCCGAGAATATTCTTTAAAATCGGGATGTTTTCCGTGGTAAGCGCATAGCGGTCAGGCTTGTCATAGACCTTTAACGCCTTTCCGTCACGGAAGAAGATACCGTATTCATCCTCGCGGACAAGCACGTTGTCGTTGAGCATGATGTTTTTGGGCAGACGCCAGATAACATTGTCGCCTTTGTTATCCTCCACCCAGTAATACCCTTTACGGGAATCTGCACCTTCAAGGTCTGTGCCCTGACCGGTGTTTTTGTTTACATTAGAAAAAAATCCAAGTCCCATTATACTGCACTAATTCCTGCCATTTCAGTGTTTCTTTTGGCAAAGATGTTCATAAAGCCGGTAAAGCCCGTCTTTAACTCACGGAGGTTTTTCTTCACCGTGTCAAAGTCGCCGCCTTCTGCAAATTTCAGCGTTTCCGAGGCAAGAGTGCCCATTGCATTAATGCCGTCGATTAATGCAAGGTCATACTCGTAGAGTTTGTTTAACTCATCGGTTCCGATACGCACATCAGCAGAGATTCCTGAATATCCCTGTTCTGCGTGGCGTATTTTTGCTTCGGAGAGCTTCGCTTTGGAAATGACGGCTGCAAGGTCGTTCATTAAATCAAGTTCAAGCTCACGGGAGGCTGCCTCACGCGCCTGCTCTAAAGGCTGGAGCAGGTTGTTTTTTAAACTGTCTGCAATCTGAATGCGAAGGAGGGAGTCTGCAATGCGCAAATCCTCCTTTTTTCTGTAACCGCGGAATCCCGGGATGCAGAGCTGGATTTTTTTAATCAGACCTCTGTCTTCCTCGACTTCCTGTCGTAAATCTACCATTTTGTTTCCCTCTGTTTATTTCCAAGTACAATCCATACAATTAAGCCGATTACAATTATGAGAACGGCAATTGCAGGCATAACAAACGGATTAAGTTCAATGCCGAGATTTTCAAATACACCTGAGAGTATCAGCACGATGCCTGCTAAAAGCAGGAAAAATGAGAAAAAGGAGACATATCTTTTTCCCATAAACATCAGCAGCAATCCGGCAATTAAGCCGACGCCGGCAAGAAACACTCCTGCGCACATCCAAAACGAGGTAAACACGTTTGGAAGAAGGACGCCGCAGAGAATGGCAACGGCCAGCATGCCAACTACAGAAAGCCAGATAATGTACATCCGTTTGTCTTCGGTTGTCGTTGTACTCGTCATGTCTATACACCTAATGTATATTTAGTATCTTTTTTGACTGCCGGGATATAAAGCACTTTTGTACTGTTGACTTTAAAGGTATAGTCCAGTTCCTGCAGTGTTCCGGGGATTTCCGTTTCATAACGGATGAAGAGGAACTCCGCGTTGTCTCCTGCGACCTCTTTTTCCACCGACATGGGGAGGCGTTTTCCGTCTTTGAAGGCGTCGATTGTCTCAAATGCCGGCTGGTCAAGGGTTAAATCCATGTTCCATATGCGTGACTCTGACTCGGGGATTTCGTCTGCTGCACAGACGTAAAAGTCGCGTGTTCCGCGCATCTGGCGTTCGTCTTTGATGGCGCGGCGGATTTTTCCGCCGGAGATTTTTTCGCGGGCAACATTTAAGGTGCCGTTTACAATCCAGAAGGGGACGTAGACGAGAGTTTCTTCGGGTTTTTTCTCACGGGGTTTTATAATGCTGAAGTCGACCGGTCCGATATTTCCGTTGCTGAACAGGGAAATTTTACCGCAGGAGGGACAAAGCAGCATGTGGTCTTTTACCTTGGATTTCAGGGGCGCTCCGCAGTAGGGGCATTTTAAAGCTTTTAATAACATTTTTTTCCCTCCTTAATTGTAGTAGTCATACCTCGGTGCACCGGTGTTAAGAACGCGGGAAACGCCTTTTTTCGTGGTGAGTCCTTTGCCTTTCATTACGCCTTCGAGTACTTCGTCTCCGTATCTGAACCGTTTCCAGAAGTAGCCGAAGATTACTATGGCAATAATCAGGCATATGACAAAGATGCCGATGCCGAGTTCACCGCTTTCCAACGCTGCGCCGCCTAAAAGGCCGCCGCCGATTCCAAGACCGGTAAGCGCGCCTGCAACCGTGCCGCCGACGCCTGCCGAGGTGCTCTGGGAGCTGACGCTTCCGGGTGCACGGCCGGAAACCGTATTTGCGCTGATGCCGTCGACGGTTACGAAGTAGTCTCTTTCCTGGTACTTGTATCTGACAATCCAGAACGGATAGTAGACAAGGGTGAAGGATTTGGGGAAGAAGAACGCTTTGGAGAAGTAAATCTCGTCCATGCTGCGTTTGCCGTCGTCAAGCGCCTGGGCCATGATGAATTCGCCGCCTTCCTTGTATGCGTCGGTACGCGATTCGGTTGCCTGGAAGGTGACGATGTCCTGGTCGTCGAAGGCGATTGCCTCGGCGGATGCGTCGACGTCGATTGAGCGGATGCCAAGGTCTCCCGGGTCGCAGGCAATCTCAGAGTAGACGTATTCGCGGTTAATCAGGGATTCGTGCGGAGTTCTGGTTTCCTTGCCGTCTTTGTCTTTGTGGATTTCAACACCGCAGACACAGGCTTTTCCGCGTGCGACAAGTCTCCAGAAGGGAAGGTAAATGGGATACACTTCAGAGATGGATGAGGCGGTTGGGAGGTCTTTTGCCTTGGGGCCGGAACTCATCCATTTCCGGACGGTTTCCATGACTTTTTCCTTGTTTGTCTTCATCCGGTACATGACTTTGGACATGCCTGCGTCATTTTCAAGACCGAAGACGGAGCCGCAGTATTTACACAGTATCAGTCCTTCGCCTTCCTCGCATTCCACCTGTCCGCCGCAGGAGGGGCAGGTCATGGTAAGAAGAATTTTGGCTGCGTTGTCCGATGTCATGAGTTTCCTCCGGAAACGACGGGTTTTTTATTTGCAACCGCGTGACCTAAAATCTTTCCTGCAAAGAATCCACCGACGATGAGCAGCAGGAAGAGGAAAATTCCGGTCAGGAAAGAGAGAATTACGCCTGCAAAGCCGAAGGCAAATGCAAGTCCCATAACGCCTGCATAGGAGACAGAACTGCGCTGCGGGGCTTCGCCTGCGTAGACGGTCCCGGATGAGCCGTCAATTAAGAGGCTGTATTCGGTTCCTTTGTAGGTGTAGCTCACCTGATAGAGCGGGAAATAGACCAGTGCCTGGTCGATTGATTCGCCTTCGAGGTCAGGGAGATATGAGTCGATTGCAATATCCGGTTTTAAGACTTCGGCGCTGCCGGTTGATATCGAGGCATCATAGACTTTGATGTCTCCCGGAGGAATGACAAGGTTTTGCAGACCGGGAAGAGTGGTTCCCCGCGCGGGTTTGACGATTGCCTGTACTTTTGCGCCTGCCTTGCGGTTGAACAAAAAGACCGGGAAGAAGATGTTGGAAAATTTCGTGATTTTCGCTTCCGCTTCGAGGTCTTTGGCGTTTGCCGGGCTTGCGGTCCATCGTTTGAAGATGCCTTTTGCCGCGTTTTCATTGATTGAAAACGGCAGCAGATAGAAGAACAGGGCGTATCTTCTGTCGATGTATGTCACCGTTCCGCAGTAGCCGCAGGTTACCATCTGGGTTCCGGGTTTGACGTCAAGTCCGGAGCCGCATTTGGGGCATGTGAAGTTGGACATATGTAACTTTTAGTTATGTGAGGTATTAAAGATACCGGCACGCGGGAAAACATGGTGATTTGCAGGGTGCATTGCGCAGGTTTATCTGTTTTAAAATGCAATATATCAGGCGTCCCTGTGTCATTTTCCCGGCCGTAGAGAGTACGGAGGATTCTTCACACTTGGCGCAGGGATACGGTTTTGAAGTACGGTATGTAACAATTACGGTGCGTAAATCTGATAAAAAAGATGGTTATTTTCTTTTCAGAGAGAAAAGAACGCCTGCTGCAAGTAATCCTGCAAGAATGCCCGGTACCGGAAGCGGGGTACTGGTCGGCGCCGGTGCGGATGCGGGGCTCATTGCAACAGATTTCTGGAGGTTTTCTCCGGCGTTCACGGTAACAGTTTCCTGCCAGTCATTGTATCCGTCTGCGGAAAGTTTCAGGATGTGGGAGCCGTGTTCCAGGTTCGGGATGGTTGCCGGTGTCAAACCGTAGAAGATGTTGTCAATGTAGATGTAGGCACCTGCAGGTGACGAGGATACAGCGATGGATGCCTTTGCGTCCTGGTCTTTGGAAAGGGCAAAAGTCAGTGTCTTTGTCTGTCCTGAGCTTACGGAAAATGTCTGGTTCTGGCTGAGATAACCGTCTGCAGAGACCATAACCGTGTGGGTCGTTGCCGAGGTGTAGGGACCAAGGGTAATGCCTGCGCCGTTTAAGGGCGTGGTACCGAAGTATGCGCCGTCAACGTAGACTGCCGCACCGCCGGGTGTGGTGATGACGGTTACATACCCGTAGGAGACGTCGCTTTGCAGAGTTGCAGAAAGTGTTGAGGTCTTGCCGTCTTTTACGGAAACCGTGGAACTGTAGGGCTTGTAGCCGGACATTTTAATAAGTACGTTATACGTTCCGGTGGTAAGATAGAGGGTAAGCGGTGTGGTTCCGCGGTAGACTGAGTCAATATAGACGTCTGCTCCGCTCGGGTTGGAGTTAACAGAGAGATAGCCGTTGGAAACTTTCTGCGATAAGACCGGATACAGGTCTACTTCATTGCCTGCATATACGGTTACTGAAGTGGAATACTCGTTGTATCCGCTTTTGGCAAGGGAAACGGAGTGGCGTCCGGTTTCAACGGTTACGGTCATCGGGGTTTTGCCCTGGTAGCGGCCGTCAATGTATAATGAGCAGTTGTCCGGGCTGGAACTTACATGGATGTAGCCGTACTCCGTGTAATCGTACGAATAATCATATTTGCTGGAACCGGCGCTGGAAACCGAAATCGAGGAAGAAGATACGGATTTTGCTGACGGCATGGTAATCGTTACCGACTCATACTCGTCGTCATTTGCCGAGGAAATTTCAGTCGTTATTACCTGTTCATCGCCGGTGTTGTCGATGTGGGTAGATGTGGTGATTCCGGTATCAGAGTCATAGTGCGATTCATATGACTCATCATACCAGGTTGTCTCGTCATCTTCATCAAAATCAACGGCTGAAACCGCCGCCGGCAGAATGAAAAGGCTCAGCAGAACAATTCCTGCAATAAGTGCAATTGCTGTTTTTTTCATATAGTTAATTATTCTCTTTCATAGTATAAAAAGAAACCCATTATCCAGTGGGAGAAAACGGGCCGGTGCCGCGGGTTATGATGAACGTGTGCAAACACTACTGTTATTTAACCTTGGAAACCAAATACATACATACATTTTCCATAAGGAAATACGGGAATACAGGTCCCGGGAATCAGATGGTATTATGACAGAAATGCTTGTAAAAAACTATATGACAAAAGATGTCGTCACGGTGGAGATTCCATCCGCGCGTGATGATGTCTTGCGTATTTTGAAGCGCACCGGTATCTCGGGGGTACCGGTGGTTAAGGCAAAAACAAAGGAGCTTTTAGGTATTGTGACCAGAAAAGACCTTCTTCACATGCCGGAGGAAAACCAGGTTGCAATTTTAATGTCGGAAAATCCGGTGGTAATCGGTCCGAAGGCAACGCTTGCCGAGGCTGCGGAGGTAATGAAGGAAAAACACATCAGGAGACTTCCGGTTGTGGAGGGGAAGAAGCTTACCGGTATTATCAGTGTTTCCGATATTGTCGGCGCGGTGGCAAAACTCAACGACAGCCGCGAAATCCGCGACGGGTTCATCGGCAAGAAAACGTTTGCCGCATGGGAGGAGACGCCTCTTTGTGTTGTCGGGAAGATGATGGAGCTTGCGCACGTTGAGGCGATGCCGATTTTAAATTCCGACAATAAACTTACAGGCATTATTTCCGAGCGCGATTTAATCCGTTCTTCGAAGATTGAGGATGATGTGCGGACGAGTGATTTCTCTACGGGCACGGATGATGATGAGTGGACCTGGGAAAGCATCCGGGACACGCACACGTTAACGTTTGGCATTTCCAAGGTGGAGCTGCCCGCGCGTCCGGTGAAGGATTTTATGATTAGAAAGGTTATTGCAGAGCCGGATAATGCGGAAATTGCGGACTGCGCGCTGAAGATGAAGCGCGGCCGTGTGGACCAGCTGCCGGTCATTGACAAGGACGGGCGTCTTGCGGGGATGCTGTTTGACCGGGATGTAATCAAGGCTCTGCTCTGAATATTTCAGTATATCATCTGATTTTTCCCGGCTTTTTTTACGCGCTTTTCAATCATAAGGTATATTACTTTTCCTGCCGCATTATATGGTATGTCTAAACCAGTCTTTTATGACTTCTTTGCAACCTGGTGCGGTCCGTGCCGGATGCAGACGCCGATTGTTGAGGAACTTGAGGAAAAACTTGCGGACAAGGTTGATTTCCGGGTTGTTGATGTTGATCAGAATCCGGAGCTTTCGGCAAAGTATGCGATTGCGGTTGTTCCAACGTTAATTATCGAGGTTGACGGTGTGGTAAAACACAGAATTGAGGGTTTGACTGACGGTGCTACTTTGGAGAGTCTTCTTTCGGCTTTCTTCTAAACGGCGGCTATGACGGTAACTGTAGATGTAATCGGGTACACGTATCGTCCCTGCGGGCCGTTTCCGTGTGACAAGGACCGGTCCTGCGGGCTTGAGGAGTGTTTTGCAAAAGAGAAGCTTTCTTTTGCGTTTGATGCGCTGAAAAAGGCTCTTTTGGAAAAATACGGCGACAGGGTTTCGGTAAATCTGGTTGCGCTGGATAAAGAGATTCCTGAGTTTGTAAAGGATCTGGTTCGGGAAAATCATCCGCCGCTGCCGATTATTCTGGTAAACGGGAAGCTGGTTCCGGTCGGGGCGGTTTCCGTGCCGAAGATTTGCGAATATGTTGACCGGGTTTTATAAATC
This sequence comes from Methanocorpusculum sp., assembly GCA_029987245.1. Classification (GTDB taxonomy): domain Archaea; phylum Halobacteriota; class Methanomicrobia; order Methanomicrobiales; family Methanocorpusculaceae; genus Methanocorpusculum. Next base: position 402 of record DALTWG010000026.1, on the reverse strand, counting down.
CGGGTTGCTGTTTTTTTGCAGCCGTTTCAGTCTCTTTGACAAGCGGTTGTATAAGGTAATGCGGCTTTTCTGCTGTCTCCCCGGGGCCGCAGACTCCTGCGGGGGGTTGCACATGGGAGTTGAGCCCGGCGCCGCCGGCAGGCTGACTCGCCGGCGCAATCGCCGGCGCACTCCTGGTGTTCAGGAGAAAATAAACATACTTTTTTTGTAACTATTCAGCCCTCAACTAAATGGTTGTATCCCAAATTTGACAGTTGGATTTTTGGCTGTGTCGCTTAAATCACAATGCCTACACAGACATCACCACGGGAGCGAAGCGACCAAGGGGTTGAGCAAGCCTTTGGCTGGCGATTCCGTGTTGGAATGACGAGTTAAGAGACACGCCAAAAATGCACCTAACTT
>DALTWG010000025.1 GCA_029987245.1 Methanocorpusculum sp. | reverse complement strand
TGTAGTGGCCAATCATGCCGGCCTTTCACGCCGGCGACTCGGATTCGAATTCCGGTATCAGCACTCAATTTTTATGTTGTTAGATACGTTTCTTGAAGAATCAGCCTACATCGATTTCAGGCATCCGGCGATTGAAGCAAAAGCAGCAGAGCTTTTTGCAGGGCGCGCCGAACTTGAAAAAATCCGGCGGGCATATTATTTCGTGCGGGATGAAATCCCGCATACACTGGATATTTTCGGTCATGTGTTTCCGGCGAAAGCATCCGATGTGCTTTGCGCAGGGACGGGAATCTGCCATGCGAAGGCAAATCTGCTTGCCGCGCTTTTGCGTCATGAAACCATTCCCTGCGGGTTTGTCTTTGAGCGGATAACGCTTGCTGATGATGACAGATTAGGGCATTGTATTCACGGCTATAATGCGGTGTTTACCGGGGGAAAATGGATCTACCTTGATGCGCGGGGAAATAAAAAAGGAGTATGCGCGGAGTTTTCAACTACATCCCCTTCCCTTGCCTACCCGCCGCGGGAAAAATACGGGGAGTATATTTTAGAGGGGATTTTTGCGCGGCCCGAGCCGCAGGTCATGCATTTGCTTGAGCGGACGCGCTCGATTGCAGAGATGATGAAACATTTCCCGGACACAGCCTCAATTGAGCCGGAAATAAAAGAGGTTATTCCCTTCTGAAAAGAAGGAAGCCGCCGCAAAGCGCGAAAGCAAGCCCGGCAAAGCCCACCGTGCTTTGCACAGGCGCAGTTTCTGCCGGCGTCGCAATTTCAGTCGGCTCAACGGTTACTTCAACCGTCGGTTCCGGTTCAACCGCTGCAGTCGGCGTCGGTACAGCCGTTCGCGGTTTTACCGCAGGAACCGTAATCGGCTCGGTTACTATGCCCGAACTATCCAGTTCTCCGAAATAGCGCACAACCTTCACCTTCACATAATCGCTGCTGCCGTTGGGGAAATGCGCCGTAATCTTATATTTTGCAGGCGTGGTATGACTGTTCGTTACAAACATAACCGTGACATAGCCGCACGCAGGAATTTTTGGAATCGTAAACTCCTTCACATTCGACGTATCGCCGCTATAGGAAATATACATCTGCCCGTTTAAAATGCCGAGATTTTCACCGCCCGAAACAGTAACTTTAACGGCTGCTTCATCGCCCGCCGAATCAGGAGTAGGGGGGCCGTAAATTGTCACCGGAAACGAAGATTTGCCCCGGAGAACCTCGGCAGCGTCTGTACTTACATGATAACTTGAACTGCCGATAGTAACCGCCTTGTCCGGTGAAACATCAATGCCCGTCACCGCCGTGCAAAAGACCATGCCGGAAACAAGACCGCAAGCAAGCAGGATACCTGCTGTAATGCAAATGATGACCTTATTCATATTACATACTTTATCTTTATCCTACATGAATATTTTCAATAGTATTGCCGCCCAATAGATAGGCATGACATTTCACCCGACCGGCAATCCCGCTTTCTGGAAAGAAACAGCAGACACCTGCTATGCGCAGGAACGCTTTGATGAAGCAGCCCGCGCTTACCTGCAGGCGGCAGAACTGATGCCAAATGACGCGGAGTCCTGGACAGGGCGCGGTAAAGCACTGTGCGCGCTTGCGCGCTATCCCGATGCCGTTGCCGCATTGGAGCGGGCGCTTGTTCTTGCTCCGGACAACTGCGATGCACTGGAGTGCCTCGCAGAGGCATTCGGAAAAGAAGGCGCAGCGGAAAAAAGAGCAGCATGTCTTCTAAGACTTTCGGACCTGCAGGGCAAGTCTCTATAACCACTGACAACCAATACTATTAGCAAATGTACCTCAAAATACACAAAACTCCCGGCGAGGAAAATATACTTGCAATATGCGACGCCGAACTCATGGGAAAAACCCTTACCTCGGATTTCTGCAATGATATAATCATAGACAAAAGTTTCTACGGCGACGAACTCGCCACCGAAGAAGAGGTTATCAAAGCCCTGCACCAGGCGACCAATGCAAATATCATCGGCAAAAAAGTCTGCAAAATAGCAGCCGACGAAGGATTAATTGACATGGAATGCTGCATCATGTTTGAAGATATCCCCCACGCACAGATTTACGGAGTATAAATGGCATTAACACAAGGATTCTGCCCCCGCTGCGGTGCGCCGTCAGAAAACGGCGAACTCTGCGGCAAATGCAAAGTACATGACACCGTATGGGTTGAAATCGCCCCGCGCGTGCAGTGCACCATATGCCCCACCTGTGAATCGGTAAAAACCTCCGGTGTCTGGTCTGACTCCGTGTACGACCGCGACGAACTCGCCTGTCAGCTGGTAAACAATGCCATACATTTCCACACGGATGTAACGAACACGCAGGTTGCAATCGACATCAAAGAAGTAAGCAGCAACCGCTCGATGGCGACCGTAATGGTCACCGGAAATCTCTACGGCATCTACCTGGAAGAGACGAAAAAAGTAAAAATCGTCTGGGCGCGCGAGCAGTGCGACCGTTGCTCGCGCATAGCCGGAAGTTACTATGAAGGCGTGATACAGGTCCGCGCCGAAGGCCGCAAACCGACGGCATTTGAACTCCGCCGCGCGGCGGAAATCGCCTATCAGCTGGAAGACCAGCTGCAGAAAGCAGGAGACCGGCTTTCTTTTGTCTCCAGCATTGATGAAACCAAAGACGGCATCGATATTATCTTCAGTTCACAGGCAATCGGAAACGCAATCGCGCATGACATTAAAGGCGCGATGGGGGGCACAGCCACCACGCATCCCAAACTCGTCGGCGAAAAAGCCGGCATCCCTATCTACCGGATTACGCATCTCCTGCGCCTGCCGCGTTTTTCCCGCGGGGATATAATTCTGCACGGCAAAGGACACTTCCAGATTCTGCGCCAGGTAAAAGATACGCTGTTTGTAAAAGACCTTGAATCCGGAATCCAGCGCTCCTTCCGCGAGGATGTTTCTGACCCTCTTCTTGGAAACATCCGCAGTCCGGAAAAGGCAACGGTTATCTACAAGGATGCAGGGGTTCTGGGTCTCATGAATCCGGAGACCGGCGCAACCTTTGAAGCGGCAGAGCGCGCATGGATAGGTGCAAAAGAAGGCGATACCCTTCTTTATGTGAAAGACGATGAAACAATAGTTCCCGCAGGTTGCGATGAAAACACGGATTACGCAGAAATCGAATCTGTCATCGATTCTGAATGAGCCCTGGGTTGATACAACCCGGCGTGTGTACTGCGATGGTGAAACAGCCTACGTCCCGGTCCGCGCGGGAGAGCCGTTCGATACAGAGATTGCCGACCGGCATCCCGGACCGGGCTTGAGTTATCAGAAAATGGGCGATACGATTGTATTGCACGGCATCCGCCCAAACGAGGCGGAGTTTTCCGCTCTTCTTGCATGGGAGCATCCGGCATGCGTTCTGGTACAGAATGCCTGTAACGGTGTTATGCGCATTCCGGAAACGGAGGTTTTGTACGGCACACCCCATGACGTAAATTTTACCGAAGCAGGTATTTCCTATACTCTCAATCCGGTGAAGGTTATGTTTTCGCAAGGGAACCGCAATGAAAAGGCGCGCCTCTGCGGACTTGTGCGCGCTGGCGAGCGGGTGGCTGATATGTTTGCGGGCATAGGATACTTTACGCTTTCCGCTGCAAAAGCGGGTGCCGATGTTCATGCAATGGAAATAAATCCGGAATCCTATCAGTACCTGCTGCAAAACGCACGGGCAAACAACCTCACTATCCGCGCGGAATGCGGGGACTCGCGCAATTTGCTGGACGGAATATATGAGCGCATACTCATGGGGCATTTCGATGCCCCGGACTTTCTGCCGCATGCGTTAGCTCATTCCGCGCCCGGGACAATGCTTCATGTGCATGGTCTCGGGGACCGCAAAAATGAGATTTTGGCGGCGGTCGATAATGCAGGTTTTAAGTGTACAGTAAGCGAACATAAAGTAAAGAAATATACAGCCCGTGTTAATCACAATGTCTGGGATGTGAAACTGCTATGAAAACTCTTGAAAATACCAATATCGTTCTTGCGGTGACCGGAAGCATCGCTGCGGTTGAATGTGTGCATCTTGCGCATGAGCTGCGCAGACGCGGCGCAAAGGTAACCGCTGTCATGTCTGAAGATGCCTGCGGGATTATCAATCCTGCAAGTTTAACGTATGCCTGCAGTACGCCGGCAATTACGAAAATTTCCGGAATGGTGGAACATGTTTTGTACTGCGGCGAGGGAGGCAAAGCAGATTTGCTTTTGATTGCGCCGTGTACCGCAAACACCATCGGAAAAATCGCCTGCGGCATCGACGATACTCCGGTTACCACGTTTGCAACAACGGCAATCGGCCGCGGGATGCCGATTGTTCTTGCGCCGGCGATGCATGAATCAATGTACTGCCATCCGGCTGTTGCGAAAAATCTGGAGACGCTTGCCGGCTTCGGTATCACTGTAATTCCGCCGCGCATGGAAGAGGAAAAGGCAAAAATCGCCGATATTGAAACAATATGCATGTATGCAGAGCGTGCGGTCTCCGGCATGCCGCTTGCAGGAAAGCGCGTCCTGATTTCGAGCGGGTCATGTCGCGAGGAATTAGATGATGTCAGGATTGTAACCACGCGCTCTTCCGGAAAAATGGGGCGCGAACTGGCGCTTGAAGCGTTCCGGCTCGGCGCTGAGGTATGTGTGGTCTCCAACACCAAAGTGCACGGCAAAATCCCCTGCGTGAAAAATATTGACATAACCTCAGCAGATGACATGCACAAAGCCGTGCTCAAAGAAGCGGCGGACGCCGACTTTTATCTCAGCGCAGCGGCGATATCGGATTTTGCGCCGGTGCGCGCCGAGGGCAAAATCCAAAGCGGCAAAGAGGTGTTTGTCATCCTTTCCCCGCTTGAAAAACTGATTACAAAAATCCCGGAGGTGTCCAAGGCAAAAATTATCGGATTCAAACTCGGCGAAAACTCTCTTGAAGAGGGAAAAAAACTCTTAAAAGAGAAAAATGTCGTAATGGTTTGTGCAAACAAACCGGATACTATGGGAAGCAGCGACGCTGAATACATACTGCTGACCAAATCCGGGAAAAAATCCGTTGCCGGAACGAAAAAGGAGGCTGCACAGGCAATATGGCAAAATCTGCTTTAGCTTTTGCACCCGGACACATTTCAGGGTATTTCAGGCGTGTTGACGGCAGAACTGCGCGGGAAACAGGAAGTCTTGGTGCCGGCGTGGTAACCGACAAGGGTGTTTTTGTCAAAATGACCGGGGCAAAAATCACTTCTGTTAAAATAAACGGGCAGATTGCAGACGGCTGGCTGATTGAAAAGGTGCTTGACGGCAGAACTGCACAGGTAGAGGTAACAACCGAACTGCCTATTGGTGCCGGATTTGGCATGAGCGCAGCGGGGCTTTTAGCTTCGTTTTATGCGGCAAATGAATTATTTTCGCTTGGCATGACCAAAGAGGATATTTTAGAAGCCACGCATGCAATCGAAGTGGAATCTAAAACCGGTCTCGGAGATGTTGCAGCCGAAGCCGGCGGGGGTATTGTCGTCCGGACAGAACCGGGCATTTCCGGCGTAAAAATGCGGATGTATCCGCAAACAGAGCTTTATGCCCTCTCCTTTGGAGGAATTAAAACCTCTGATGTCATCACAAGTCCGGAAAAAATGCAGCAGGTCTCTGCTGCGTTTCCTGAAAAGCTTCCTGCAAACGTCGAAGAATTCATGGCAAATGCGCTTTCGTTTACGAAAAAAAGCGGGCTTGCAACCCCGCGCATCATGAAAATTCTGGATTTCTGCGCAAGCAGAAATATCCCGGCATCCATGACCATGCTTGGCGAAGGCGTGTTTACCTTCGGTCCAAAGGCAAAAGCCGCGCTTGAACAGTTTGGTACGCCTTATGCACTGAAAGTAAGTAAAACCGGCCCTTATCTAATGGAGATACTATGAGCGAAATACCTAAATCACACCCGAGATACAAGTCTTTAATGACAAGATCGCACCTTGTTGAATCCGCCCATGCGGGCATTGTGTCCTATGAGGGACTCACCTCGCACGGACGCGGCGAGGCTTTTGATTATCTGCTTGGCGAAAAAACGTCCGTTTCGGCGTTAGCAGCGGAAAAACTGGCTGCCCGCGTTCTGCTTGCAGCAAAGCACCCGGTCCTGTCAATTAATGGCAATACCGCGGCGTTAGCCGCGGCGGAGATAGCTGATTTGCAGAAAGCATCCGGCGCTCAGGTCGAGGTAAATCTATTTCACCGGACCGATGAACGCATTGCAAAAGTATCGCGCGTGCTCGAAGACGCCGGATGCGTGCTGAATAAGGGAAACATCGAGCGCTGCGTTGATTTGCCGCACGACCGGGGATTGTGCTGCGCAGATGGAATAGGCAGCGCAGACGTGGTTCTTGTCCCCCTGGAAGACGGCGACCGCTGCGAAGCGCTTGTTTCCATGGGCAAAATCGTCATTACGGTTGATTTAAACCCGATTGACCGCACTTCGAAGATGGCAACGCTGCCGATTGTCGACGAAGTCACCCGGGCTCTTCCCAACATCGCCGCTGAATGCAGAAATCTTGCAGGACAGGCGGTTGAAATGCCGGAAATTGATGCCAAAGCAATTCTGAAAGGCGCCATTTCCGATATGACAGGATATTTATCTCATGCTCTGGATTGAAAAGTACCGCCCGAAATCATTTGCCGATGTTATCGGTCAGGAAAAACCGACCGCACAGCTTGCCTCCTATGCCGAACATGAAAATCTGCCGCATTTAATGGTAATCGGCAAACCGGGCGTTGGAAAATCCGCATCCCTTGAAATATTTTCGCAGCTGTTTTTCAAAGAGAATGCGTCTGAAAACACCACGGTGCTTCCTGTCAGCGTCATGTTTTCCCAGGGGCATGCATATCTGTCTGAAAACGAGCGGTTCAGCCATCTTTATCAGAAAGACAAATCGGTTATTGCAAATTTCAAGCATATTGTAAAATGGCATGCCTCGCTGCAGCCCTTATCGTCTCCATTCCGCCTGATAATTTTTGACGGCGCGGGCGACCTCCCCAAAGATGCGCAGGCGGCGCTTCGCCGGATTATGGAAAAATATTCCAAAACCTGCCGGTTTGTGTTTGTCACCTCGTCTCTTGCCTCGCTTATTGACCCGATTCGCTCACGCTGTGTACCGCTGTATTTCCTGCCGGTTGAATCCGGTTTGATGCGCACACATCTGAAAAAGATTTTAGATGCGGAAGGCTGCGCGGATAAAATATCTGAAGACAATCTCGAACTGCTTATAATGAGTGCCTCAGGCGATTTGCGCAAAGCGATTGTGTGGCTTGAAATAATGGCGCTCCATGGCGAAACCGATGTTTCCGCACTCACACACACCGAAACAGGAGACCTTGCCGCGGCTGTTCTTCTCCATGCAAAACGCGGCGATTTTTCTGCTGCGCAGAAAATCGCCGAGAACCTGATAATAGAATACGGGCTTTTTGCACGCGATGTCCTGCTGCTTATCAGAAATGCGGTTGGCTCGGAGATGAGCGCAGACCTTGCCCTGCTTTTTTCCAACGCGGAATGCGGTATCCGTGAGGGAAGCAATGAATATCTGCAGATGAACGCCTTCATTACAGAACTTACCTATCGCCTGAGCGGGAAATAACCCTTATCTCTTTTAGACGCCTATTAGTATGTATGACTGATATGGATTATGTTATCAGAAACCGGCTGAAGGATACCGGACTTACGCTTGATGAGTGGAAAGCAATTCTTGCAGAGCACAATAACACCTGTGCCTCATGCAAAAAGGAAATGCAGCCGGCAAATCTCTATCCGGTCTATTCTGACGGAAAATATGTGCCCATGTGCACCTACTGCCGCGCAAGAAAATAACCCTGTGCCGGGACAAAAAAAGTATCCGGGAAAAATCCCCTTATTTTTTCTTCTTCGGCTTGGACATGGATGCAAGGTCCAGCATATAATTACCGTCTTTTCCCATACCGATAATAATATCCTGCGAGTCAGCGAGCCGCTCTAAATTAAGCTCATAACTTCCCTTGCCCATAATTCTGACACTTTCCACACGGGCGAGAATATCTGTCGGCCGGTCTGCGGGCCCTGCCGCAGGTTTTACCTCAAGGACTTCCTGCTTTGTCTCCTCGGCAATTTTTGCGATGGATTTTTCCTCCAAAACATCGGAATTTTTCATCCGGTCACTTACGTAGAGGAATTTTTTTCCGCCGCAGGAAGGGCAGCCTCTGAGAATTTCCACGGACCCGTCACGGAACTCGCGCCCGCATTTCGTACATTTGTGCGGCATATTTTTTTACTGTGCTGCAGATGCCCAGGCAATAAGCCGGTCTTTCTCACGGGAGAAGATTTTCAGCTGATCAACCGGACCGATAACCATCATGCGTGCCTCGGAGGATTTTTTGCCGAAGAGTTTGCTGAAGAAGGATTTGTCCTTGTTGGATGCAGGATACGTTTCAATCTCGATACCAGAGAATGCCCCGGGCGTAATTTCCATCATCGTCATCTCAAGAAGGGACGCCTGCTCTTCAGGCGATAAACCCTGTTCAAGAACCACAACCGAGCCCTGATGAACGTCATCTAAAATCAGCCGGATTTTTTCATAAGATGTCATTTTTGCCGTGCGCTCGGCTGAAATCATATCAATCTGAACACCCTGAATCATTTGAATACCTCAGCAATCTTTGCATATAATGCGTCCATGTTGTTTCCTTCCAGACCGGAAATCTCAACAACCGGGTGCTGCGGGAATGCACTTCTGATTCTCTGCGGGGCTGCATCCGGCAGGTCAATCTTGTTTGCAACAATAATGACCGGCAGTTTTCTGGACTCGATAATGCCGACCATCATGATGTTTACATGCATGAACGGGTCCTGAGTACTGTCAAGAACATAAATAACGCAGTCAATGTCTTCACGAAGCCAGTGCATGGCCTCAGCGACACCTTCCGTTGCCTCGCGGGCACGTGCGACTGCCTCTTCCTGGTCCATACCGTATTCAAGGAACTCGTGATAGTCGATTTTGGTGGTTACACCAGGTGTATCGACTATATCAATCTTGAGTTTCGGGCCGTTTGCACCGCCGACTTCGATACCTTCCTTTCTGCGTGCTCTTCTGGTTTCGTGAGGCACTTCGCTGACCGGACCTAATGCATCGCCGGTTACATCGCGCACAATGCGGTTTGCAAGTGTGGTTTTTCCAGCGTTTGGCGGACCGTAAATTCCGACACGCGACCGCTTTTTGGTAAACAATTTAGAGAAGAATCCTTTGATACGTCCAAATGCCATATTTTCACCTGAAATGGATTATGTATTAGTCTGTTTTTATATGATATAAATCTCTCCATATTAACTTATGAAACAGGGGCACACAAGGAGGTAAGGAATGGTGCAAACCTTATGTTTTTTAATCCATGGCAACCCTACATATAAGGCATTCGATGAAAGTGAACACTGCCTATATCAAATTCATTATCGCTCTGCTGATTTATGGAGCGAACGGTATCTGGATTGAGCAGATTTCACTTCCTACCTATCAGATGGTTTTTTTGCGCACGGTGCTTGCTGTTGCCGTCCTTTTATCCATCTTTCTTATTGCACGCAAAAAGTTCACGTTTCATAAAAAACCGAAGGACTTCTTTTTCCTTGCACTGTCAGGTCTCTTTCTGGGCGGCGCCTGGCTTTCGCTTTTCGTTGCCTACAAGGAGGGGGGAATTCCGTTTGGAACACTTGCCTACTACTGCGGTCCGGTAATTGTCATGGCTTTGTCGCCGTTTGTTTTCAAAGAAAAACTTACGCCGACGCGTGTAATCGGTTTCGTTATTGCCATGACCGGCGTGGTGCTTTTTAACGGCCAGGCTTTTCTTACCGGGGTTGCACCGTTCGGCGTCTTTTGCGGGGCGGTTTCGGCCTGCTGCGCCGCCTGTATGATTATGTTTAACAAGAAAGCGGGAAGAATCGACGGTCTGGAAAATCCGCTTCTGCAGATGGTGTTTGCCTTTGTTGCAAGCGGGTTGTTTATTCTCATTACAGGGAACTTTGAAATACACATGCAGCAGTCAGATATTTTGCCGATGCTGATTTTAGGTGTGGTAAACACCGGTTTTACCGGATATCTTTACTTCTCGTCTATCATCAAACTCCCGGCGCAGACAGTTGCCACTGTCGGCTATCTTGAACCGCTTTCTGCAGTTCTTTTCTCGGCAATATTTTTGGACCAGCATCTGACAGTGCTTGGTATTATCGGCGGCATTTGTATATTGGCAGGCGCATTTTTTGCCGAGTCAATGGCATTTAGAAGAAGCAGAAAAGAATCCGGGGTCCAGGCAGAAATCGCTGCGGAAAATATCAAAAAGAGTCTGTCCGGCGGGAAAAAATCCCTGGATGGAAAAAACAGATAACCTGTTGTTAAGTGGTCTGAAAAATGAGTTAACAACGGGTTATCGCATTGAATAAAAAAAAAGAAGAGCCCTTACGACCCTTCATATTTTGTATCATATTTGTCGTTTAAGACAACGTCTTTTACAATTTCATTTGCTTCAATAATGACATCCGGCCAGATGCGCACCCCGGAGTGAATCGTAACACCGTTTCTGATAACCGTTCTCGGGCCCACAACCGTGTTGTGCTCAATCGAACAGTTGTTTCCAATATGCGTGTCGATATCAACAATGCTGCCTGAAATCGTTGTGTTTTCACCAAGAATGCATCCTTTGTACAGCGACGAGGAGAAGAGTTTGACATTATCCTTAATTACACAGTTGTTGCCGATGCTTGTGTAGGGCCCGATAATGACATTTTCGCCGATAGTGACACCGTTGCCGATTAAAACCGGGCCGATAACGCGCGAGCCCGCGCCAAGTGTAATGCCGTCGCCGAATTTAACCGGACCGGTGATGTGCGCGTCTTTCACATTTAACGTGCCGAGCACACTGGTGGCACCGCTTCCGGCAAGCATCCATTTTTCAGCCGCGCGAAGCATCGCAGGGTTTCCTACATCCGTCCAGTTTCCGCGCGCAAGCCAGCCGTTAATCTGGAATCCTTTTTCCATCAGCAGAGGGAAGAGGTTTTTAGCGAAATCAAACTTGGTGTTTTCCGGAATGAATTCAAAAATCTTCGGGTCGCATACATAAATTCCCGTGCTTGCAAGGTTGGAGAAAATCTCTCCAGGCGCGGGTTTTTCATGGAATCTGCGAATGCGCAGATTTGCATCAACTTCTGCAATACCGAATTCGCGCGGGTCTTCCACGCTGATTAAACCGATGGAAACAGTTGCCGAAGATGCCATATGTTCGCGGTAGAACTCAAGCAGGTTGAGGTCGGTCATGTGGTCGCCGCCGACAACCAGAAACGGCGCGTCATCCAGATATTTCTGGGCGTTTTTGACGCTTCCGGCAGTTCCAAGCTTTATTTCCTCGGAGACATAGGTGATATTTGCGCCGTAAAGCGAGCCGTCGCCAAGCGCTTTCTGGATGTCGTCGCCCAGATAGCCGATGGTGATGACAATGTCGGTGAATCCGAGATTTGCAAGATGCGTTACAAGATGCACAATTGAAGGCTGGTTTGCGACCGGAATACAGGGTTTCGGACGCTCAAAGGTAAGGGGGCGAAGGCGGGTGCCTTCTCCTCCGCACATAATGCATGCTTTCATTCTTGATATATTTGCGCTTATTTTATATGATGTTTGTGACTAGAGTTGAGTACCAACCCGAATACATATCTCGTTTGCCTTCCTACATATCAGAGATTATGATTACACACCCCTTCAAAAATATCCGCCTGCCGGCCTTAGGTCTTGGAATGATGCGGCTGCCTGTAGTAAACGGCAATGATGCAGAGCCGGACCAGAAAAAAGTCAATGAAATGGTTTCGTACGCCATGGCACACGGGCTTACTTATTTTGACACCGGTCCCGGGTATCATGGAAAACAGTGTGAGCGCGTAACGGCCGCCGCACTCGCGCCGTATCCGCGCAGTTCATACTATCTTGCGGTGAAATTCCTCGGTTATGATATTTCCGATGTAAACAGGGTTGAAGAGGTCTTCAGCCGTCAACTGAAAACCTTCCATACAGACTATTTCGACTTTTATCTGATGCAGAATGTCTGCGAATCCAACATTGCCTATTATCTTGACGAAAAATACCGGATACATTCCTATCTCAAATCCGAAAAAGATGCAGGGCGCATAACATATCTCGGTTTTTCCGCGCACGGAAAAATCGATGTAATGGAGCAATTTCTGGAAAAATACGGCGCAGATATGGATTTCTGTCAGATTCAGTTAAACTGGCTTGACTATGAATTTCAGGATGCAAAGGAAAAACTTGCGCTGCTTGAAAAATATCATTTGCCGGTCTTTGTTATGGAACCGCTCAGGGGCGGAAAACTGGCGCATCTGTCGCCGGATGCAGAAAAAACCCTTGCTGCGTTTCGAAAGCAGTCCTCGGCAGCCTGGGCTTTGCAGTATCTTCAGTCGATTCCACAGGTGGCTGTTGTTTTATCCGGCATGTCAGATATGGCGCAGTTAAAAGAAAATATTGCAGTGATGTCGGAATTTGCGCCGGCATCCGATGAGGAAAAACGGGCGCTTTATGCGATAGCGCGTGAAATGACAAAAGGGGTGCCTTGTACTTCATGCAGATACTGCGTTGACCACTGTCCGAACGAACTTGATATTCCCCTTCTGATAAATACGTATAATGAATACAAATTCACCAACGGAGGATTTGTGGCACCCCATTTCCTTGCATCCCTTGCCGAAAACAAGCGCCCGTCAGCGTGTGAAGCCTGCGGTGCATGCGAAAAAGCCTGTCCGCAGCGGATTAAAATAAGCGAGGTTATGGCAGATTTCTGCACGCTTGCCGGCTACAGATAGCTGCTTAACCGCTCTGCACTTGCTCTGCAGTGGGCCGCGCGCTCAGTTTCGCCGAGTACTTCAAGCACGCGCGCCTTTTTCATCCATAAATCTGCATCTTCGGGCGTGATTTCACATGCCTGCTCAAATGCGGAAAGCGCCTTTTTATATTCGCGGAGCGCACCAAAGGCAAGCGCCAGATTGGTCCAGTTGAGGACTTCATGAGGATTGAGGCGCGCCGCACGCTCAAAACAGAAAATCGCGGCATTGGAATCGCCCGCTTTAAACAGCGTCACGCCCCGGGCGCACCACACTGAATCGATAAGAGGCGCGACCTCGCAGGCACGCTGCAAAATACGCAGCGCGTCTTCGGTTTTTCCGTTTTCATCCATGGCAAGCGCGAGTTCAGCAAGATAGCCGCCGTTAGCCGGCGCAAGTTCTACCGCTTTTGCAAACAAGAGTTCAGCCTGGCGGAAATTTCCCGCGTCACGCTCTGCTTCGCCGCGCTCAAACCAGAGTTCTGCATTGGAAAAATCGCCAGTCATAAAAAAAAGGGTTTAGTCTCTTTTAAGGAGAACTGCTGCTGCGCCAAGAACTGCAAGACCTGCTAAAATACCTGCAAAACCAACAGGAGACGAGGGGGCAGTCGGTACAGAGGTCGGGTTCAGAGACTGAAGGTTGATAGTGTAGGATAAGGTTTCTCCTGCTCCCGGAACCTGGAGGTCATCGCGTTCAACAGTGGTCCAGCCGGGTGCGGAAACTTTTACACCCTTGTTCGGGGTTCCCATAATGTAAACCGGAATTTCAGAAACACCATAGATATTGGTATATCCGCCGACCTGCTCATCGCCGTTAATCGAAATAAGAGATACTTTTGCGCCGATTACATTGGTCTGAATCTTGTAAATACCGCGTTCTCCGCCGATTCCGGTGGACTGGGAAGAGGTAAGGTCAACCGATACAAATTCGGTCTGACCTGCAGACGGATTGGAAACTTCCGCACCATTGGTGAAGTAACCGTCTTTGGATACAACAACACGGTTAACCGGAGTGCCGGTAGTGTATACAATAAATTCGCACTTACCGTCCTGAATAATCTGCGTGTCATACACCTGGTTATCAGTTCCAACAAGAGAAGCTGATGCGCCGTCAACATTACACTTTACCTGAATGAAACCGCGCTCTCCTCCGACTCCGTCTGCAGCTGCAGCTGAAACAAAGCAGGATAAGACAACAAGTCCAATCAGAACATACATAATTTTTTTCATGAAATCACCTGATCAGAAACTACGTTCTGTATCTAATACTTTAACGCCATAGTATAAAGATTTGTTTAAAAAAAATTCAGTCTTTTCTGCTGCAGAATGCTGCAAGAGAAAGACCAAGCAAAACAGCTGCGACAGGCACCGGCGATGAGGCAGGAACTGTCGTCTGTGTTTCCACCGGCTGCGTTGCGTAACCGAGAAGGATTTTTGTTTCCTCTGGAGTCGGGGTCGAAGTCGGTGTCACACTTTCTGCTGCGGCTGCAGCCGCCTGTTCAGTGCTGGTAAGATAAACCTGATAAGTTACCCGGTGCCCGCCTTTTGGTGCCACATCTACATCAAGGACCTCGGTAACCCATCCCGGAGAGGATATAGTTATGGATTTAATTCTGTAATCTTCGCCGTTGACCGGAATTTGCGCATAGCCGTATCTGTTCGTGTATCCGGTAAAAGTATTAATACCGTATTTTGTTTTTGCCTCCACTTTGGCGCCAAGTACATTGGCATACACGCACACATAGCCGTAATCGCCGCCTGACGGATAAATTGTACTGCCGACACTAATGGAGGCGGTTTTGCGTTCGCCTGCTTTGGGTGATGCAGAAATATGCACCACGTTGGTACAGTGCGTTGATTCTTCAGCGATAATTGTATCAATCGGCGATGTTTCTGAAACATAAAAATCACAGGACCCGTTCGTCGGGGATTTTGTTTCGATAACCTTGTTATTGCTGACAATAGAGATATCAGCGGATTTTGTACTGCACGAAACCGTAAGAAGACCGCGATCATCTTCAGCTGCGGCGCATCCGGCAAAAAGTGCAAAGCCAATCATGGCGATAATCAGAAGACCAAATATTCTATGCATAATCAATTGTTATACTATTGGACGACTCACTATAAATGTCCTTCCTTCGATAAGTAATTAACTATGTCTGACAAATATATGTGCTTGAGATGCAGGAGAAGCAGAAATCATTAAAGTATATTATACAGCGCCTGGCAGAAGCCATCGGCGAATATAAAAAACCCGCGCTCATAACACCGCTTTTTATCATAGGCGAAGCCTTAATGGAAATTATTATACCGTTTTTAATGGCAGACCTGATAGATAGCGGAATCAATGCAGGAAATCTTGATTATGTCTGGCAGACCGGACTGATTTTACTTGCCGCTGCTTTTGCTTCCCTTGCATTCGGCATCTTTGCCGGAAAATTTTCTGCGGTTGCATCCGCCGGATTTGCCAAAAATCTGCGGCATAAAATATTTTATGCGATTCAGAAATTCTCCTTTGCAAACATAGACAAATTTTCCACCGCATCGCTTGTTACACGTCTTACCACCGATGTAACCAACGTGCAGAACGCCTTTTTAATGATAATCCGGACAGCAATCCGCGCTCCCTGCATTATGATTTTAGCTGTCATTATGGTTTTAATCATCAATCCGCAGATATCCCTGATTTATCTTGCAGCAGTGCCGATTTTAGCAATAGGCATGTATCTGATAATAACCAGATCACGGCCGATTTTTGAGCGCGTGTTTAAACTCTATGACAAACTCAACAGCGTAGTGCGGGAAAATTTGCGCGGAATCAGAATTGTCAAGGCATTTGTGCGTGAAGAGTACGAAACCGCGAAATTCAAAGACGTTTCCGCATCAATCTACAAGGAATTCTCCACCGTGGAAAAAATCATGGTTTTTATGAGTCCCCTTATGCAGTTCTGTCTTTACCTTTGTATTCTCCTTATTTCCTGGTTCGGCGCGCAGTTTATTGTTTCAGATATGATGACCGAAGGTCAGCTTGTTTCCATGATTTCCTATTCCATGCAGATTCTCATGAGTTTAATGATGTTTTCCATGATTTTGGTCATGATTACCATGGCACGGGCAAGTTCGCGCCGTATTGTCGAGGTCCTGGATGAACAAACCGACATAACATCGCCAGATAATCCGGTGACTGAAGTCAGGGACGGCTCGATTGTCTTTGAAAATGTGGATTTCAGATATGATGCCGGAGCCGAACGCAAAACACTTGATTCGGTTTCGTTTTCCATCATGTCCGGTGAGATGATTGGGATTATAGGAAGCACAGGAAGCGCAAAAAGCACGCTGATTCAGCTGATTCCGCGGCTCTATGACGCAGAGTCCGGCTCGATACAGGTAGGCGGTGTTGATGTGCGCGCATATAATCTTGATACGCTTCGCTCGGCGGTCTCGGTTGTTCTGCAGAAAAATCTCCTGTTTTCCGGAACAGTGCGGGAAAATCTCTTATGGGGAAATGCAAATGCAACCGACGCCGAAATAAAACACGCCTGCGAAATCGCGCACGCTGATGAATTTGTCAGCGCATTCCCGGACGGCTATAACACCCGTATCGAGCAGGGGGGAAGCAATCTTTCCGGCGGACAGAAACAGCGGCTCTGCATTGCGCGCGCACTTCTTAAAAAACCGAAGATTCTCATTTTGGATGATTCAACAAGTGCGGTGGACACAAAAACCGATGCCCAAATCCGCAGCGCATTGAAAAATGAACTGAAAAGCACTACCAAACTCATTATTGCGCAGCGGATTTCTTCAATCGAAGACGCAGACAGAATTCTGGTCATGGAAGGGGGAAAAATTGATGCGATTGGAACGCATGACGAACTCCTTGCCTCAAATAAAATCTACCGCGAAGTCTATGAATCTCAGGTTCTGGAAGGAGGGGCTTAAATGCCTCCGGGAATGGGCGGCGCACCCCGCGGCGGCCCGCACAACAAAGGCGCGCGGTTTGTGAAAGGCGCAAAACCGAAAAACGCGCTTGTGACTATAAAGCGGATTTTAACCTACTTAAGCGGCGCACACAAATTTGCACTCGCTATTGTCTTTTTGTGCATCGTCTTCAGCGCGCTTGCCGGTGTTCTTGGCTCCATGTTTTTGCAGGTGCTGATTGATGATTATATAACACCGCTTATCGGCAGCGCAAATCCTGATTTTACGCCGCTTCTTACTGCTATTTTGATAATGGCGGGAATTTATCTTACCGGTGTGTTAAGTTCTCTGATTTATTCGCGCATAATGGTAGTAATCGCGCACAAGGTGCTCAAAACCGTACGCGATGAAATGTTTGAAAAAATGCAGTCCCTGCCGGTAAAATATTTTGACACGCACTCGTTCGGCGACACAATGAGCTGCTACACCAACGACACCGACACGCTCCGCCAGCTTCTTGCCCAGAGTGTTCCTCAGGCATTTTCTTCGATTCTGACGATTGTAACGGTATTTGCTGCAATGCTGTATACAAGCTGGCTGCTTACCATCCTCATCTGCGCAACACTTCTGGTCATGTTTGTCCTCATCAAAAAAATCGGCGGCGCAAGTGCAAGATACTTTGTTCTGCAGCAGAAATCGCTCGGGAAAACAAACGGTTTCATTGAAGAAATGATAAACGGCCAGAAAGTAATCAAGGTATTCTCCCGCGAGGAACAGGTGAAATCCGAATTTGATGTCCTGAATGCGGAACTCTGCGAAAACGCAACGAAAGCAAATATCTATGCAAATATTTTCATGCCGGTTATGGCAAATATCGGCAATATCCAGTTTGTTTTAGTTGCGGTTTTCGGCGGTGTTCTGGCTGTGTTCGGGATTGCAGGAACAACGCTTGGCGCAATCGCGGCATTTTTACAGCTGTCAAGGTCCTTTTCCATGCCGGTAACCCAGGTATCCCAGCAGATTAATGCAGTAGTAACTGCGCTTGCAGGAGCTGAGCGTATTTTTGCATTGATGGATGAATTGAACGAATCAGACGGCGGGGATATAACGCTTGCAGAAACCGGCGGCAAATTCTTCTGGAAATGCGGCGAATCCTCAAGAGAGGTAAAAGGCGATGTCTGGTTTGACCATGTCAGTTTTTCCTATGTCGAGGGAAAAGAGGTACTGCATGATGTTTCGTTTTATGCCAAACCCGGAGAGAAAGTTGCACTTGTAGGCTCAACCGGCGCCGGTAAAACCACGATTACGAATCTTATCAACCGGTTTTATGACATAGAAAAGGGAAGCATTTTTTATGACACGCAGGATGTCAAATCCATCCGCAAAAGTGATTTGCGCCGGTCAATGGGATTTGTTTTGCAGGACGTGCACCTGTTTTCCGGCAGTATTATGGATAACATCCGTTTCGGCCGCCTGGACGCCTCGGATGAAGAAGTAATTGAGGCAGCCCGTCTTGCAAATGCGGATGAGTTCATACGTATGCTGCCTGAAGGCTATAATACTGTAATTGACGGCTCAGGCGGCAGTTTATCACAGGGACAACGGCAGCTTTTGTCTATTGCCCGCGCGGCCGTTGCAAATCCCCCGGTGATGATTTTAGACGAAGCAACATCTTCGATTGATACAAGAACCGAGGCACTGGTGCAGAAAGGCATGGATTCGTTAATGGCGGGCAGGACGGTTTTTGTTATTGCCCACCGGCTATCTACGGTGCGCAACGCCGATGCAATTTTAGTCATTGAAGGCGGCCGGATTATAGAACGCGGCACTCATGAGTCGCTGATTGCCGGGAAAGGACGGTATTATCAGTTATACACGGGAGCATTTGAACTGGAGTAGACAATTGTGACAACGTATATTGATTCGATGAGTAAGTTGAGATAGTGTACATTTTGTCTGCCAAATTGTAGTCCATCCCGGGAAACATATTAAACCAGTACATCTAAGTAGTATGTGCAGAACTTAGATGTTCTGATGAGGTGAACAAAAATGAAGAAGTTACTTGGAATCCTTGCAGGATTATTATTAGTAGCATGTTTTGTTTCCGCAGGTTTTGCGGCCCCCGTCGACCAGGCAGCGGCATCCTCAAGTATGACCACAGATAACGCCGTACCAATCGGAGTTGCAGCAATTCCACCGGCCTCCGGTGTTGTAGCAATTCCGCCGAATGCAGGAGTTGTAGCAATTCCACCGAATGCAGGAGTTGTTGCATCTGAGAGAATGGACTTATATCCGCCATTTTCAGATGCATCCGGTGCATTGGCCATCCCGCTTGATGGAGTAATATTTAGATTATCGGATGATGAACTTGCGAATCCGATAGTTTCAGATGCATCCGGTGCATTAGCCATCCCGATGCAGGCACTTGCAAACCCGGTTATAACAGCAATGTTATAAGCCATGGCTGCTTAAAAAACAAAAACCCTGATGTAATTCGAATATTCTAATCCGGAAGTACCCGGATTACAGAATCTTTTTTACTAAACTTCACAGAAAAACACAAACGCTCTTTGCATCCAAAACTGCAGAAAATACGTGCCGGTTAAAAAGGAAAGAGAAAATTATTTCCCCTTCTCCTCCCCGCCCCCGTCTTTAACAGGCAGCATTAGTTTTACCTTTAGAATCTGTCTGCCGCGCATTTTCGTTACCACAACAGTAACCGGGCCGTAAGTACCATCCCCGCAGACCGTAACTGACTCCCCAAGCCGCGGAATATGCCCGAGATGTGAAAACACCAGCCCGCCGATTGTTTCATAGTTTCCCGGGTCTTCCGGAAGCGTGAGATTAAACTCCTCATTCAAAAGACCGACACGCGTCTGCGCATCCACCATGTAGAGCCCCGGACTGAGTTCAATAATATCTGAAACTTCGTCCACATCAGTCTCATCCATAATATCGCCTACTAATTCCTCTAAGACATCCTCAAACGTCACCACGCCTGAGAACCCGCCGAACTCATCAAGAACAATCGCCATATGCATGCGTCTTACCTGCAGCTCGCGCAGCAGGTCATCGATTTTCTTCGACTCCGGCACACAGTAGGCATCAATCATCAGGGATTTTACCGGCGTGGAAACTTTTCCCGATGCATACGCATTGAATACATCCTTGAAATTCAGCGTGCCGACAATATTGTCAATCTTGTCATGATAGACCGGAACACGTGAAAAACCCGTGTCCCTGAAATATTTTGCCGCCTCTTCAACGAGAATGGAATCCTCAATTGCCGTAACATCCGGACGCGGCGTCATGATTTCCTTGGCTGTCGTGTCATTAAAGCGCAGGACAGAATAAATCATCTCCTTTTCGTCCTCTTCAATCGCACCCTCCATTTCGCCCACATCAATCCATTCGCAGATTTCCTCTTCGGTAACTGCCGGGACCTCTTCCGTGTCTTCTTTTCCAACACGCTTGATTTTATCCATAATCCAGAATATGGGAGACAGAATCATAGTCAGGATATAAATCGGCGGAGCAACTGCAAGCGCAAATTTTTCCTGATGGTGGTTTGCATACGTCTTCGGCCCGATTTCACCGAATATGAGAACAAGAACCGTTACCACTCCGGTTGCAATCGCAACTCCTGCATCACCGAACATATCCAGCGATATTTTTGTTGCAAGAGCCGTAGCCCAGATATTTACCAGATTGTTTCCGATAAGAATGGTAATCAGGAAATGATCAGGTTTATCCTTTAATTTTTCGAGATATTTTCCCTTCTTTTCCGTTTCGGCAAGCGTCTTTACTTTTGCACGGTTGATACCGACAAGCGCCACCTCCGAAGCGGAGAAAAATGCTGATAAACACAGCAAAATTACAAAAATAACTATGTTAAGATATACTATCATAAAGCCCGCGCCGCATTTGCGGCAAATCTATTTTTCGGATAGCCCGAGTTCAACATATTATGCATATATGATTATATATATGTAACTCATCATCTTAAAGGTAGCGAAGGATAACTGCCCCCCCCCGGGCATGTTCAGCGAATCTGCGTCACCCTGCGTGAAAAAAGCGATGCGGCAATATCCTTTGACCAGGTTTTTGCATAGCCCGGGTCTATAACCGAAAACCTGGCGGCATTTCCTCTTTCTATCGCCCAGTCGCCGCCGAAAAGCTCCGCGCCCGAAACCGCTGCCCGCAGAATATCTTTGGACGCAATCCGGTAAACCGTGTGCACAAACGCACATTCCGCCGCCATATCAGGTGAAACAAACATGCAGTTGTCAGTGCCAAGATAGACTCTGCACCCCGCATCAAGAAGCGCGCGAACTGGCGGCGTCTGCGGGCCCGCGGCAACCCCGAGCCGCCAGTTGGAGCGCGGACAGACGACTACCGGAATCTCTAAATCCGCCGCACGCTTAATGTCAGCCGCCCTGAAATGCGTTGCATGCACCATAAAATCCGGCTCAAGAGCAAATGCATCCTCAATATCCTTCGTATCCTTTTCCGCGACGTGCACCCCGAAAATGCCGCCTGCCTTTTTTACCCTATCGCGCAGGCGCGCCTCCTCTTCAGTTCCATGCGCGCTTGCAAGTCCGCAGCCGTTCGAAACCTCTTCCCCGCCGTCTCGCCCGAGAATAAGCGCATCCATCCCCGAGCCCGCAAGCGCCTCTTTCAAGAGAACCACGCCGTGCGCGCCCCCCTCGCGGAAATCCGCAAACCCCGCCGTACCGGACTCTTTCATAAATGCAATCGACCCGCGCATCGCCAAAACAAGGTCAGCGTCCGCCGTTTTGGCAAGAATCTGATGCTTTAATCCGTTCGGGGGCGCGACCAGCTCTGCAAGAGGCCGGTCAACCGGCAAATCCATAGCCACCGTATCTGCGATATGCGTATGGGCGTTGAAAAACTTCGGCACAATCCAGCAGTTCTGCGCGCCGGACACCGGATACATATTGGTGATTAGACCGTTTTCTACGACGATTTCAACACATTCCGGCTCTAAATCGCGACCGGTAAAAGCAAGCCCCGAAAAGATTTGTTCATGGTCCATGCGGATTTTTTCCTTCTCCTTTATATGTTTGAAAGAATAATATAATAAGGTATGGCAAAAAAGACCGGAGAAAGAGGACCGTCGTCATCCGCAGGATTAGTCACCTACTACGACGCGGATGCAAAGACGGCAATACACATTAAACCAACCCACGTATTAATTGCCGCAGGCATTCTGGGCATATTAGTATACGTCTTAAATCTCGTATTCTAAACGGATTTAATCAATACTTTTTTCAGATTATTGCAGAGTATCTTATTTCCCCAGATACGCAAACATCGCATCTTTTGCCGCATCAAAGTCCTTTAAGCCCTGCTCATAGAGTTTCTGATGCGCGCACTCATCCATAGAACTGCGGGAAGTCCCGCACATATCAGACGGACAGATAACAAATACCCTGCCTTCTTTTTCCATTTTCATAATCGATTCCAGCGTTTTGCGGTAGCGAAGGTGTCTGGTGTCCAGACTTTGCGCAGCCGCCGGATATTTATGCAGATACAGGTGATAAAGCAGCTTGTATTTCTGCGGCTGACGGATAAAACCCCGCATATTTGCAAGCAGCAGAACAATTTTGTCACAGCCGTCGGCAAGAGCTTTTTCAATCGGGATGGAATCTGCAAGCCCCCCGTCATAATAATACTTCCCTTCTATTTCTATCGGTCTGCACATTACCGGAATGCAGCATCCCGCCATAACGGCACGGAAATCATCTTCTTTCATATCGGATTTGGTAAAATAACGGGCGCATCCGGTTTGGGCATCCGTTGCGGTTACAAAAAACTCCGCCGGATTGTTACAGATTGCATCAAAATCTATTGCATCCGCGCCCCCTTTATTCGTGAGGGTGCCGTAAATATACTGCAGATTAAAATACTGACCGTGCAGAAGGAAATTTTTCAGCCCCATATACTGCGGTTCATGAATATGTGTTGTATAAAACCGGAGATTTCGTCCGCGCTGTCCTGCAAGATATGATGCAGCATTAGCAGCACCGGCCGATACGCCGATAACCTCGTCAAACGCAATGTTTTCATCAAGAAAACGGTCAAGCACTCCGGCTGAGTGTACGCATTTCATTCCCCCGCCTTCGACAATTAAACAGGATTTCATTACAGATGTATAGGTTTTATCTCCTAATATGCATTCGTATCATGCCCCTATCCAAATCTATTTAATGATTCTCGCCTAATATACTTGCATGGTAGAATACAACCAGGTTTACAAATGTCCGGTCTGCGGCAATATCATTCACGTTCTGCACGCAGGCGCAGGTAAAGAATTCATCTGCTGCGGCAAGGCAATGGAGAAATTAACTCCGAACACCACCGATGCAGCAAAGGAAAAGCACGTTCCGGCAGTCGAGAAAATCGACAGCGGATTTAAGATCTGCGTCGGCTCTGTTCAGCACCCGATGGAAGCAGATCACTTCATCGAGTGGATTACCTTTATTGAAGACACCGGTATTGTTCACAGAAAAATGCTCAAAGCAGGCGACAAGCCGGAATTCATCGTCAAAACCGATGCAAAATCAGGCGTCGCATACGAGTTCTGCAACAAGCACGGACTCTGGGCAACACAGTAAAACGGGAAATAATCCCGTCTTTTTTCTCTGAAAAAATTAAAAACTCAGTCTTAAATCCGTTCTGATTACCGAGATGGTTTTTCCTTCAACAAAAATCCGGATAACACCGCCCGATTCGGAAACCGTTATGCCAACAGACGGCGTAACCTTGGTTATAGCAGCGGTTGCAAGGTGGCGCCCGCCAAGTCCGGACTGCACCGAAACATCGCGCCCGTCTGCATCAAGGAATCTGCCTGCCGCCTCGACAACGCCGTCTTTTCCAATAATAAACGCCCCGTCAAGCTGGGCAAACTCCTTAATACTTTCCCAGTTTGCCTTGTTTAACACATCCCTGACCTTTTTGGAATGCCCCGCATAGGGATTGATAACACCCTGATGCGACCAGCGCTTGATTTCCTCG
>DALTWG010000075.1 GCA_029987245.1 Methanocorpusculum sp. | reverse complement strand
CGGCGGGCGTAATTCGCCCGCCGAAAGAATCTGCTGTAATCTGCGAAAATCTGCGGGAATCTGCGTTTTTCGCGCGTAAGCGCGTTATAATAGCCAAAAAGATAAAAAAATCAGCACCATACATAAGGCTGAATAGTTACGAGATTTTAATTTTTTATGGGGGGCTGAATTGTTACAAAAAAGTTATTTTAAAAGAGCAAGCGCTTCATCGAGCGACTTGTCTTCCACCGTAATTGCATAGATTGCATTGCAGAACTTCACTGCTTCTGCAAGCGGCTTCTGGTGAATGTTTCTTCCGGTAGCGTTGCCGGAGGCCCCGCCTGTATGAATCTGGTCATAGAGTTCGGCAAGGAATTTTTCCTCGGATGTCGAAGAGCCTCCTGCACATACAAGTTTCGTGCGGCCGGCTGCCTTGACTGCTTCCTTGAGCCACTCGGCCGAGGATTTGCCCTCCTTTTTCGGCGCATTGACTTTGACAAAGTCAGAGCCGAGACATGCTGCAACGCCTGCTGCCCCTGCAATTAAGTGCGGGTCTTTTTCCTCTTTTACTGCTTTGCCGCGCGGGTAAATCCACAGCACCGTTACAAGGCCGTAGGAGTGCGCCCAGCTGATAATGTCAGCCGCCTCGGACAGCATTTCCGGTTCATATTCGCTGCCAAGATAGATGGTATAGCCGACTGCTGCAATTTTGGTGCCGTAGTCTTCTTTTATTGCCATAATCTGGTCCAGTCCCCAGAGCTGCTTTGAGTAGGGGTCTTTCT
Source organism: Methanocorpusculum sp. (assembly GCA_029987245.1). GTDB lineage: Archaea > Halobacteriota > Methanomicrobia > Methanomicrobiales > Methanocorpusculaceae > Methanocorpusculum. The sequence continues at coordinate 3,995 of DALTWG010000075.1, read as the reverse complement.
GGTCGGTTTTAACCAGGTGCGTCTTGGAATTCAGTTTTACGAGATAGGGCACATCCGGATAGTCTGCTGCATAGCGGGTTAAAAGCCCGAGCTGGACTGCAAGGACGCCGATTTTGCCCTGGGACGCAATTTTGAACAGGTGTTCGGGGTCTGCGTCGTCTTCGGGGATACCGGCTCCATAGAAGTCGTCATTTAAGTGTTCTATTTTCTGATCCCCTGCAAAAAGCATGAGGTGGCCGGAGCCGCCGGTAATCAGGTTATAGTTTTCAATATAGGTCTCTTTAAAATCGAGAGGTACATCGAGCGGGACATTCACATTGGACATATGGTAATATATCTGTTTTCGACAGATATAATGTTACCCCTGCCGCCCGCGGGGCGGGGGAGGAAAAAATCGTTGATTTTATTTTCTGATTTCGACAAATGCCGGTGTTTTGGGCATCCGGAAAAAATCAGAGAATCCACTCCTGCATGTCTGTTGCGGCAAAAGCATAGTCCCAGGGGATTTTATGACTCATGTGCACTGTAAACCAGGCTTTGGGCTGTAGCGCGCGGGCAAGGTTTTCTGCTTCGGCGGTGTTCATGTGTTTTGCAATTTTTACCTCCGGATTAAAAATGGCGTCGAGCAAAAGCAGGTCGGCGTTTTTCATGCATGCAAGCGAGGGCGCGGCTATCTCCGGGCGGGTGTCGCATGAGTAGACAAAGACTTTGCCGTCTGCTTCGATGCGCATGCCGTACGTTTGGGTGTCATGCACAACCGGAAAAAGCGTCACTTCCATGCCGCAGATTTCCACCGGCTCGAGGGGTGAAACGGGGTGTCTTTCATGTCTGATAAAGGAAAATACGCCGCCGCAGTACTCCAAAACCTCGCGCGCGCCATAGACCTGGACGGCTTCGCGCTGCACGCGGTAGAAGTCGCCAAATCCCATGAAATGGTCATAGTGTCCGTGGGTCCAGATAACGGCGTCGATGTGCGGCGAGCCGGCGGCTAAAAGCTGCTGTCTGAGGTCGGGTCCGGTGTCTATCAGGAGGTGTTTGCCCTTGTGTTCAACAAGTATCGAGGTACGGAGGCGCCGGCGGCCTTCGGCTTTTGCCTGCCGGCAGACGGGGCAGTCGCAGCCGACTTTGGGGGTGCCGACTACATCGCCGGTTCCAAGAACGGTTATTTTCATGTTTCGTATATTTTATTGATTTTTGCCGGTTAAAAGAGTTGGGGACGCCTGAGTTACGCACTCTCCAATCCAAGCAGCCAGGACCAGAGCGGGATACATTTCGCACCGTCTTTTTCTCCTGCAAAATCCTCTGTAAGAATCAGGCTTCTGGTTTTTGCCTGCGGGTACATCTGAGCAAACTCTTCAAATCCTTTGTATTCACGTTTCGGGATTTCACCGGCATAACAGACCTGAATCAAATCAAAACATCCTTCTTTATCCTGCACGACAAAATCAATCTCTGATTTTTCGTTGAAGTACATCGGTGAAAAGCCGCGGCGCAAAAGTTCAACACATACAACATTTTCCGCTAAGCGTCCCATGTCCAAAGAAAACGTAAAGGTCGCCGCAAAACGAAGCGATGTGTCTATTACATAGACTTTTTTCGGTGCTGCAAGCTGCTGCTTATAGGAAAATGCAAACTTCTGCACAATGTGCAATAGATTGCCGTCTTCAGCATAGGAAATGTAATCCTGCATAGTAAGCGGCTCGGATTTGAAAATGTTTGCAAGACTGCGGTAGGTCACAGGATTTGAGGTATTGGCTGCAAGATATGCAAGAAGCCCTGACATCATGGCCGGATTTTTTACCTTGTGCGAAGAGATTACATCGCGATATACAATACTTTCATAATATGCTTTGAGTAAATCGGCTTTAACTGCATCTGAATCAATCGAAACAACTGCAGGAAAACCACCTTCTGTCATGTAATCCGCAAGCGCGTGAAGGAACTGATATTTCCGGTTTACCGCATCAATGGCTGATTTCGGCGGCTGAATGTTTTTGAAGAGCAGATATTCGGAGAAACTTAAAGGATATACGTCAAGTGATATGTAGCGTCCGCTCAGACTTGTGCCGGATTTGGATTTCAGAAGGTGAGAGGTGGAACCGGAGATTATAATGTGATAATCGCGGCTGTCATAGAGGTTTTTCAGGATTTGTTCAAATCCTGCAATGTTTTGTATCTCATCAAAAAACAGCCAGATATCTTTGGTGCATCCGGTGAGTTTTTTGTACCGGTCAATTACTGTTTGCAACGGTTGTTCGATAGAGGAAAGTTGTGCGCCGTCGCAGTGGAGAAACAGAATGCGGTTTGCATCAATCTGTTTTTCCTGTATCAGCATTTCTATGGTCTGGCGCAGCAGGGTGGTTTTTCCCGAACGGCGGACTCCGCTTATAATAAGTATTTCTCTGGTGCCAAAAAGATATGCGGCTGTTTTTTCAAGATAGCGCGTGCGTTTGATACCGGTATCAAACGGGGTCAAAGTCCAGTGGGGATTCTGGTTTATGATATAGGTATCAAGGTCATCCATGCTTATCTATTATCGCTGTATGGTTATAATATTTTCCAGGGTGATGTTCTACCCCCCATCACTTTTGCACGAAAGTGATGTTCTACACCCCATCACTTTTGCACGAAAGTGATGTTTCCCACCCCGTCACTTTGGCATGAAAGTGATGTTTTCCACCCCGTCACCACTCGCTCAAGCCTGCAGCACCACAAATCCGCATATTCATATATATGTACAACCAAATATTCAATATCTAAAGAGGTCAGCCAATATGAAAAACACGACGGAGAAAAAACCCCGCCCGGTACCGGAATTTTCCGACCTGAAAATCGACGAGACCACCCTTCCCCTTCTCGAAACCATTGCCGAAGGCATGCCCGGAGGATTTTTTATCTACCGTGCGACAGGCGATGAGGAATTTATCTACTTCAACACCTGCATGCTCAAACTTTACGGCTGCAAAACCCGTGAAGAGTTCATAAGCCTTACAGGCAACTCATTCACGGGAATGGTGCACCCCGTGGATATCGACCGTGTGGAAAAAGAAATCGCTGAGCAGATACAGAGAAACGAGAACGCATTCGACCACGTCTATTACCGCGGCATTAAGAAAAACGGCGAGATACTTCACGTAAATGACTACGGGCATTTAGTATCCACCAAAACATACGGCGATATCTTCTATGTGTTCGTTGATGATATCACCAAAACCGGCAGAATAGAGATACTCGAAGCAGCCATCCGCAAAGAGGAAAAAATAAACAGGCAGCTTGCAGTTATCGCCGACCTCACTGAAGATTTTGAATGCGTCAACTATATTGCCCTGACTGATAAACCCGAAACCGACACTGTGACCCAGTACCGCGTATCAGACTATCTCTTAAAAATTATTCCTGACTGGGAAACCGTACTTAGTTTCACTAAACGCATGGAACGCCTTGAAAACTATTTCGTTCACCCGGATGACAAAGCACTGTTCCATGCAAACACCCGGCGCGAGGTAATTCTCAAAAATCTTGAGACATCTCCTGCCTGCTACGTAGAATTCCGTGCTGAAATTGACGGCGCCCTGCACTATTATGAAATCAAATTCACCGCGGTGAAAGAAGACGACGGCATTAAAGCCATGGTGTCAGGCATTCACAATATCGACGAACGCTATGCCGCAGAACAAAAAGACGCAGAGCATTTATCCGTTATCAGCGCACTTTCGCGCGATTTCGGCTTTGTCTTCTTCGTCGACTGGAATACAATGCAGGAAACCGTCTACCGTTTTGACGAGCGGTACGCACCCTATTTCAAAGACCTGACGCCCGGCGCGCGCTTTGACGAGCGCCTCGCTTTTACCATAAAGCATCTTGTTGCAGAAAGCGACCGCACAAACTTTGCGCAGCTCACGGAGCGGACGTTTGTGTTAAAAGAACTGCAGAAAAACCCGGTTCATTTCGTTAATTTTACCGCCGTATTCGGCGAAAAAACCGAACGCTGGCAG
>DALTWG010000024.1 GCA_029987245.1 Methanocorpusculum sp. | reverse complement strand
CTATAAATACTATTGAATCAAATTATTCTAAAGTGATTGAAAATGAAGAGAAATATATCCGTCTCTCACTTAGTCCAGACACCGATTGAAAAACAGAAAGTCGAACTTGTCGAACGCAAATGCATCGGCCACCCTGATTCCCTTGCCGACGGCGTTGCTGAAGCAATTTCCCGCGCACTCTGCAAAGAATATATGGACGAATGCGACGGACTTGTCCTTCACCACAACACCGACCAGGGCGAAGTTGTTGCAGGCGAATCCAGACCGGAATTCGGCGGCGGAAAAATCCTGAAACCGATATACTTCCTCTTAACCGGCCGCGCAACCAGACAGTTCGAAGGTAAAACCTTTGCAACCGACACCATCGCCGTCCAGGCAGCCCGCGACTACCTGAAAACGACCATCCCGACATTCAATATGGACACTGACGTCATTGTTGACTGCAGAATGGGTGCAGGCTCCACCGACCTGCAGGACGTATTCAACTACAAGAGAGTCCACTCCAACGTTCCGCGCGCAAACGACACCTCGTTTGGCGTCGGCCATGCACCGTTTTCCGAAACCGAACAGGTCATTTTAGGACTCGACAAATTCATTGCCGAAAAATTCCGGCCGAAAAACCCGATGCTCGGCTATGACATCAAATTAATGGGCCTGCGCGACATCAACACCATTAACATCACCGTGGCCGCTGCAATGGTAGACCGCTACTGTTCCTCTATCGACGACTATGTCGAATGCAAGGAAAAGATGGTCGAGGAATTCACCAAAGTTGCAAAAACCTACACCGACCGCAAGATTAAGGTTTCCGTCAACACCGCGGACATGATCAGAAAGAAGTGGAACTCCGTCTTCCTCACGGTGAACGGTACCTCAGCTGAAATGGGTGACGACGGCTCTGTCGGCCGCGGAAACCGCTGCAACGGTCTTATCACCCCGAACAGACCGATGTCAATGGAGGCAACCTCCGGCAAGAACCCGGTAAACCATATCGGCAAGATTTACAACCTTCTTTCCACCGAAATCGCAAAGGAATGCTGTGCAAAAGTTGACGGCGTCGAGGAGATGTATGTCAGACTTCTTTCCCAGATTGGTCATCCGATTGACTACCCGCACATTGCAAGCGTGCAGTGCATCACCAGACGCGGCTACACCTTTAAAGACTTCGCGCCCGAGGTTGAGGAAATCGTTGCAAAGCGGCTTGAAAACATCACTGACATCACCAGACTTGTCATTGACGGCAAATTAACCACCTTCTGAAATGACCATACGTCTGGCAATTCCCAATAAAGGACGCATAGCAGAGCCTATAAACGAGTTGATGAACCGCGCCGGTATTCATATCAAAAAGAGCGACCGCCAGCTGATTGCACACACCGTTGATGCGGAAATCGATGTCTTGTTCGTGCGGCCGATTGATATTCCGGAGTATGTGGCTAAAGGTGTTGCCGACCTCGGCATCACCGGTCTTGACATGGTTGCCGAGCGGCGCGCTGATATTGCGCCGGTGATGGACCTTGGATTCGGCAAGGCGACGCTGGTTGTTGCGGTTCCTGAAGCCTCGGGCATCACTGAAGTGGCACAGATGAAAGGAATGCGCATTGCAACGGAGTTCCCCAACATCTGCGAGGACTATTTCAAAAAAGCGGGCGTGCCGGTAACCGTAATCGAGGTCTCCGGCGCCTGCGAAGCAGCGCCGCAGCTCGGTGTTTCTGATGCGATTGCAGACCTGACGTCGTCAGGTACCACGCTTGCGATGAACAAACTCAAAATTGTGGCGGAGATTCTGCCAAGCACCACGCATGTCATTGCAAACAAGGATGTTCTGCAGTCGGAGAAAAAAGCGAAGATTGATGAAATCCTGCTTGCCTTTGAAAGCGTGCAGGCGGCGGAAAACCAGTGTTATCTGATGCTTAATGTCGACCGGGAGAAACTGTCCGACATCGAGGCGCTGATTCCGGGTCTGGGGGGGCCTACTATCATGGATATTGCAAAGAGCAATTCTGTGGCGCTTCACGCGGTGGTGTCTTCGGACAAGGTCTATAAGCTCATCAATCAGTTAAAGCAGGCGGGTGCCCGCGACATTTTAGTCCTGGACATTACCCGTATGGTGAGGTAAATGGATATATTTCCTGCCGTGGATATTTTGGGCGGCGCATGTGTTCAGTTAGTGGGCGGTGTGCGTTCGACTGCCACAAAATACGGCACGCCGCTTGATAACGCGCGCAGATGGATTAACGAGGGGGCAGAGAATCTGCACATCGTTAATCTTGACGGGGCTTTTTCCGCTTCTGCGGAAAACGCCCGCGCCATTCGCGAAATCGTAGAAACAACGGATGTTTTCATTGAGCTGGGCGGGGGTATCAGGAGTCTTGAAGATGCGCGCGGCTGGCTGAACTGCGGGGTGCAGCGGATTATTTTGAGCACGTTTGCAGTCACAGAGCCCGAGGCTGTCGCCATTCTGGCGGATGAGTTCGGCTCAGAGCGCATTATGGCGGGCGTTGACGCAAAAGGCGGGCAGATTGCGATTGCCGGGTGGCAGAAGACTGCAGGAGATTTTGTCGCGTGGGCGAGGCGCTTTGAGGAGCTTGGCGCCGGTTCTCTGCTTTTCACGAATGTGGATGTGGAGGGGCGCCAGAGCGGTATCAGCGAAGAGCCCATCCGGCGCCTTTTGGATGCTGTGTCTGTTCCGGTGGTTATTTCCGGCGGTATTACTACGCGCGCCGATGTGGCGGCGCTGAAAAGAGCGGGCGCTTCAGGCGCCGTTTTGGGTTCGGCTCTGTATGCGGGCCGGATTTCACTCAAAAGTGCTTTGGAGGAGGCAGTATGAGAAAAGCAGAAATTTCACGTAAAACCAAGGAGACGGATATTACGGTCGGGTTTAATCCGGACCGGCGGGGGGATGTCTGTATTAATTCGGGCATTCCGTTTTTTGACCATATGCTGAATGCGTTTGCGAGGCACGGGGGCTTTTCGCTCAAGGTTGAGGCGAAGGGCGATTTGGAGGTCGATGTCCATCATACGATTGAGGATATCGGTATTGTGCTTGGCGACTGTATAAGAGAGGTTATCGGCAGCGGCGCGGGTATGGCGCGGTTTGGCAATTTCATGGTGCCGATGGATGAGTCGCGTGCGACCGCGGCAATTGATGCGGGGGGGCGCGGGTATCTGGTTATGGACGGCGCTTTTACGGGGCTTGCGACGGGGGGGATTCCCAATGATTTGTTTGAGCATTTCTTCTATTCGCTTTGTCAGCATGCGGGTATTACGGCGCATGTTATCTTTAGCGGGGTAAATGACCATCACAAGTGCGAGGCGATATTCAAGGCGTTCGGGATTGCGCTTGGGCTTGCGCTGAAGGTGGAGAAGGGAGGCAGAGAGATTAGGAGTACGAAAGGGGTGCTGTAAAAAAAAAGGGTTTTTGAAATCTTTGTATCTCTCTTTTTTCTTTATTTTTTTATCGGGTGTTCACACAGAGAGCAGCCTCCCCGCCACCTTATCCCGCAGCTTCACCAGCCCCTCCTCGCTCTTGCACCCCAGAAGCATTACCTTCCCGTTCATAAAAATATTCGCCGAACCATCCTTCGACCGCCAGATAAGCCCCGGAAACACCTCCGGCTCATACTCCGCGTCCTCATCCCGCAGCGCAGCAATAATCTTCATTAGATTCAGCGACCGCCCCAGCTCCTCATATGCTACAATATTTTTCACCGACGGCGCCTCAAAAAGCGACGCATCAAGCAGCGGCGCAAGAATAGCAACAATCTCCTTCCACAACCCCTCAATCAAATCAAACGACTTGATACCCGTAATAATATACTTGCCCGTGCGGTAAATAGTCAGTTTTGCAGACGAAAGCGTCACATATCCGCCCGGATACTTCCCCGGATTATACAGATATACATCACCTAAAACCGACAAATCAGCAAGACTAACCGCCTGACCGAACGAACCTGAAGCAACAATATTTACAATATGCATAAATACAATATTATAGTACCTCCTTACTAAAGGAAGTTTTGATTAAAACCTGCTGCGGGACACAGACTCAAATGAGAAAACGTTGCATGACATCCTCAAAACCCGTGCCCCGCATACAAATATTGAACCTCAACCAACATAAAACCAACTGACAGCCCCGCCCGCGCGCAAAACCCGCGCGCACACAAACAACAAACTACATCATAGTATAAAACAAATATACTACGCATATGTTTGAAGGAGTTATTCCCGCATTAATTACACCGTTCAATAACGACGCATCCCAATCCGTCGACGTAAACGGCCTCCGAAACACAATCGAACACGTAATAAAAGGCGGCGTCCACGGCGTCCTTGCCTGCGGCTCCACCGGCGAATCCGCCACCATGACACACGCCGAACACATCCGCGTCGTCGAAGAAACCGTATCCGCCACCAGCAACCGCGTCGCAGCAATCGCCGGCACCGGCTCCAACAACACCGAAGAAGCAGTTTTCATGACCCGCGCCGCAAAAATGTCCGGCGCAGACGGCGTCCTGTTAATCAGCCCGTACTATAACAAACCAAACCGCTCCGGCCTCCTTAAACACTACAAACTCGTTGCAGACGTAGGACTCCCCGTCATTGTTTACAACATCCCCGGCAGAACCGGACAGAACCTTTCCGCAGACCTCATCATCGAAATGGTCAAAACCATCCCCAACATCGTCGCCGTGAAAGAAGCATCCGGCAACATTGACCAGATGATGGCAATAATCGATGGAACGCAGGACCTTGAACGCGACTACCCCTTCATTCTCACCTGCGGCGACGACTCCCTTACCCTCCCGGTCTTATCCGTCGGCGGAAAAGGCGTAATCTCCGTTACTGCAAACATCGAACCTGAACGCGTAGTCTCCATGTACAACATGTTCATGAACAACGACCGCCTCGGTGCAATGAAGATGCACTACGAATTACTGGAACTCTCCAAAGCACTCTTCATGGAAGTAAATCCCGTACCGGTCAAAATGGCAGCCCAGATACGCGGCCTTGTCAACTACGGCGGCGTGCGCTTACCCTTAGACACCATGGGCCCGGAAAATTCCGCAAAACTCAAGGAGGTGCTCTCGCACTATGACTAAAGTTATAGTCTGCGGCGCACTCGGCCGGATGGGGACCATAATCTCCGGCATGATCCGCGAAAACCCTGAGCTTGAATTCGCCGGCGGCGTTGACATCAGAGAAGGCACCTCCTTTGGAAAACCCGTCGTGCCCTCCGACAAACTTGCCGCATTCATCGACGAAGTAAAGCCGGATGTAATGATTGACTTCACGATTGCAGCAGCCACCATGATAAATGCAAAAATCGCCGCGGCAAAAGGCGTAAACCTGGTCATCGGCACCACCGGATTCACTCCTGAACAGGACGCGGAACTCCTTGACGCCTGCAAAAACGTTGCCATGGTAAAAACCACCAACTTCTCTGTCGGCGTCAACATCTTCTGGGAACTGGTGCGCGAAGCGGCGAAAAAACTCGGCGACTATGATATCGAAGTCATCGAAGCCCACCACAGAAACAAAAAAGACGCGCCCTCAGGCACCGCAAAGACCATCCTTAAAATCCTCGAAGAGGAGACCGGCAAGACCGAAGAGATGTACGGCCGCTGCGGCATGACCGAAAGAAAAGACGAAATCGGCGTCCATGTAATCAGGGGCGGCGACGTAGTCGGCGACCACAAAGTCCAGTTCCACCAGAACTTTGAGACCATCGAACTCTCCCACAGAGCCTACGACCGCTCAGTCTTTGCCCGCGGCGCAGTCCGCGCTGCTGCATGGGTGCCTTCTGCAAAGCCCGGCGTGTACACCATGAAAGAGGTTTTACACCTCTGAAGCGGGTGTCAGCGGCGAAACATATATGCACGCATACGACCAATATATAGGGTAATCTAAAAAAGAGGTATAACAATGCCAGCAAAAGTAGACAAAAACAAGTGTACCGGCTGCACGACCTGTGTAGATATCTGCCCGTCTGCAGCAATCCAGATTGGCGACGATGACAAAGCAAAAGTAGACAAAGACACCTGCGTTGACTGCGAAAGCTGCATCGACGAGTGCCCGGAATCTGCTCTTACCATGGAATAACTTTATTCCATATTTTTTTCATTTCGTTTTCATTTTAGTTTCATTTTATATTCCGTTCAATAACAACTCTTATCTTATTCCAGCACAAACGTATTATATACCAGAGATATCTCTGATACATTTCAGGAGTAAACTAAATTATGAAGAAAGGACTTATCGCAATTGCAGCAGTTCTGCTCATCCTCGCGGTTGTTGCAGCCGCGGGATGCACCAGCACCACTGCAACAGACCAGCCTGCAGCCGGCGACAAACCGGTTCTTGTCATGGCAACCAACGCCGAATTCCAGCCGTACGAGTACTATGACAACGGAAAGATTGTCGGTATCGACGCGGAAATGATGGAAGCGGTCGCAAACGAACTCGGCATGACCTTAAAGATTGAGGACATGAAGTTCGACACCATCATCACCGCTGTTTCCACCGGCAAGGCAGACGTCGGCGCAGCAGCAATGACTGTCACCGAAGACAGATTAAAGAACATCGACTTCTCCGACACCTACGCAACCTCCAAGCAGGTTATTGTGGTAAACAAGACCGGCGACAAGAAGATTGAGTCTGACGCAGACTTTGCAGGAGCAAGAATCGGCGTACAGCTTGGAACCACCGGCGACATTTACGTCAGCGACTATGAAGACTCCGCAAAAGAAATCATGCGCTTAAACAACGCAGCAGATTTATTCCAGGCACTCGAAGCCAAAAAGATTGACTGCATTGTAATTGACGAACAGCCTGCATTAAAGTACAGCGCAAAAGCAGACTCTCTTACAATTCTTGAAAAAGAATTCACCAATGAAGACTACGCAATTGCCATTAAGAAGGGCAACACCGAATTAAAGGACAAAATTAACGCAGCTCTTACGAAACTGAAAGAAAACGGAACCCTTGACGCAATTGTCGCCAAGTACATCAACTAACCCTCTTCTTTTTTTCACCTGCAAGTAACAATTCTTAAGTTATCAGACAGCATATAGTATTTCCATCTTTGAGGTAAACATGCCGAGAGAAAAAAAACCCATATCTACAAAGAAAAAAGTTCTCATCATTCTTGCTGTCTGCGTGGTCCTGCTTGCTGCCCTTGCTTTGTTTGTCTATATAGACGACGTCAACTCCGCAGCTTCGGGCACCATGTCCATGAAAGACAAGTTTGTGCAGAACTTTATCGAAAAAGACCGGTACACCTACATTCTCCAGGGTCTTGGAAATACCCTGCTTATAGCGTTTTTCTCCCTGCTGTTCGGCCTGGTGCTTGGAACAATTATCGCCGTTATCAGAACGGTGAACGAACTGATGCACAAATGGACGATAGCAAACGCAATATGCAAAATCTATCTTACCGTAATCCGCGGCACCCCGGTTCTTATCCAGCTGCTGATTATCTATTATGTGATATTTGCCTCTGTGGACGTGGGCAAAATTTTTGTCGCCATTGTCGCGTTTGGTATCAATTCAGCGGCATATGTTGCAGAAATTATCCGCGCGGGAATCAACGCGGTGCCCAGAGGTCAGTTTGAGGCAGGCTCGAGTCTGGGCCTCCCCTTCCGACTCACGATGATTATTATCATCCTGCCGCAGGCACTCAAAAATATTCTGCCGGCACTCTGCAATGAAGGAATTACGCTCTTAAAAGAGACATCGATTGCGGGCTATATCGGAACGGTGGATTTAACCCGGGCGGGAGATATTATCAGGAGTCAGACGTATGAGGCGTTTATGCCGTTAATCGGTGTTGCCGTACTGTATCTGATTATGGTTATTATTCTGACCAAACTTGTCGAGAAATTAGAGAAGAGGATGAAAAGAGATGCTGTCTAAAGGCGATGTATTAATTGAGGTCAAAGACCTGCACAAATCCTTCGGCGACCATGAGGTCTTGAAAGGTCTTTCAACGACTATCCGGATGGGCGAGGTTATTGCGATTATCGGCCCATCGGGATGCGGCAAGTCAACATTCCTGCGTTCCTTAAATCTGCTGGAACTTCCCACCAGCGGTCAGATTTTATTCGAGGGCACGGACATCACGGACGATTCGGTGAATGTCAATAAGATGCGGGAGAAAATCGGTATGGTGTTTCAGCAGTTTAATCTGTTTCCGCACATGGATGTGAAGAACAATATTATGCTTGCGCCGGTAAAACTCGGGCATATGACACCTGAAGAGGGGGAAAAGAAGGCAAAGGAGCTGTTAAAGCGTGTCGGACTTTCAGACAAGCTTCGTGCGTATCCGCAGCAGCTTTCCGGCGGTCAGCAGCAGCGTGTTGCAATTGTCAGAGCTCTTGCGATGGACCCGGATGTGATGCTTTTTGATGAGCCTACGTCCGCTCTCGATCCGGAGATGGTTGGAGAGGTGTTGTCGGTTATGAAGGAACTTGCAATGTCAGGCATGACCATGCTTATTGTTACGCATGAGATGGCATTTGCGCGGGAGGTTGCAGACCGTGTCTTTTTCATTAACAACGGGGTTATTGAGGAAGAGAATACGCCGGAAAAGATTTTTGCAAACCCGCAGAGCCCGCGGCTTCGGGACTTTTTGTCGAAGATTCTGTAAGAGGAATCTTCTTTTTTCATCTCAATTTTAACGGTCGCATTGATATTGGTGCTGCTTGAATCGACATCGCCTTTGATTCAACTGTCAAATTCAGGTTATAAAATATATAATCCAATGGATAATTTATGTCAAAAAGTAAATAAATATACCTAAAAAACAATCTTGAAACAGGTATTTCAGATGATTTTTAAATCTGGGACTCAGTGGGTCCCCAATTCCTGCTATTAATGCGTTTTGTCCACCCGCTGCCCCTGCACACACCCGTTGCCGCAAGCCCTGCATCCTCGCGCCCATACACCCCTTTGCGAACCCTTAATCTCTTAGTACAACCAATATATACCCAAGTATGGCAGGATACAAAATAGTAGAGGCAAAAGCCCTTTCAGACGCCGTATTCCAGATGTGGATACACGCCCCTCAGGTCGCACGCCACGCAAAAGCAGGACAGTTCTGTATCATTCACCCCGACGGCTGCGGAGAACGGGTTCCTTTAACAATCTCCGCCACCGACGGCGACAATATCAGAATCGCCTTCATGGCAATAGGAACAACCACCAGACTCCTTGCAACCCTCAAAACCGGCGACGAACTCGCAGACGTTGCAGGCCCCCTGGGAGAGCCAAGCGACATCGCCCCCGGTGAAACCGTTGTCATCGTCGGCGGAGGCGTAGGTGTTGCCTGCACCCCGATTCTTGCGCAGGCGGCAAAAGACGCCGGCGACCATGTCATAGGCATTATCGGCGCACGTACCAAAGACCTCCTTATCTTCGAAGACGACATGAAAGAAATCTGTGACGAACTCTTTGTAACGACTGATGACGGCTCATACGGCATCAAAGGCTTTGCAAGCGGCCCCTTAAAGGAGCTCTGCGAGTCCGGCAGAAAAATCGACAAAGTCTGGATTATCGGCCCCGGCATGATGATGAAAGTTACCTCAGAGGTCACCCGCCCCTACGGCATTAAGACCTACGTATCCTTAAACCCTGTCATGGTCGACGGCACCGGAATGTGCGGTTCATGCCGCGTTATTGTCGGCGGCGAAACGAAATTCGCCTGCGTCGACGGTCCCGAGTTCGATGCACACCAGGTTGACTGGAACGACTTAATGACCCGCCAGAGAATGTACATGAGCGAAGAAAAAGCATCCCTTGAATACCGCGCAGAAGATAAAAACCATCTGTGCCGCTGCAGGAGAGTGAAGTAAATGGACAGAACCGCAAGCGAACGCATACAGGACTTTAACGAAGTCGACACCGGATTTACCGCGGCCGAGGCAGTCGCCGAGGCAAAGCGCTGCATTCAGTGCAAAAAGCCGCACTGCATCGAAGGCTGTCCGGTCAATATCAATATCCCTGCCTTTATCAAAGCAATAGCCGAAGAACAGTTCGAGGACGCGGCCGAAATCATACGAAAAGACAACCTGCTTCCGGCAATCTGCGGAAGGGTATGCCCGCAGGAACAGCAGTGCCAGGGTGTGTGTGTCCTCGGCAAAAAAGACAACCCGGTTTCCATCGGCCACCTGGAGCGCTTTGTCGCAGACAATGTTCCTGCAAAGACGCCAAAGTGCGCTGAGCCCTCCGGCAAAAAAGTCGCTGTTATCGGCAGCGGTCCCGCGGGACTTACCGCAGCCGCCGAACTCGCCCGCCTCGGCCATAAGGTCACCGTATTTGAGTCGCTGCACAAAGCAGGCGGCGTGTTAATGTACGGCATCCCGAACTTCCGGCTGCCGAAGGAGATTGTGCAGGCGGAAATCGCTGAGGTGGAAAAACTCGGCGTGGAAATCAGGACCAACCACATTGCCGGCAAATCCGTAAGCGTTGATGAGCTCCTGGCATTCGATGCAGTTTTCCTCGGGACCGGCGCCGGTCTGCCGTATTTCATGAAAATCGAAGGCGAAAATACGCCGGGCGTCTATTCGGCGAATGAATTTTTGACGCGCGTCAACTTGATGGGCGCAAACAACTTCCCGGCTAACGACACCCCTGTTAAGCGAGGCAGAAAGGTTGTCGTTGCAGGCGGCGGCAATGTGGCGATGGATGCGGCCCGCGTTGCCCGGCGGATGGGGGCGGAAGTTACCTTGATGTACCGCAGAACCGAGGCGGACATGCCCGCACGCATGGATGAAATCCGTCATGCAAAAGAAGAAGGCATTCTTTTCATGACCGAGACCAACCCGGTAAAGATTCTTGCCGCGGAAAACACGGTTTCCGGCGTTGAGGCAGTGAAGATGGCAATCGGCGCTCCCGGCGCCGACGGCCGCTCTTCGTTTGCACCGGTCGAGGGCAGCAACTTCATCGTCGAGGCGGATGTGGTTATTGAAGCCATCGGCCAGGGCCCGAACCCGCTGTTAGTAAAGCGGATGGAGGGACTTGTCCTGAATAAAAACGGCAGTATCAAGGCGGATGCAAACGGGAAAACAAGCATGGCAAAGGTCTTTGCCGGGGGCGACGCTGCAACCGGCGCCGCAACGGTGATTCTTGCCATGGGCACAGCCAAAGAAGCTGCAAAGGCAATCGATATCGCGCTCAGGGAATAAGCCATGCGCTACTACTACACCGAAGACACATTGTACGTCAGAGGCGGGTTTAAGGCAGTAACAAACGGCGCCGGGGAGGTTTCCCGGCTTTCCACTCTTTTTCTTCACGCCGGCTCCGCAGGCGGCGCCGCCCTTCTGCAAAGCCGCGGTTACAGCGCAGACGGCGCGGGATTTGCTCAAGCGGCGCCCCTGCGAAATATCTGCATTCTGCAGTATGATTTTCTCTCGGTGTTTGTATCCGCCGCGGCAGATAAAGTCTATGCCCTCATTGTCACCGAAGAGGGGGCATCCGGTTCGGCGCTGAAAGAAGCATGTGCAACAGCCGCCGCAGCTGCACCATGCTGCTGCATTGCAGCCGCGCCCCTTGACGCGGAAGTGAAACACACCACAGCGGCGGCTGGAAGCAGCCTCGGCTCCCGGATTGCGGCTGCTGTCGCGTTCGGCGCCGCAGAGTCCGGGCAGGCCCGTACGGATTCGGGGCGCGAACCGCGGTATTTCATCTATTCGCGATACGAAAACAACGGCTGGTTTGAGTGGAAAAGAAACGGATGCCCCTATTATCCGTGCCATTTCGCAGGACAGGTCTGTCAGTTCTGCTACTGCCCCTTCTACCCCTGCAAAGACGAATCCTTAGGCGAATGGGTGGAAAGTTCGTCCTTAAAGCGGCCTATATGGGCGTGCACAAACTGCACCTTCCTGCATGAGAAAAAGTACGCGGATTATCTGATAAGCCACCCTGACGCGGATTTTGACGAGGTGAAAAACGCATGATTACTAAAGTACACGGCATAAAATATCAGAACGGCAGAATAGAAGAACTCCAAGACCCGGTTGTCACCGAATCCGTCGTCTCACTGTACTTCAACGGCCGCCGTGTCCAGAATATGGTAGCAACGGCAGAAGCCCTCGAAGAGCTCGGAGCTGGCTTTTTCATCGCAGCAGGCCTCGCCTCCTCGATTACCTCGGTCCGGGTTGAGGGCCTGAATATTTTTGTCGAAGGAATCGAAGGCGCCCGTACCGGGGGCGCCCAAACTGAGGGCGCCGTGGAATCCGCCGGCGGCTTTGACCCCGGCTCAACGATAGAGCCCGTCCCGGACGGGGGCGAAATTACGCCTGAGCAGATTTTTGCCATGCGCGAGACACTCAATACCGGCGACTGGAGCGAGACCGGCGGCCTGCACACCACGGTTCTCTTCTGCAAAGACAGACAGGCGGCGCTCTTTTCTGACATAGGCCGGCATAATACGGTGGACAAATGCATCGGCTATATGGTTTTGCACAGGCTTGCGCCCTCTGACTGCAGCCTTGCGACTACGGGGCGTCAGCCGCGCGGAATGGTGGTAAAAGCGGTCCATGCCGGTATTCCTATTGTGGTGTCCCGCACGGCCGCCACCTCTCTTGGCGTGAAAGAGGCCGATGTCAACAACATCACGCTCATCTGCTTCACACGGGACCGCCGCTTTACGGTCTACACGCATCCGGAACGTATTAAAGGATTAGGGGAAAATCTGTAAGCAATGAATTTTTTAGACCGTCTTTTGAACCGGTGCACGAAGGAAAGCGAGATTAACTTCGAGCTTGGTCTTCGCCTGTATCAGGCAAAGGGCGTGGAGCGGGATATCGGCGAGGCAATCCGCTATTTTATTCTGGCGCGGGACGGGGGAAATGCGGATGCAATGTATTATCTGGGGCTGTGTCTGTATTTCGGCGACGGGCTGCCGGTTAATGAGCATAAAGCGGCGTATTACTGGAAATGCGCAGCAGAGCGGGGCTGTATCGAGGCGCAGTATCAGCTTGGCTGCTGCTATGACAAGGGTATCGGGGTAAGGGTGTCGCAGGAAAAGGCGGCATATTTCTGGAAATTAGCGGCGAAAAAGGACAATGCGGGTGCGCTGTATCAGCTGGGATGCTATTCATACAACGGGACGCTTCTGCCGAAAAATCCGGAACTTGCCTTGAGTCTCTGGAAGCAGTCGGCGCAGCAGAAAAATCCGGATGCGCTGTTCAGGCTTGGTATATGCGCGCTCAGGGGCGATATTATGGAGCCGAGTCTTGACAGGGCAATAAATTATTTTGAGGAGGCGTCGGGTTTCGGGCATCTGGGCGCGAAATTCGAGCTGGGGCGGCTGTATTATGAGGGTGTATGCGGGGTTGTCCGCAACAAATTCCGCGGCTGGAAGCTGATTAACGACGCGGCTGAAGAGGGTCTGGGCGCAGCGAAGGCGTATATTTTGCGTAATGCGGCGCCTGACGCGGAAGAGGAGGATACGGTTATTCTTGCGCTTCCGGCGGGGTCCGGGGTTGTCGAGGGGGTGGAGGAGATTAAGGAAGAGCCGGACGATAGTGAATTGTTGTAGGGGATAGCATCTGTCCATGCTGATGAAAAAAAACGCGGACAAACACGTTTTCTTTCTCAACATGAATATATTACGAAAAAATAGGTAACTGTTCACCCTCCCTCTTTTTATCATTTTATGTAGTTTGTTGTAATGCCAGACTTGGAATGAAATCAAGGCGCTTTCCTGAGGCGGTTCGCCGAAGGTTTGAGCAAGCCTTTGGCTGGCGATGCGACCTCACAAAAGCCTCATTCAACAATCCAAGGTACGTGAACAGTTACAAAAAAAAAACTCAGTTGCTTACAACCTTCGTCTTCTTGCCCATCAGTTTATTACACCGCACCTTTCCCATAACCAGCAGATTTTCCGCATGCACCTCGGTAGACTGCACCCCGTCGCGCAAAAGCACATTGCCTGTAGATTTGATAATGCGCACCGCTGCATTGTCACATACGGTAAGCTGCTCCTCGCCCGCGTTCAGCTCGCCTTTGATAACCGAGCAGGGGCCGATAACCGCACCGTTGCAGGTTACATTGCCGCTGATTGAACATTCCGGACAAAGATAGAGACTCCCTGTTACCACAACGTCCTTCCAGAAAATAGTACGCTTCGGCACTAAAAAATCGCCGTCTATCTTAACGGATTCGCGGAAATAGGAGCCCTTTTCCGCCATATACTGATTGCCTTTTACAAATACTTTCATACTGCCCCGCAAATATGAGTAAATGTATCTCCCTCACCAAATATAATACATTCGAAAGCCGCCCGGGCTTTATGCCCCAAGCAGCGCATTTACCTTGCTCACCACCGAAGGCGCCGCATCAGCGCTTACCGACGCCAGCAGCCGCTCTAAAATGCCCCGCAGCGCGGCGGAAACCTCCGGAGCATACTCGGCCATATGCGAAAAGACATTGAGCATGCCGTTAGCCAGATACTCGTTTACCGGCGCTATTTTCAGAAGCGACCGCTCTAAAAACGCCCTTCCTTCTTCTGTTTCAAGCGAGAGTTTGCGGTTTTCTGCAAAGCGCAGATACATGGCACGCGAATAACCGGACTGCTCGACTTTGAACTCCGGCATTTTTTCGATGCATTCCAGATACTTTACCGTATCAGGCGAGGAAGACAGCGCCGCCGCGCCGATGAAATTCTCAAACGCAACCGCATTGACGCGGGCTTTGCCCGCTTCACGCTCAAGGATGATAAAGCGGTCCGGGGCGGACGAGGAAAGATACTGTGTAAGCGATGCGAGATAAACAGAGGCAGAGGCCGCATGTTCGAGCGATTCGCGAATCATCTTCCAGGTTTGCGGCGTGTCAAGCGCCGCAAGGATGCCCTGAATGGCACACTGCACCGCACGCGCCTTAAAAATCCGCCCGAGTCCGTCAAACTCCGCGGATTCACGGCCGATAGCGGCATAGCGCTCCATAACATGTTTCAGCGAAACGGGACGAAGCCGCGCGGCTTCAAACAAAAACCGGCGGCGCGCAGACCAGAGCTTCGTATAAGAATACGTAAACCGCGCATCCAAGCAGTGTTCAAAAAGCGTCAGGGGAATTGCCCCGCAGGACTCCATAACCGCGTCGTTTTCCGCAAGGCTGATGTATGCCTCAACCAGCCTCCGTTCGGGAATCCGGGACGCATCTTCGCAGAGTTTTGCCATTTCCCGGTCAAACAGCGCCGCAAAGGAAAGAAAGCGCGTCGCGGCATCGCCGGATTTTTCCATCCGGAGATACAGCTCGTTATCGGTGACGTCCTCTTTCATCTTAATATAGGCAACGTGCCCCGGATTCCAGACGGTAAACGCGAAACTGCGCGGGCAGTCGACGGTGAATGCGGCCGACTCGCTTTCGATTTTATGAGTAAACTCGGTTATTATGCCGCCGTCTGCATCGCAGAGCTGTCCTGTCAGATAGAAAATCCACGGCTTTTGCGCGCCGAAACCCTCCTGGCGGACGGTGATTTCCGCGGTTTTATCCTCTTCGCACCAGACGGCTTTCGCAGATACCGTCGGGTAACCGGTCTGGTGCAG
The DNA here is from genome assembly GCA_029987245.1 of Methanocorpusculum sp. GTDB lineage: Archaea > Halobacteriota > Methanomicrobia > Methanomicrobiales > Methanocorpusculaceae > Methanocorpusculum. The sequence continues at coordinate 8,859 of DALTWG010000024.1, read as the reverse complement.
CCACCGGTCGGCCATAAAAGAGAAATCGGTTTTTCCCACGTCCTCCATGGTTCGCAGGAAATCTGCAGGGCTCGCATTCGAGCCGTTATAGCGCTGGTGATACAAATCAAGCGCCCAGGAAAACGCCGGCTTGCCAAGCGCGCTTTCAATCATCCGGGTAAATTCAGGCGCTTTTACATACGTAACCGAAGTGATTAGGTCATTGGGGTCATTGAAGCCGGTCGGTTCAATCGGCATGGAAATACTGCCCGTATCAAGCGAAAACGTCCCCGTGCCCGGCGTATGCATCTGCAATAGTTCGGTAAGCCGGATATAGTCTTTGCCGAAATGGAATGCAAGGTAATCATCTTCCATCATTACGGTTACCGCCTCGTTTAACCAGATGGAAAAGGGTGTGTCGCCTGTGACGCCCGAACCGTTTAAATTGTGATAGAATTCGTGCTGTTTGACGCCGAGCATGTATTCATAAGATGCATCCGTTATGTTTGCATCCGGCATAATCCGGCTTGCGATAATGGTGGTGTTGCCGGTGTTTTCCATCCCGCCGAAGTCGGAGTTGTGCATTGCAATCTCGCGGTATACCTCGTAGGGGTACTGGTAGCCGAATACCAGGTCTTTGGCAAGGAGGGCGATTTCCTTACTGAGCGCGGCAATGTCTGCGTCTTCTTTGATGAGCGCCTCGCGCCTGCGGCACTTCTGATAAATTTCATCGCGGAGCGGGAGAGATTCATAGCGTTCCGGCCCGGTGTAGACATAGGTCCACAAAATGGCGTCCGACATGATATCCAGGGCTTTTTCCGCATTGAGCGCGTCCGCGCCTTTGGCGAGCATCAGCTCGAGCATGACCTCTTTTCCGTCCGGATAGATAAAGCGGCGCGCAAAGGTGTCCCAGGTGCCGACGCCAAGGAAAAAGAGATAGGGCGGCATTTTCTCATTGTTGACGTAGGTTATGACATCGCGCCCTGCTTCATAGCGGGTGCGCGCAAGGGCGATGTCGCCGTTTGAGATAAGATTGGTGTAGCGCGCGTCGGCGATTATGGTGGTGCGCCAGGTGCATTTGGCGCGCATGTCGTCGATGCAGGGAGCCATCCGCTGAAATCCCCACTGCTGGCACTGGGTTATCATGGTTTTGGGAAGCCCTGCAGGCGTTACGTCATAATAGAGGCCTTCAAGGATGTTTTCCGTCGGCCGGCATATTGTTTCGGTGCCTATGTGAAAGGCGGTGCCTTCTTTTACCGGGCGCGCGAAGAGGATGGTGAGGATGTCGTTTTCGTATGTCCAGGGGACGGGGTGTTTGTTATGAGTAACGCGCAGGATTTCGAGTTTTTTGGCATTGAGTCTGAGTTCGTTCAGGTCGGTTTCGGCGGTAAATGTCGTATCTGCACTGACTTTTGTTTCGGTTTCATGCATGTCGAAGATGAGGGCGATATTGGTTACGGTGACCGGGGGTTTGGGGAATTCGGACGGGTGGTAGATATAGGTGTCTTTCATGTCTGTAGTATATTGGGCATGGCAGAATAAATAATACTATAATCTTTCGCGTCCAATGATAGTGTATGATTTTAGTTGACTGGGAAATCGCCGACCATATCAAGCGCGGCTTTATCAAAATTGAACCGTACGACCCTGCGTTAATTCAGCCGAATTCGCTGGATATCAGGCTTGGAAATCATTTTGTCTGGTATGACAGATGTGATGATGTTATTGACCCGTATAACAGGGATACGCTGCATTCGCATGTGAATGAGCGCAAGAGTTCGTATTTTGATATTTTGCCGGGGCAGTTTGTTCTGGCGGAGACGCTGGAAAAGGTGACGCTGCCGGACAATGTTGTTTCTTCGATTGAGGGCAAAAGCAGTGTCGCGCGTCTGGGGCTTGAGCTGCATCAGACAGGGGGCTGGATTGATGCGGGTTTTTCGGGCACGATTACGCTTGAGATGTGCAATTCGAATTCGCGTCCGGTGCGGGTGTATGCCGGAATGCCGGTGGGGCAGCTGGTCTTTTATGTGACGAAGCGGTGTGAGTGTCCGTATGATAAAAAGCCGGATGCAAAGTATCAGAATCAGAAGGATGCGACGATTTCACGCTATGATAAGAATACGCTGAAGAATGTAAATACGGAATAAATTTCTTTTTTTTGTAACTATTCACTCCCTGTATTTATCATTTTAAGTAGGCATAGAAAAATACAACCCTTATAATAGGGCTGAATAGTTACTCTTTTTTTTGTAAACTGGTTGAAAAAGAAGGGATGAACAGTTACAAAATTTTGCGTATCTTCAGACATGCAGTACAGTTGGATAATACTGCATCCCGAATGCAACAGCATCCGCGAAAGCCGGAATATTAATAATAAGCAGTGCCGCTGCAAGACAGATAAGTATGACCATTTCGACTTTCGGATGATTTGCACACAGCTTGTGCACAGCAAGATACACAAGCGCTATGACAGCCCAGGAGAAATAGAAAGTAAACAGAACCGTTTCATTTGAACCCCAGCCGACAATACCGATCAGAAGAACGGAAAATGCCGTCATCCAGATACATATTTTAGCAAACCGCTCTTTGCGGTACCAGATAAACCCGCATACAGCAACCGCAAGCACAATATATCCCGCAATCCCTGCCCAGAAGCCCGGTACATTGGTGTAGTAAAAAGACACATCAAAACTGTAGTGTGAAGGCTGGCTTATCTCCATTTCCGGTGCAAACAGAAGCGATGAAACGAAACTGCCGTAAACAGACACTTTCTCTGCCACCGTCTGACCGATATTTGTAAAATGTGTCTGCACAATAAATTCCTGAACAGCCGAACCAAACACCGACAGCCTGCCGCAAAGAAGAAACAGCACAACCGCCTTGCAGGCAACCGACAGGTATTTTTTTATGTCAAATTTCTTTGCAAGAAACGGGAACATGACCGCACTGGTGGTAACTGTTCCAACAGCTCCGATAAACAGCCAGTCCTTGAACCTCTCTGAAGTGCAGACAGAATACACAAACAAGACAAGCCAGAATGCAGCAAAAAAATAATTCTCAATTGTCAGTGAAAAAATAATACTGGGAAATGCGACCGTCATTATCAGCAGAAATCCTGCTTTAAGATATCCTTTTGCCTTCACCAGGCGGGATAACAGAACCGCAGTAACGCCGAGTGCTGCAATCTGCAGTATGGCGATTGTCATAATATATGCTTCCGGTACAAAAAACAACACCTTTGAAACCAGGAATGCAATTATGCCAAAAGGAAGCCCGAACAACCCAAAGATGATATGCTTGATATTGCACAGAACAATGCTGTTTCCTATTGTCCCTATCAGATTGAACGCGTTGTCCGTATATAACATCATTGAATCCGCGCCGTAAAAGGCATTAAACTGCGCATAGAAGACATCAGTCAGCGAATACAGAACCGGAACTGCCACAGCACCGCAGATAACGATAATTCCCAGATACCATTTTTCAATCCGGTCAAGTCCGCGGATAAAGCGAAAGACGACCGGAACCAGGGAACAAAGCAGAAATTTCCAGAACAGGTAAAGAGCATACAGAATAAGAATACAAAACAGTATGGAGCAGGGCATGGGCAAAACATCCGGATGCGCACACAATCCTTCTGCAAAAATCCAGGAGGTGACAAGGGCTAACACTCCTGCTGCCGCGCAATACGGTTTTGCTGCCTCTTTCCAGATTTTCTGCAGGAGATTTTTTCTGCAGACAAGATACAGCCAAAGCATTGCTCCTATAATAACAGACGGGAGGATAAATGCGGTCGGCGAGAGATGAGAAAATGTGCCGGCATGCTGTGCATATTCTGCGTATTCTGCATATTCTGTAAATTCGGCGGCTAATTCACGCAAAAATTCCATGGAAGAAAAGGGTATGGAAAGAATAAACGTAACTGATACCGCTGAAATCAGAAACAGTGCTTTTACCAGAAAATTGTCCGGAGAATAGTTTTTTGCAGGGGTGCTGTCGGCTGCAGCAGTACAATTTTTTGCAGGTTCAGTACGCTTTTTCAGATGAAACAAATGAGACATTTTTTCCGCGGAAGGTATTTAGTAGTATTTTTATTGCAACTGGCTAATAGATGTTTCCCTTGCCCTTCTTACCCGGGTTTATTTTATCAAAAACCCTACCGCGCAATATCTTTGATATGCGCATCGGTCTTTTTCACCAGTTCATCTTCGCCGGCAAGTTCTGCCACTGACCTCACCGCTTCAAGCAGGTGTACCGACTCCTCCAAAAAGCTTAAAATATCCGCCGGGAACAAATCAATCCCGTATTCATCCAGTAACTGGCGGTGAATCTCCTTGTGGCTTAAGCCAAGCTCGCGCAGCTCTAAAATCTTTACCACGAATTTGCGCTCGGGACATCCGCACAAGGGAGAGTCTTTGCACTTGCATTCCAGAAAATCCTTAAAAAAATTGAGCACCTGTTCTCTTGTTCCCGGGTCAAGAGAATCAATGTTCATCGAACCGCAGATGGCTTCCATCATTGCCGGATGAAAAGCCCCGTCGGGCAGGTGATATCCTGCTGCCCGCTGCAGCTTTTTTATATAACGAAACCGCGCCCGGGAAGCAATCAATTTATTCTTCTCCGGCGACTTCGTCGAAATTCTTCAGCGACTTGACGGCATCGGCGATGCGCTCAACCTCGACAAGCCATTCGTCAAAGAGTCCGGGCTCATCGGTGTCTTTGACAAATTTGCCGCAGCAGGACGAGCCGTTAATTACGGCAGAACCGATGGAAGATGCAATCTCCAGCGCCTTTTCGGGGTCCTTGGCTTCTGCTTTGCGCCCGTCTTTGACCAGATTCTTTAACTCCTCGGAAGCGGGATAGGTGCCTTCCAGATACTTCTGTCCTGCGGCAAACAGCACAAGCATGGATACCTGCATGGAGCCGATAATCTCGGCTAAATCATCATCAGTGACCTCGCCCATGACAATTTCCTCCACGCCGCGCAGTTTAGTTCTTGCCTCTTCGAGGGTGAGTCTGGTGTTCTGGTAGAGTTTGATTATTTTAATGACGGCAAGGGTGATGTCGTCTGAAAGTCCGTCTAAAATTCTGAATCCTTCAGGCATTTCATCGGAATTTTCGTCGCCTGCAAAATCTGCTTCCTTTAAGGTCTTAAGCCAGTTGTCCCATCTCTCCTGGTTGTAGAATATATAGAAGAGTTTCGGTGCTGCTTCTGGCTCGGCCGTTTTCTTTGCTTTTTTCGCTGCCATACTTTTTCTATTATATCAATAACACCTTAAAATATAAAATACATTTCTATTGATACGTTTGGACGCGGGCACGTATTCGTACAATATTTCGCATGGTATATCTCATCCGGGCCCCAAATATAATAGTATTCATGTCAAAAGACTCCTGGCAGCGCACAACATCTACCCCCGAAGAGGAGGCAGGGCTTTTAGGTGAGCGCATTCTGCTGTCGGTTCTTGAAAAAATCCCGGGCGGCTATGCGGCGGGGCCGCTGTATTTTCCGACGAAATCAGGCGGAATCACCGAAACAGACGCGATTCTTTTGCATCCGTCGGGGCTGTATGTCTTTGAAAACAAGGAGTATTCCGGGACTCTAAGCGGGGCTTTTTCCGACCGGCTCTGGATGAAAACAAACTCCTTTGGGCAGACATTTTCGGTTTCCAATCCGATTGCGCAGAATAGTATGCATACAAAAGCGGCGGCAGCCGCGCTGCGTATCCCGGAAAAATATGTGCATTCGGTAATTGTGTTTGCAAACGCCTGCGATATTTCGCGCATTCCGCAAAACAGGACGGACTGCTGCATTACGCAGATTTCGCGGCTGAAAGCCGCGCTGCAGGAGCAGTTTGCCGGCGCGGTTTTTTCAAAAGAGGAGGTGGAGGCTCTCGCCGGCCGGCTTGCTAAATTCAGGGGGAGTGAGAAGGCCGCGCAAAAGCATGCAAAACATATCGCGGAGATAAAAAAGGAGCGCAAAGCGGAGAAAAAGAGAGGGAGGTAGCGGGGAAAGCGTGGGAGGCAGCGCGGAAAGCGTGGGAGGCAGCGGGGCGGGCTTTCAATCCCTCTCATGCCGGTGTCCGTTGTCGCCGGGCTGTTTTATATGCCGGTTTCGGTAATACCGCTTCTTTTTCTTCTGCACCTTTTTCACCGGCACCGCCGGAGTAAAACCCTCGCCCGGCTCGGCATAATGCGTAATCGGATTTGCGCAGTAATCCAGAAGCGCGCAGCTTCGCTCCGCGCCAAGACACGGCTTGGCAGACTCAAGCCACAGATAAAAACCCACGCGTGACGGCGTCGGCCGCTCAAACTTGAAGCCCGGCCCGGTTTTTTCCCGGATAAACTTCAGATACTCCTTTGAGCGCATATACTCCTTGCGCGTCACCTTCGGGTCGCGGCGCACCGGCTTGGGCCTTAAGTAAATTACCGGCTCAATCTCGGGGAAATCAATTGCAAGAATAACCCGGCTGTATTTTTCGATTACCGTATCAAAATCCAGCACTTCGGAGCGCAAACGAAGCGGATGCGCGGCAGTTAACGCCTTGACCGCCGAAGGATACAATCCCCCGCAGATAACTTTTTTGACCAGAGGCGAGACCGCGGGGTCGGAGAAAAACTCATCGTTGGTGAAATTATGGTCCATCGCAAAATAGAGCCGGGCAAGTGCCTCGTCATGCAGATGTTTGTAGTCAAAGCCCTGAATTTTCAGCGAAGAGGCGTAAATGAGCTTGGGATTTTTCTCCGGCGTGCGCGAAATGCCGGTAACCCACAAGCCGTACAGACATGCCTTCATCTCCTCGCAGGGCCGGGTGCAGATATACGCATTGTCCGGGTCTTCCATGAGACGTCTGACCACCTGCGTATTTCTGATATCGACGCTTGCAAATAAAATAAAGCCCACCCGCTCCTGCGAAAACATGTAGCCGAAGAGCTTTTTCTTATAGATAATCTCCGCCTCCAAATCCTTCAAATCCGCCGGAGACGTTACAATCTCGCAGAAAACCACCTGGTTGCTGTTGTCGAATAAAAGCAGGTCGACCTCGGCTAAATCCTGGCCGTTGCCGCGCACGCGGATATCGCCTTTTTCCGCCGAATAAATCTCGTTGCGGCCCAGTTCGGGTTTATCTTTGCGTGTCGGGACGTCGGCGCCTTTGCGCACGATTTTTTTAATGGTGTCTGTTTTTTCCGCGATGCGAATCAGCTGTTCGTAGATGAGGCTTTCAAACCAGTAGCCTTCTGCCGTGCGCATCTCCATAATGTCGTCGGAGAAAAGATTTTTCCGGTCAGCCGGCCGCATGTGGCGCAAAGCGCGCACAGCTACGCTTCTCTCCGGCGTATAATTGGTAAACTGTTCAGTTATCCATGTTAGCACGTTATTTTCCATATGAGTATTTTCCTTTCTATTTTTCCGTTATATAAGAACGAGAATGCGCCGTGTCAGGCTTTTGTGCACCCGTTGTTCAATGTAGTCTGCTATGGTGAAGTACCGGGCCGCAATGTCTCTGATGTCTTTGTGCGTCACAATTACTGCGCGCCGCCCGGGCTTTAACACGCGCCGGATTTCTGCAAGCGATTCGTTATAGAGCGTATCGAGGCTTTCGGCGCTTATTATGGTTGACTGGCCGTAGGGCAGGTCGGCGGCTACCGCATCAAAGGATGCGTCGGGGTAGGGCATGTGCGCTGCATCCGCGCGCAGTATGAGGCCGTTTGGGTTATTCATGCGGCATCCGGCAAGCATTTCCTCGTTAAAGTCGCTTCCGACCGCTGCAATTCCCATTTCGGCGCATTCCATAAGCATGCCGCCGGTTCCGCAGAAGGGGTCAAGGAGTGTTTCGCCGGGTTCGACGCGGGTGAGGTTGATGATTTCACGCGCCATTAAAGGCATCATGACGCCGGGGTGAAAGTAGGCGCGCTTTTGGGGCGAGCGCGCTGCGTAGGCACCTCTGTCTATTATCTGCAGTACTTCTCCGAGGTAGCATTTTCCGGCGGTAAAGACCGCGCGGTAGATGCATCCGGGATTTTTCAGGGAGACTTCTCCCTTAATGAGGCTGCCCATCATGCGTTCCAGTTCGTTTGAGGCGGCATTGACTGCAGCCGGATGAATCCTGTTTACGCGCGCGCAGAAGGGTTTGGGGGCCTGAAGCTGCAAAGATTTGAGCAGGTCTTCGAGTGCTTCTTTTGTGCCGTCGCATTCTCCGAGGAGTTTTGAGACGACGTGGGTTCCGGCAAGGCGTGCTGTTTTTTCCGGTTGTTCGACGCGGGCTATAGCGATGCCGTTTCCGGTTGCGCAGACGGTGCCGACGCAGCCGATTTCGGCTATGCTTAGTGCCTGGTTTTCTCCGGAGAGTTCAAACAGCAGATTCATCCTATTATGGTTTGTTCTTATAGGGTATAACAGTTAGGGGTTGCTGTTAGCGGGTGGTGCACATCAGTAGTTTCATTTAGATGTGCGTCCAATAAGTTACTGCACTCCCGTCGTGTAGTGGTCAATCATTCCGGCCTTTGGAGCCGGAGACGGCGGTTCGAACCCGCCCGGGAGTATGGGGTTTGCGGTTTTTTTTGCGGGTTTTTTGGGGGTTGAAAATAGTCAGTGAGGTTTTTTGAGCTGTGAAAAAAGTCAGTGAGGTTTTTTGCGGGATAATTTAGGTCAGTGAGGTTTTTTACGCCTTGAAAAAAGTCAGTGAGTTTTTTTGCGCGTTGATTTTGGTCGGTGAGGTATTTTGGCACACAGGGATTTTGCGCGCTCCCTTACCCCCTCTCATGAAAAAAATGTATGGGGGGTATGATATGCGCATGTGCATACTATATTTATATAGGAGAACTTTTTTTCATTTCGATAATTATTTATATTTATAAATGAAATAAATAAACAAGACC
>DALTWG010000074.1 GCA_029987245.1 Methanocorpusculum sp. | reverse complement strand
AATTCAACGGAATTCACGGAATCAACGGTTGATGATTGGCTAAAATGCAATTTCTTCTGTGTTTTCTGTTGATTTCTCTATTTCCGTGTTTTCTGTGGTGATTTCCGTGGTGATGTCTGTGTAGGCATTACGATTTAAGCGACACAGCCAAAAATCCAACTGTCAAATTTGGGTTGAAAAAAGAAGGACCGGGTTTATTTTACCGAGCGCTCGCCGTAAATGCGTTTAATCTCATACGCTTTTGCGGATTTGTCCTTGCGGGTGATAACATTTCCTTTCCGCAGCTTGATGCGGGTGACACGAAACATTTTGCCGCCGATGGTTGTTAAATGGTCCACGGTGTATTCGGATTCGCCGTCGACCTGTTCATAAAGAGGTATGGTAACCGCGCCCTTGTTTAAAGACGCCTTGATAATTACGGTATCTGCAAGGCGTGTCCAGATGGTGTCGATTTTTTCCACCGGAAGGGTTTGGCGGCGCGCGTTTTTTTCCTCCAGGGAGGTTACTTCGACGTTGTAGGAGTCTTCGCCCGCCTCTGCTACTAAAAAGTCGCCCACAGAGATTTTTTCTCCTTCCAGGAGTTCAACGGATGCGGTAATCGAGTCGGTTCCGTAGCTTATGATGGTCTTTACGTTGTAAATTTTTGGCTCTTTTAAGGTTACGTGCATGATGTGTCCGCACTCTGTGCAGCGCACAACAGCCTGCGGCGGTTCTTTGAGGATTTCAAAATCCGTTTCACCGTTGCAGACCGGACAATCAAGGAGGATGTAATCCTCATCCAGTTCATTATTTTCCCTGTTCATTCTATCTTACATATATGTCTTACTGGATGAATAAATAAACTCCTGCGACCAATACTATAAGTATGAAACCGGAAAACCTCTACCGGATAGAAAAACGTCTGCAAAACGGGCTGAATACGTATTATATTATCCGGGAAATCTTTTCCGGCGGCAGAAAATTTTCCGCGTCGCATCTGATTAAAAAGGGAACCGTGCCTGCGCGTGCGGAAATTGTACGCTGTGCGGGTATGTTTGGTTTTGACCTTGAAATGAAGTGCATTGACAAAGCTGCAAAATACCGCACCGCGCATTTCAGGACCGACAGCGAGGCGGATGAAGCTGATATTTTTGAACTGGAGCGGTTCAGGCTTTTAACGCGGTTTTCTGAGACGTTTATCACTTTGCGCGATGTTTTTGACGAAATAGCGGCTTTTGATGAGGTAATGTTTACCCGCGATGAATTGAAGCGGATGTTTGAATCCGGGAAAATTCCGGCGGGAAAAACGCTTTCCGATGTTCGTTTGGCCTTGAATCTGAAAGATGCTGTCAGTTTGCGCAAAAAGGAGCGGGTCAACGCTGCCGCCCTGAAAAAACTCTATGCTCAGCTGCATTTGCATGAAGAGGCAAGTGCGCTTTCCGATGCTGATTTACAAGGTGTAATGAAGGGCGTTTTGGCATTTTACGCACGGGTGCGCGCGGGCTATCACCCCTTAGAGCAGGCGGCAATTTTTTATGAGGAGTTTGCTGCCCGTCTGCCGGATGAAAAAATATTCGGCCGCGAGATTTTCAACCGGCTTGTTTTGCCGTATGGGTATAATCTTTTTGCAGGGGCGTGGGGTGATATGATTTTTACCGCGCGCGAGCAAAATCCGCTGCTTGAAATGGATGTCCGCCGGTTTTTGAGCGCGGAGTTCAGGGTGCATTCCGGTGCACGGCAGAGGCAGCTGGACTTTTTCGGCGGGAAATAAAAAAATAAAATCTTCTTACTCTTTCTTTTCTCTTGACTTGCGTGCAAGTGTTGCAGCCGCAAAAATCAACCCGAGCACAACAACGATGCCGATTAGAAGCGCAATAACGCCTCCGGCATTTGAATCGCCCAGGGCGTAATCCGGCATCGGTGCATTCCACTGCACCGGGTCGTTTGCCTCGCCTGCGACCTCGTCTGATGTTGCATCAGAGAGAAGCTCCTTGTTTCCCTCGCTGATGAGAATTGTGCTGTCAAGTCCGTCCGGGTCTGACGAAGCAAAAAAGACTGCACAGCCGCCTATTACAAGAGCTGCAATTAATCCGGCGGCAGCAATCTTTCCAAGAGAAACCGCTTTGCCTTCCGCGTTTCCGGCCAGTTCCGGTCTGACTTTGAAGATGAGCATGACAATGACACAGGTGATAATTCCTTCCACAATGCCGATTAACGCATGATAGATAAGCATGGCGGGAAGACCGATGGTAATCGGGACCGCTCCGACAACAGCGATTTCAACGGCGCAGGCTGCCGCAGCAACAACACAGGCAAGCCATCCGGCGATGCCGGCGGATACACCTGCCGGCAGTTTACGCTTCAACAGTCCGAAGGAATAAAAGCCGATGCAGCCTGCGATAAAGCCCATGTTAATGATGTTTGCACCAAGCGCAAGCACACCCCCGTCCCCGAAAATAAGTGCCTGAATAATAAGAACAATCGTTAGAATAAAGACCGCGGCAAAAGGTGACCCCAGCACTATTGCAGCAAGCGCGCCGCCTACCAGGTGTCCTGAAACGCCGAAGCCGGTGGGAATATTAAACGCCTGCAGGGCAAAAATGCCGGCTGCAAGGACAGCCATTATGACAACTTTGGACTGGCTGAGGTTTTTCGTTGCCCATCGTATGGCAAAACCGAGCAGAACAAGTGCAGCTACACACAAGACTACGCCGACGGCAATGCCGAGGGCAGAGTAACCGAAAACAAAATCCGGAATGTGCATAAACATAGTTGCATCTTGACTCATTTATGTGTTACGAATTTTTGATTCGTGTTACTGTGGTGTTATGAAACTATGGTTTGTAAAATTGCAGTCTGAAAAAACCAATCGTGGTGTAATTGCAGTAATACTAATTCTGTAATGTTTATGTTCTTGTGCGGCATACTAATAAGTAATGCATATCATCGAGACACGCAATCTCTGCTATACCTACAGCACCGCGAAAACCACCACCCTGCACAATATTAATTTCACCGCGGATGCGAAGCAGAGAATTGCAGTCCTGGGACCCAACGGCGCCGGAAAAAGTACGCTGTTTCGCCACTTCAACGGCATTCTCCTCCCCACATCAGGCGACGTCTTCGTCGGCGGCGAGCAGGTAACAAAGAAAAATATTGCCTCTGTCCGCCGTAAAATCGGCGTTGTTTTCCAGAACCCCGATGACCAGATATTTTCCTCTACCGTGGAACAGGACATCGCCTTTGGTCCCTCAAACCTTGGTTTGCCTAAAGCCGAAGTGGAACAGCGGGTAAACGAAGTCATTCACATGCTGGGGCTGGAAGAACTGCGCGACCGCGCCCCGCATCATTTATCCGGCGGTGAAAAAAAGCGCGTTGCAATAGCCGGCGTTCTTGCAATGCAGCCGGAGGTTATCATCCTCGACGAACCTACAGCGGGTCTTGACCCGCGCGGGGTATCGGACCTGTTCCGGTTTTTGAATATGCTTCCGCTAACCCTTGGCTGCACGATTATCTTTTCCACGCACCAGGTGGAACTGGTGCCGGAAAATGCAGACCTGGTCTATATTCTTGAAAAAGGTGAGCTTACCGCCTGCGGCACGCCGGCTGAAATTTTTGCACAGGGAGATGTTCTGGAACGCGCCCGCCTGGAGCTTCCCGCCGTTCCGCGGCTGATTCACTCCCTGCAAAACTCCGGCGTTGCAGTCGCCGATGCCTATACGTATCAGGAAGGAGAAGACGCGCTTCTTCGCGCATTCGGCAAAGAGCCGCGCAAACACGCACAAACCCGTGATGAAGCACACGTCCATTCCCATTTCCACCGCCACCCCCACTACCACGAAAGCGAATGACACTGATTGACGAATTATTTGATATCGAACGCGAGGCATGCAAAAAAAGCGCAGTTCATGCGCTGGACGCACGGGTAAAACTCATACTCTGTCTTGCAGGGCTTCTTGCCGCGGTCCTGCTGCCGTTTACGGGTTCTGATGCAGGCATTGTCCCCTGGACGCAGATTTTCGGATTTGCGGTTGTTTTCCTGCTTTTTATCGCGCTTTATGTCATGTCTGGCGCCTCGTTTCGCTATTATCTGGTGCGCATGGCAGTTATTCTGCCTTTGGCGCTGTTTTTTATTATTCTGCAGCCGTTCTTTACGAATCCGTATTTTTCCTCGTATCATGTGCTTTTCAGCGTCGGCTTTGTCAATGTCTATCTTGAATCAATCGTCTTTGGAGTATCTCTCTTTCTGAAATTCGTTATTTCGCTTTCGTTTATCATTCTGCTCTCGGCAACAACCACGATGCAGGATTTGGCAACCGGTCTTTCGCGGATGCATGTTCCCCGGATTTTTACCACGGCGTTTACGCTTACCATCCGCTATATATTTGTCTTTGCCCGGATTTTTATGAAAATCCAGTCCGCTTTTTCTGCGCGCTGTTTTAATCACTGGGGCCGCGGCCTGCCTTTATCCTATCGTCTGACGACGATAGGCAACGCTGCAGGCACGCTTTTTGTCCGTGCGCTTGACCAGGGGGAACGAACCTACACGGCAATGTGCTGCAGAGGATTCGGAGACGACTCTGCGATGTTTGTGGAAAAAAAGCCTCTGTCTGCCTACGAATGGATTTTTCTTGCAGGCGGTCTGCTGTATCTGCTGCTTTTTCCGGTCTGTATTTATCTGCTGTTCTAACCTGAATTTGACAGTTGAGCCTATCTCATTTTAGTGAATAGAAAAAGTTAGGTGCATTTTTGGCGTGTCTCTTAACTCGTCATTCCAACACGGAATCGCAAGCCAAAGGCTTGCTCAACGCCTTGGTCGCAAGCTCCCGCGGCGAATTCACCACGGACATCACCACGGAAAACACGGAAAACACAAAATCGCACGGCA
>DALTWG010000023.1 GCA_029987245.1 Methanocorpusculum sp. | reverse complement strand
TCGAAGGGAATGCGGCCGGCAAATATATCTAAAATATTCAGCAGGAAAGTATTTATAATGAGCGGCGAGGAGAAGGGGGGGAGGAGGAGGGGCCGGACGGGAAAAAAGAGGGATTATTTTCTTCTGCATACCGGAAGTGCGCCGGGTACTCCGGCGAGTGCGGTCATGGCGTTAACCGGTTTTTCCCGCTGATAAAACAAAGTCTGTACCGGAAATCATCGAAATCTATTTAGACACAAACAACCAACTAACAAATAATGACCCAAAGCTCAGCAGTCAAACTCTTTGAAAACCATGAAATACGCACAACATGGGATGAAATAAATGAAGAATGGCTGTTTTCCGTAATAGATGTGATAGAAGTTCTGACCGGCTCTGCTTCCCCGAGAGATTATTTTAAAAAAATACGCCGGCGCGACCCTGACCTCGATACCTACGTGGGGACAAACTGTCCCCATGTAGATATGCTAACTATATCATGCGAGCGGGATGCGAACCCCCGATCCGGGCAGGTTAACGGAAAAATCGAATAGATACAGATGCAAAAGTATTTGACGTTTGCAGTCTTATTAGATAGTACTTATGGCTAAACCGATTGAACTTGGTCTTGTACTTGAAGGACAGGATGCGCTGGATTTTGATGAATATTGTAAAAATCCGGTGATTACTGAAAAAGGTCTTCACGCCATGCGCATTGCCAAAGAACGGTTTGAAAAGAACCACCCGGACTCCTGCTAACCTATGGCAGACTACTCTCTTGTGCGTCTGTCCCGCAAATATGATGTTTCACAATTCGACTGCGGTATTGAAGATTTAAACGATTTTTTAAAGAATGACGCCTGCAAAAATCAGGATGACTGGATTTCCAAAACATGGCTGCTGTATGAAGGAAACCAGTTGCTCGGCTATTTTACCCTGATTGCCGATACCCTGCACAAAGGCAATATTTTCCTCAATGACAAGATTGCAGATTATCCGTATGTGAAGTATCCCTGCATTAAACTTGCCCGGCTTGCGGTGGATTCACGGTTTCAGCACCGCGGAATCGGTACTGAACTGATTATCAGATTCTTTGAAAAGGCAAGGGAAGTGGTTGAGTGCGAGGGCGGGAGATTTATCACCGTTGATGCAAAGGCATCCGCCTGTGGTTTTTATGAAGGATTCGGTTTTGTTCAGGCATTATCCCGCAGGTCTGAAGAGATTATTCCAATGTATATGGATTTCTACAAGTACTACAGTTCATTATAATCCCTTTGTAACTATTCACGTACCTTGGATGGCTGGTCTTATTTTTTGAATAGCGCTTACACGCATCACAAAAGCCCAGAGATAAAATACAACCCTCATACATAAGGATGAATAGTTACAAATGCAACATAAAGCCGGAACTTGCGGTTTATTTCGGGAAAAACGGCATCCGGTTTTAACATGAAAAATCAGGAAAGATAAAAACGCCTGAATTGAACCCGGATTTTGATCTAAATGCGTTTAGATTTCTCCGATGAAAAAACCGGTGTCGCAAAAAATCCAAAATAAAGCCAAAACTGCGGTCTATTTCAGGAAAAACGACATCCGGTTTTGACATGAAAAAACCGGGACGGATAAAAACGCCCGGAATGAACCCGGATTTTAATCTATATGCGTTTAGATTTCTCCGATTGATATATTCATTCATCATCCCTGACAGCCGACTCAGATAAAACATACCGCGTCGCAGACCCCTTTCCAATCTGGACAAGAATACCATAGCTGCGTAATTTTTTCAGCAGCGTACTCATCTGCAAAATATCCATCGGCACCACCGAACGGCACATTGAATTGGAAACTTCTCCCGCTGATTTTATAAAAAGCAAAACCTGTTTTTCTGAACGGGAAAGATGATACGGGGCAAATTTTGCAAGCCAGCGCTTCTCATCACTGCCAATCAGATTATGCAGATACAGCACCGTCTTGAAATTTTTCTGCTCCCGGTTAGAGATAAACTGCGGAACCGGCAAATCCAAAGCACGCATCTCATCCATTATCAGTCTGATACCATACCCTTTGTTTTCCGCATACTTTGTCTCATGCAAAGGCATCGCTATCGACGGATTGCGCTGTGCACTTCCCGGCTCTGCATTTTCAGGATTGTCTTTCAGCGAATATCCCGGATTTTCAAATTCAATCCGGTCTGAATATCTGATAATCTGACTTGTCGAATGTTTTGTATAATCCCGATGCATCAGAAGATTTACCAGAGCCTCTCTGATTACCCGAATAGAAACAGCCGGTTCATCACGGCGGAGCAGTTCACCATCGGCAAGACTTATAACACGAGGGATATCGTCCATCACCGCTGCCGTGAGTTTGGGAATGAGTGTAAACAATCCTTCGTTCATCTCAATGGTATAATGCGGTTTGTCTGGAGCCGGTGCAGTCCACTCAGAACCGCTCAAACGAATGTAATCGCATCTTTGCATAGGAAACTCGCTTTTCATCGCATCTTTTGTACCAAAGAGAATCAGACCGGCAGCGGTCGGATGAAATCCGGTTTCGGTCTTTTCGCCGCAGCGCAGAGAAATCAGCAGGTCCTCATCCGGTCTTTGCAGTTCCGGCGATGCCGGGTCTATTAAGGCACGCAGTTTGCGGTATTCTTCAATCGCATCAGGATTTAATGCCTCAAATCCGAGGTGCGTCATGAGTGTGCTGTCAAAGGGTTTGTTTCTGCGGTTCTGATATAATACGGCAATGTCTTCGTCTGTGCATAAATGATCGGCAGCGCCGATACGGATATAGGTTCCTTTTTCCACCCCGAGGGCTTTGATGTAAACAGGTTTTTGTCCACAGTCTGCTTCGGGGATGTAGGCACAAACGAGAGTTTTTCCATCGACAACGGCTGTTTGTATATCAGGACGGATAACTGTATTGAAATTTGTACGGCACTGGACTGCAAGGTCGTTCTGGAGTTTTTCAGGGTTTTTGACTCCGCTAAGAGTGTATTTATCTCCTGTTTTTGATTCAGTAATGCCAAACAGGAGATAGCCGCCGCCGTTTGCTATTGTATTGGAAAAGGCAGATATGGTGCGTTTTTCGTCAACCCCTATCTGGGTTCCGGGTTTTACTTCAAGAGATGAGGTCTCTTCAGTTATTTGCAGGGATTTCCAGAGTTCCGGGATGTTCATGAGTATCGGATATATATTTGATGTTCATCGCGGTTATATTTTTCATTGCAGACAGGGATGTATGGTGAATGTATGTAAGGATGCCTGATAAAAAAAGATACGGGGTGAACCAGACTCTTTTTTCACCCCCGCCTCCGCCTCCCCGGCTCGCAAATCCGCATCCCTTTCAGCTTCTTCGGCCCCGTAGACAAATGACGCTCTCGAATAGCCGTAATCACCGTCCCCCGCGAGACCCCCGCCCGCGCCGCAATCTCATCATACGTTTTCCCCTCACGGAGCAGCTCGCGCAGCGCACCCTCTGCAAGGACCGGATTATTCTTCCACTTACACGAGTTCATGCGATTACTTCTGAAATAACAAGCTTTAACTTCCCCGGGTCCGTGACAAAAATCACATCCTTTTCCTCATCACTGAGACACTTCTGAATATCAGTAACCGTGACCGTCACCCGCCCCTCGATTTCATCCGCCCCCACATTGTTTGCAAGCATGATTTGAATCATCGCATCCGGCGTAAAACGCCTGTTAAAGAAATTATCCGGCAGCTTTTTGTACCGGTTGTACACATCCGGACGAAGCTCCCTCAGCTTTGCAAGATCAACCATCTTCGAAGACTTATCCGCGACATGGAAATTCTCATTCGGATGCGCCAGAAGATACCTGCAGTACCTGCGCATGAACGCATCGCACTCAGCCGCAAGCTCCCTGTAGACCTTGGCCATATCACATGCCTGCATGTATTCGTAAAACAATACGTTATCCCTGCTCACTCCCGCTTCCTGTGCGAAGTCAACAAGATTGCCTGCCTCTAAAAGGCATTTTTTAATATCATCTGCTGTTTGCTGAATATACATTTTTTTCACCTGTTTTCATATTCGCATACCATTCCATTTTCATCAGCCTCACCGGCCTCATCAGCCTCATCCGCCTCATCCGGGAGAATCAAATGCTCAAAACCCTCCGGCTCGACCAGTTCGGTATAGGTATGGTAATCATTTTCCTCCAGCTGGTCGAAAATCCAGTGATAATGCGCAATAATTGCATCCCGCTGCGCAAGCGACGCATCCGGGATTAACCGGCATCTGCGCCAGCTGGCAATCTGGTACACATAATCCCTCGACACATGCAGCAGATTTGCAAAATACACCGCAACCGGAAATTTCCTGTTGGTATAGTGCGGAAACTGCGCAAGACACACCCGCAGAATCTTTACCAGGCTTGCCGCATACGCATTGGAAGAATTGATACGCGTTGCAATCATCTGCGCCTCCATCCGTGCGCCGCAAACCGCATTGGCATACGCACCCCTGCAGGAATGCAAAGCCCGCGGAACCGGTTCAAGATTGCACGCATGATTGTTTTCCTTGTTGCCGTCTATGTGGTGAATATCGAACTTGCTTCCAAGCATCTCAAACCGGTCACGGTCTATTAACGACGCATAATAGACAATCCGGTGAACATATAACTGGAACTGCTGTTTTCCAACACCCATATTGATTACCTTGTAGCCGTCGCCGGAATCAACCTGCGCATATACCTGCCCGGTCAGCTTATTGAAGATAATAACCGGGTCGGCATCCCCGGCAACGACAAGCTGCCGGGAATAAAGGGCTTTGACAATCAGTATATCAGTAGATAGCGGGAATTTGCTTACATCAACATGCTGCAGATATGTTTTTGCAGCCTCTTTGTTTAACGCAAATTCCATCTCCGCCGTGGTGCAGGGTTCCGGCACCGGGATGCCGTCAAGCGGCAGTTCGTCGAAATACGCGGCGGCCGGAGAACGCCGCGGTTCTTTAGAAGAGATTGGAGATCCCGCCATCGACTCCCTCCTTTGCTTCGCCGGATTGCATAACGCCGGAAGATGCGGGAATTACCCGCACCTTCACTTCCGTATCTTTCGTCAGGGGAAAAACCATGGTCACACCCCGGTTCCGGCACCGGACATACTGCTGTTTTTCCCGCCGGACGTTTTGCCGTTCTTTTTTCCGGACGTTTTGCCGGACTTTTTGCCCGTCTTTTTCTTCTTCGCGGCTTCACGTGCAAGGCTTTCTTCCAGACTTATTATCCAGTCGCGAGAGTTGGCCGGAACAACAAATCCCTTCGGCGGCTCGGCGCGTTTGGGGAATTTGCCGCCGCGGCGCACAAAGTACCAGCACTGATAAGGCGTGAGTTCGTCCAGGTCTTTGAAAAACCGGTAGCCGATGATTTCGCCGTTCTCATTGGTGATTTTAATACCGTAAGAGCAGATGAGCGTTTCAAGGAGCTCGCGCTGCCGGAGCCGCTCCGCGGTGGTCTGTGTAAATCCCATGGTTACGGCCCCGCAGATATGGCGCCGGCGCCGGCGCCGGCGATTACACCGCGGCGGCCGGATTTAATGCGTCCGACAGCAGCAGGGACAGAGGAGTCCGCCTGTTTCCAAAGCCGTATCTCAGCGACAATTATATCTCTGAGAGATGACAGACTATATTGTGCTTCGGCGTCGACCACTTTGGAGAGAGCAGGTTTTATGCCGGGGCAGCTCATTTCATCCGGATTCATTTTCATTTTCTGTTTCATTTCCAGTTTCAGTTTCTCTTTCATTTTCATTTTCATGTTCTCTTTCATGTTCTCTTTCATGTTCACTTTCATGTTCTTTTCCTCTGCATGCTGCAAGCTCCGCTTTGAGATTGCGGATGACAATATCCTTGCTTTTGCATTCAATGTCTTTGAGGATGCCAAGCTGCCTGACGGTTTCAAGACGCCGCAGCATTACAGCGCACTTTTCCGGGTCGGCGACTGCAAGGAGTTCGACGTTCTCTGCTGCAAGGCTGTCGCGCTCGGCTGCAAGACAGGCGATAGTCTCGCGGGCGTTTTTAAGCCGGGCGGCAAGCTCTGCGATGATGCCGCAGGCAGATGTGCAGAGCTCGTCTGCAAAGTCTGCAGTGCCTGCGGTTTCTTTTTCCATGATTAGGTTCAATGTCATCGGTTCTATTCCCAGATTTGATAGAGAGCGGGGTGCTCCCGTTTCATCTGTTCTACACAGAAGCTGTAGACAGCCGGGTTCTCGAGCCGGATTTTTTTGAATGCGGCATCCAGCATATTGTAGACGCCGTTGCTTCCAAGAGTCTCGAGCACGTCCCGGTCGTTTTCATAATCGGCTGCAAGGTAGCCGAACTTCCTTGTGTAGTAGTCATATCCTTCTGCTGCATCAGGCATCCCGCGGTTGTCCGCACAGACCTGTGCATTCTGTCGCTGCAGACGGGCAATCCTGAGGAAGGTAAGAAGGGTTTTGCTGAATCCCTGGTCCTTGAATTCCTGCTCCATCCAGCGGATGTCGTCTGCATATTCTGCAGGTATGTAGATAGTGCGTCTTGCGAAGGTCATTTCTGTACCATTGTCTGCAGATAAAAGCCGGGCAAAACGGGCGTTTTGCGCGGTACTTTTATACGCAAATACAGCAAATAAAATAGGGTGTCTGTCTTTAATTCAACTTCCAGGGAGAATACAGGGCAGACAAGTCTATTTTACGGCTGATTTTGTTTCCTTTTCTGTTCCTGTCTTTTCTCTTCGGCTTCGAGTCCAAGACGGTAGATTCTGCGGTTGAAATCCGCGAAGGTGTTGTCCTGGCTTTCAAAGAGTTCACCCGCCAGACCGCCGAGTTTCTTATCAATGTAGATAAGAACGCGAACGGGATTTTTCGTGCGGCGCTCTTTGATTAAGTCGTTGAGGTTAATCCGGGAACCGGTTTTCGATTCATCAGTCATAGATGTAACCTATGCAATTTTGGGTCCGGCATTTGCATCGTCCGGGCAGGGCGGCACTGCCGCGCCTGCATATCAGTATTGGTTTTTTGAGATGATAAAGTGTTTCATTCATGGCTACTTTTTGTAGCAAAATATGTCAAATAACTGAAAAAATAATAAAAATATAGAGCGACGGCTGGCAGGCTGTCGCTATCCGGAGAGGGGATTTCCGGGGCCGATTCTGCTGCTTTTGAGGTAAGGCAGGGCAGCAGTTTGCCGGTATTTGGAGGTGATGTCCCGGGCGGGACAGTGTCTGCTGTTACAGGTATTTTTGTTTTCATAGTATTTAAACACGTTACCGTGCGGTCCGAAAGTCCTGACAGACGTCATCTCATGCAGAGAGATGAGGTATTTTTTTGCAATCTGTATTTATAGCTAACGTACAGAAATTCCCCAAAAATGACAGGGTTGGTTTCGGGATGAGGAAATGTCAGGTTTCATGCGCCGGCCGGGGATTTCGCGGGATCCCGGATATTTTTTTGAAGCGAGCCGGAGATGGAGCAAAAGGGGCGCGCGCGGGTTGAACCGTAATTTCCGGAGATCATTTTTGCCTCGCGCGCCGCGCAAAAAAATGGATACGGGGGGTAAGAGTGGATGACTAGTCACCTAGTCGTCTACTACGTTTAAATAGGATGAGAGAAAAACAGTGTTTGCTTGCGATTGGGCAGTCGAAATTATTCTGTTTCGACTTTCATTTTTTCGTTTTGTCAATCGGTTTTTCCGGTGTAAAAACCAATTTCCCAATCGGTCTTGTGGTATATATTGTATTTATTATTATAAATGTTTATTTATTTTAATTTTAGAACTAATATATAAAGATGTAGGCGACTAGGTGACTAGTCATCCACTCACCCCTCCCCGCACCAATCCCAAACCGCTAATACCCCAAACAACCAATACTATACCTGCAAACATGCCAGTCAATCCCTTACGAAAAATCGCATCCCTGAAAAACACCGCAAAACAGTACCATTGCGCCAAACCTCAGGCCCCCGAAGGACAAAAACACTTCACCTTCGGCCGCTTCGGCTTTGACCATGAGGTAACCTTTTCCAACCTCACCATCAGCGTAACAACCGACGGCTCCCTGCACCAGTACAAACGCAGCTACAAAAACGGCGAAAAAACCCGCGAAGCAACATTTTCCGCCGCCAAAGGCGCCCTCCTGATACACCCCGTCGAACCGAACCACAAACCCACATCGATCACCGACTTCCTTGAAATCAAATTCAAACCCGTCATCATCGAACCCGAATCAAAGTGTACCATCTACCTTACCTTCCCCGTTGAAATCGCCTGCATGCTTGAATCCGCAAGCGGCAAAGCAGAAATCCTCGACGTGGTGACCGCCGTCAGCCCGAAATTTTCCATGTACGGCACCTCCGCCCGCGGCGTCATTACACGCTACCATGAATCCGAAGTAAACTACACCATCCCGCAGGTCAAAAACTACAAACACGGCGTCCTCCGCCTGCATATCAAAAACGACACCGACGAATGGGCAACCATCGGCCGCGCCGTATTCTATATGAAAGGCCTCTGGATATACTTTGACAAAGACTTTGCCGCAGCCTGCGCACAGATGGACATCACCTCCAAAGAAGTTGCCAAAACATGGTTTGAAAACGGAATCTTATGCGACGGCATGGAAGAAGCAGAAAGCCTCTTTGAAGAACGCAAAACCGACTCCTTCATGAACACACCCGCGACGCTATTGGTAGACGAAACATTCACCATGGACATGGGGCTGATCTAAGATGGCAGACATAAACTTATCCTCGGCGGTATCCACCGAAACACAAACCGAATTCATCTCCGAATGGCTCGGACATCTCACCGGCCATGCCGAACTATTCAACACCCCGGTTATCGGAAGCATCACCGTATCAGACATTATCGGCATTATCGTCATTGCAATAATTGCCACCATTATCATCTTTATTGTAAAACACCTTATCAGAAAAGTCCTGATGGGCAAAGTCGACGGCGCAAACATCGACGGACTCAACAGAACCATCCGCTGGATTATCATATTCATCGCATTCATGATAATCTGCCCCTACCTGCACCTTGACCTCTCCGGCCTCATGGTCGCAGGAGGCGTGGTCGCCCTCGCAGTCAGTTTCGCCTGCCAGAACACGATTTCCAACCTTATTTCAGGAATTCTTCTGATGTTTGACCGCCCGGCAACCGTCGGACAGGACATCAAAGTAGGCTCTAACGAAGGCTATATCGAAAAAATCAGCCTGCTTTCCACCACGCTTCGCACCTACAACGGTCTGTTTGTACGTGTGCCCAACAGCACGATGTTCAGCAGCGACATCACCAATTATGCAGCCCACCTCGGCCGCAGATTTGACCTGTCCATCGACATCGCCTACTCCGAAGACGCCGCCGCGGCGCAGAAGGTCATCTTAAAAGCACTGGACAAGTACCCCTATGTCTTCAAGAGCCCTGCCCCGATTGTCTATGTCGAAAACCTCGGCGACGACGGCGTTGACTTAACCTGCCGCGTCTGGACACCGGGCTCGGTCTGGCTCGGCTGCAAGCAGGAACTGCTTGGCATTATCTACCGCGCGGTAGCCGACGCAGGCATTGAAATTCCGTTCCGGCAGCTGGTTCTCTGGTACGGCGAGGAGGAGGCAGCCAAGATGGCGGAAACCAAACGCCAGATTGCAGAGGCTGAGACGCAGAAATGAAGGAACTCTTTGCAGCACTTGCATCGGCGGACCTTGACGAGCGCCATGCCGCGGTGGAAAAAATCGCGGCCGAGGCCCGCAAAAATCCCTCGGTGCGCATCCCCGAAATCAACGAGGCATTAAAAGCGGGGCCGGCAGACCTGCGCTGGTATCTGGGCCGCGCCCTCATTAAAATCGGCGAGGAGACGGTAACGCAGTATATCATCGACTTCTCCGAAAACGAGACCGATCTTGAAATCCAGAAATATTACGGCGCGGTCCTCGCCGCATTCGGCGAGGGCGCGATACTTACCTTAATCGACCTCTTTGAGTCGCCGAATCCGACCACACGCGGCATGGCATCGGCAGCGCTTGTGCGAATCGGCGCACCCGCCGCGCCATATCTGTTGGACGCGGCGAAATCCGACAATCCGCTTGTCAAACTCTGCGTCGGCATGACACTGCAGAAAATCGGAGTGTTTGACTACTAAGAAAACCAAGAGAATAGCACAAATGGGAGAACTTGCAGCCTCGCCACGTTACCGGGCATATCTTGACGGGATGCTCGCTGAACTCAAGCATATCTATGATATAGCGGGAGCGGCGCGCAAAGTTGGTCTTGACCCGCGGGACGAGGTTGAAGTGCCGCTTGCAGCAGATCTGGCCGGCCGCGTGGAAAAATTACTCGGCTACGAGGGGCTTGCAGCCAAAATCCATGAGGTCGAGGAGACTGAAAAGAACCGTGAGGTAGCGTCGCTTAAAATCGCCGACTTCTTCTTAAACCAGGGACTGTCCCGCGAGGAGACGCTGCTTAGAATTATCCGCGCCTCTATGGCGGTTATCACCGAAGGGGCTGTTGCGGCCCCTATCGAAGGGTTTGTCAAATGCAAGATTAAGAAAAACGACGACGGCACCGAGTATCTTTCAATTTACTTTGCCGGCCCTATCCGCTCGGCGGGCGGTACCGCACAGGCGATGTCGGTTCTTGCAGCCGACTACGGCCGCACATTACTGGGGCTTGCTCCGTATAAGGCGCGGGAAGAGGAGATTCAGCGCTACATCGAGGAAATCAAGCAGTACCGAAGCATTGCAACGCTCCAGTACACGCCAAAAGACGAGGAAATCCGCCTTATTATCGAAAACTGCGCGGTATGCATTGACGGCGAGGACACCGAAAAAGAAGAGGTCTCCGGCCACCGCAATCTCGAGCGGGTGGAAACCAATGTCGTGCGGGGCGGGATGTGTCTTGTCATCGCCGAGGGAATGTGTCTGAAGGCGCCCAAGATTAAAAAGAATGTCGATGCGATGAACAAGGGAAAGGAAAAGCGCGTTATCGACGGCTGGGACTGGCTCCAGATTTTAATTGACGGGACCTCATCGGGCTCGGCCGAGGAGGAAAAGCCCGGCATCCACCCCAAAGACAAATATATCCGCGATATGCTCGCCGGCCGGCCGGCGTTTTCCTATCCGATGGCAAAAGGCGGATTCCGTCTCCGCCTCGGGCGGTGCCGCAATACCGGCTTTGCAACCTGCGGCTTTAACCCGGCGAGCCTGCATATTTTGGGCGATTATCTGTCGGTAGGCACCCAGATGAAGGTGGAGCGGCCAGGAAAAGCCTGCGGCGTGGTGCCCTGCGACACGATAGAAGGCCCTACGGTGCGCCTTGTCTCCGGCGAACTGCGCCGCGTTGACACGCTCGCGGAAGCGAAGCGGCTGGTGCGGGACAACGCTATTGATTATATTCTGGATATCGGCGAAATTCTCATCTCGTTCGGCGAGTTCATGGAAAACAACCATGTGCTCGCCCCGCCGTCGTATTCGCAGGAATGGTGGGAGCTGGAGTCTGACATGCGCCCCCGCCCGGAAAATGAGCTGGAGGCACTGTCGCTTGTCGCCGGGGGCTGCTGTCTGCACCCGGACTACACCTGGTTTTATGATGACTGCACACAAGAGCAGCTCCTTCTTTTATCAGACGCCGTCTCCTCCACCGGAAGGACCGACGGCGGGGTTCTTTATATTCCGGAAAATCCGGCAGTAAAGGCGGTCCTGGAAGAGCTGCTGGTGCCGCATACGGTCGAAAACGGCGAATATGTCATCCGGATTCCGCTGTCGCTTATCGCATGTCTTGGCTTAAGCTACCCGTCGCTTGCCAAAAACAACAACTGGGCAAACCTGCAGCCCTGGACCAACGGCCTGGACTGGGCGATGCAGCTTTCCGGCTTTAAGATGCGCTCGAAGGCGGGCACCCGCATCGGCGGCCGCATGGGGCGGCCCGGTAAATCCGCGCCGCGGAAAATGAAGCCGCCGGTACATGTTTTGTTCCCCTTGGGCGATGCCGGCGGAGCGCGGCGCTCGGTGGTTGCCGCAACCAAATCCACGACGGCCGCGACGGCATCGCTTATCGACGGCGCCCTGGGCATCTCAGGCGAGGTTACCGGCTCGGTGCGCATTGTCGCAGGCGAGCGAAAGTGCCCGGTCTGCGGCAAGACGACCTATAAGAGCAAGTGCCCTTCCTGCGGGGCACACACCAATGCCGTGTACCACTGTCCCCGCTGCCATAAGATAGTCGAGCCCGGCGTGGAACAGTGCCCCTCCTGCGGGGCGCCCTGTGAATGCTCAAAGGAGTATTTCCTGCCCATCAAGCAGGAGTACGAAGAGGCGCTCAAAGAGCTTGGCATCGAAAATCCCGGGCGGCTTCCGGAAATCAAGGGCGTCATCGGCCTGATTTCCAAGGAGCAGGTGGTCGAGCCGATTGCAAAAGGCATCCTCCGCGCCAAAAACGAGGTGTTTGTCTTCCGGGACGGTACCATCCGCTATGATATGATTGACCTGCCCTTAACGCATTTCCAGCCGCACGAAATCAATGTCTCCGTCGAAAAACTGCGCTCCATCGGCTATACCAAAGACACCTGGGGCGCGGAACTCACCGACCCGCACCAGACCGTCGAGCTTCTGCCGCAGGACATTTTAGTATCGGAAGACTGCGGCAATTACCTGGTCAAGGTTGCAAAATACATCGACGAGGAGCTCACCGAACTGTATCATCTCAAGCCCTACTATAATGCGGAAACGCCGCAGGATTTGGTCGGGCAGCTGATTATGGGCCTTGCACCGCACACCTCGGCGGGCGTTCTTGCACGCCTTGTCGGCTTTACAAAGGCAAAGGCGGGCTATGCTCATCCCTATTATCATGCGGCAAAGCGGCGCAACTGCGACGGGGACGAGGACTGCGTCATGTTAATGATGGACGGTATCTTAAACTTCTCCCGCGCCTTCCTGCCAAGCACCCGCGGCGGCACGATGGATGCGCCTCTTGTCTTAACGACGATTCTTAACCCGAACGAGGTCGACAAAGAGACACGAAACGTGGACGTCTGCCCGCATTATCCTATAGAGGTCTTCAATGCCTGCCTCACATACACGATGCCAAAAGACGTTGCAAAATTCGTCGACCATGTCGACCGGCGGGTGGGGACAGCCGAACAGTTTGAGGGTTTCAAGTTCACGCACAACACCAAAGATATCTCCGAGGGGCCGCTGGATACGGCGTATACGGCGATTAAGAGCACGGATGAAAAAATCAAGGCGGAGCTCGCGCTCGCTTCAAAAATCCGTGCGGTCGATACCAATGACCTGGCTGAGCGCATTCTAAACAGTCACCTGATGCCGGATATGATTGGCAATCTCCGGTCGTTTTCCAAACAGGCGTTCACCTGTTCCAAGTGCCGCAAAAAGTTCCGGCGTATGCCGGTCTCGGGCAAATGCACGCAGTGCGGCGGGGCGCTCAAAGCGACGATGCACCGCGGCAATGTAACGAAATATCTGGAGATTGCAAAGTATATGGCGGAAAATTATCATCTGTCGCTGTATGCGGAACAAAGGGTCAAGGTGACGGAGATGAATATTGATTCCACGTTTGGCGAAGAGGAAAAAGTCCAGATGAATTTATCGGAGTTTTTCTGAAAATGGTTAGACTGGCGGGTTATTTCGGGGAACGTGCCGGCTGAATTCGCAATGCCTTCACGGAATTGTCTGTGCATGCAGTACGAATTAAGCAAGACTGGTATTGATTCCACTGTCAAATTTGAGATAGTTTGTCTATATCTGTAAGAACAACTAATAATTATCTGTGGTACGCGATTCGCACTCTCGTCCCACATTAAAAACAAAATAAAAGGGGGTGATTCATATAATCATCAGTACTGTGTTGCTTATTTTAATAGGCATATCAAGAGAGGTCCGAGGCTGGGTAGCAATTATCCGCCGAAAGAAGGAATGACCCAAAACCTTCTTACCTTTTTTAACCCTGTTTTGAATAAACTATATGTACTTGCAGCACCTATATTATCTTGCCAAACAACACAGTAATGGTGAAAAGGGTAGGGTGACATAAGGGGTGCGAAACCTTATGTCTCGGCTAATGACCCCCTCGCCCCCTTCTTTTGAAACGGTTAAAAACAGGAAAACGTATCTTTGAAAAGCGCTTACGCCCAAAATCCCTTATCCTTACCTTCTTACCCGGTTTTTCACCATCACGCACGCATACACAACCGCATACGCAAGCACCGAAATAATCACAATCGACGCACCTGATGCAATATTGACACAATACGAAACAAACAGCCCCGCACAGCAGAACACCATCCCCAAAATCACCGAAATAAAAATCCGCACCGAAAACTTATGCGACAGAAACGACGCAATAGCCGCCGGCGCCGTAAGAAGCGCGATAACCAAAATAATACCTGCAACCCGGATAAGCACCACAATCGTCAGCGCAATCAGGACAAGCAGCAGATACTCCAAAAACGTGGTTTTCATCCCGTTAATCGAGGCAAACTGCTCATCGAACAGATAAGACTTCCAGTTGTTATAGAGCATCACAATCACAAACGCCACAATACAGGTCAAAACCAGCATTACAACCAGTTCCATCCGCGTAACCGACAAAATATTGCCGAACAGATACGAATTCAAATCCGGCGGATACCCTGACATCAGCCCCACAAAGGCAATGCCAAGCGCCATGCCAAGCGACCACAGAAGAGCGATAATAATATCCGTGTTTACCCCGCCCTTTCTTTTGGCAAAACCAATCCCGAACGCCGCAAGCACCGAAAAGAGAAACGCGCCGAAGATAGGCTCAAAGCCGCAGAGATATCCCAGACCCACGCCGCCGTAGGCTGTGTGCGCAATGCCTCCTGAAAGCATCACCATCTTTTTTTCCACGATAATGACGCCGATAATCCCGCATACCACACTTGCAAGAAGGCCCGCAATTACGGCGTTTTGCAGAAACTGATAGGTAAACAGCGCCTCAAACATGGCTTAATCCCCCGTACATTTTTCGGTACACCGAATCCGGAATCGACGGCGGACCGTGATAGAGAATCTCCCGGTTCAGGCAGACCACCGAGGTTACAGCAGTCGAGATAGCAAGCGCATCATGCGTAATCAGGATAATCGTGATTTCCTTGTTCAAATCCGACAAAAGCTTGTAGATATGCTCGCGCGAGGCCGGGTCAATGGATGCGTCCGGCTCATCGAGCAACAGAATCTTCGGCTCTGCGGCCATGGCGCGGGCAATTAAGACGCGCTGGAATTCCCCGCCGGAAAGGTCTGAAATCCGGCGGCCGGCGAGTTTTTCTATTCCCACTTTCGCAAGAACCGCGCGCGCCTTTTCCTTATGCTCTTTCGTGTAGCGGAAAAAGGGGCGCAAGCCCCCTTTCATATAGGCGGTCATCACCGCTTCAAGCACGGTTATCGGAAATTTCCGGTCGACCTCGGCGAACTGGGGCACATATCCGACGTTTTTGCGGCCCGCCCTGATGTCCTCGCCGAAAATGGTAATGCGCCCCTCGCGCAGCGGCACCAGCCCTAAAACCGCTTTTACCAGGGTGGATTTTCCCCCGCCGTTGGGACCTATTATACCCACAAATTCCCCTTCGGCGATATCCAGCGTGACATCGGTGAGGGCGGGGTGGTTATCGTATGCGACGGTAATATTGCGGATGGAAACAGACAAGGTCATTGGTTTGCTATCGCCTCTGCCATGGTTTTGAGATTTGCTGCGTAATCGGCCGCAAGCGGCGAAAGCGCGACGGCTTTGCCGCCTATTTCCTCGGCAAAGGCCTGCGCCTGGCTGCTGTCGATTTCGTCCTGATAGAAGATTACTTTAATGCCGTTGGCTTTCGCAAAATCGACCATCTCCATCAGGTGCGCCATCGTTGCCTCTTTTCCTTCGTCTTCAAGGGCAATCTGGGTGAGGCCGAAGTCCGCGGCAAAGTAGCCGAATGCCGGGTGGTAGACAATAAAGGTCTTTTGCGGCGCGCCTTCTAAAATGCCGACGATTTCTGTTTCAAGGCTTTTCAGCTCCGCAATGTATGCCGCGGCATTCGCCTGATAGACCGCCTGGTTTTCAGGGTCGGCGTCTGCCAAGACGCCGGCTATTGTTTCCACCATGACGGCGGCCCGTTTCGGTGAAAGCCACACGTGCGGGTCGGGAGAATCCCCGATGGATAATTCCGGATAGACTTCCGCCGCCGCTTTGTTCAGGAAAATAATCTTATTTTGGGCGGTCGCGGGCAGCAGGCGCAGAATCTGCGATTCTGCGGGCACGCCGATAGCAAAATAGAGTGACGCCGTCTCCAGCTTTTCGCGCTGCGCAGGCGTGGGTTCGTAATTTTCCGGGTTGCTTCCGGGCGGAATCATGACGATAATATCGGCGAGGTCGCCTGCGACGGCTTTTACAAAGGTCTCCTCGGGAACGATAGACACGGCTATAACTGGCTTGTCCGATGCCGGTTCACTGACGCAGCCTGCCGCGGCAAGGGCGAGCAGCAGGACTGCGGTAAGGATAAGGAGGCGCTTCATGTATGTGTAACTATTGGATGCGGTACTTAATCTGTTTTGCCTTATCAGAGCCGGGACTGCACCACGCCGTGGCTGTCCTGGTAGTTTCCGTTGTACATGGATTCAACCGTTCCCTCGACCGGGTGAATCAGCATATTGCAGACGCGCATGCCTTTTTTCACCGGAATGTCTTCTATGCCGCCGTTTACCATGCAAAGCGTGAGGTTGCCGCGGAACCCCGGGTCAATGTAGCCCGCGCCAAGGACGACGCCCTTGCGCCCGAAGGATGAGCGGCCCAGTAAGGTCGCGCACAAATCGGCGGGGAGGCTGACAAATTCCATAGTGGGCACCAGGGTGAGCGCGCCGGCTTTAATAATAGTGTCTTCAGCGCTGCGCAAATCATACGAAGAGGGCTGCAGCGATTCTTCTGCGAATGGTTCGATGCCAAGCGTGCCGTCAGTCAGGCGCGCCCGGATAAGTGACGAGGATAAAACCATACACCTAATATGATTTACTGCCAAATATAGAATGCGATAAGGACTTGTGGGGTAGTGGATATCCTTTCGGGCTTCGAACCCGAAGAACCGGGTTCGATCCCCGGCAGGTCCGCTTTTGTTTCGTTTTTCAGCATGATTTATTCCCGCCGGCGCGGCGCGCAGAAAACGCGCGCACAAAATCTCCCTGAATTCGCCTTCTTTTTCACTCATGCCTAATCACTTTTGAAAAGGACCGCAATTTCGGTCGATTTCCCGCCGCTCACCATACCTGAGCACCCCATCAAATCAGAATATATTTAAGTCTATGAATAAAAAAATAAAAGTGAGGTGTAAAGAACTTTGACTTACGGAATTGAATTCGTTCCAGGAAACATCAACGTCAAGCAGGTCGTTAACTTCTGTAAACTCGCAGAAGCAAAAGACATTGACTACGCATGGATCACCAACCACTACAACAACAGACACTGCTATGCAGTCTTAACTGCTGTTGCACAGGCAACCACTTCTATGAAGATGGGTCCGGGTATCATGAACTCCTTCACTGACACCCCGGCAGCAATGGCATCCTTCGCATGCACTCTCAACGAGATTTCCGACGGCCGTGCAACCCTTGGTATCGGCCCAGGTGACCTCTCCACCCTCCCGAAGCTCTCCATCCAGCCGGAAAAGCCGGTTGCAAGACTCGGTGAGGCAATCGACACCATCCGTGAACTCTGCACCGGTGCAGAAATGAAGAAGTCCGGAAAGACCTACTTCGACTACGACGGCGCAAAACTTACCGGTGTTACCCTTCCGGGCAAGAAAGGCATCCCAATTTACGTTGGCGCACAGGGCCCGAAAGTACTTGAACTTGCAGGTCTCAAAGGCGACGGTGCATTAATCAACGCATCCAACCCGAAGGACTTCCAGGTTGCAATCCCAATCATCAAAGCAGCATGCGAGAAAGTCGGCAAGAAGGGCTTCGATGTCGGAGCATACACTGCACTTTCCATCGACAAGGATGAGAAGAAAGCAAAGAAGGCAGCAAAGATTGTTTCTGCATTCATTGCAGCAGGTTCCCCCGAAGCATTACTCCAGAGACACGGACTTGACCTCGGCAACGTTGCAAAGATTAAGGACGCACTCGCACGCTTTGACTTCAAGTCTGTCAACGAGCTTGTCGGTGACGCAGAATTAAACGCATTCACCATCTGCGGTACTCCGGACACTATCAGACAGAAATGCGAAGACCTCACTGCAGCAGGTGTCACCCAGATCATCTTCGGTTCCCCGCTTGGGCCGGACATGACCAACTCTATCCGCCTGCTCGGCAAGATTATGTAAATTCGGGGATACCCGATTTTACCAATCTTTTTCTCTTCTGAATTTGTTTATGTTCGCAGCTCTGAATGAAAAAGAGACGCGGATTTTGTATATCGTTTTACTTTCATGCGCCGGGGCGGGGCTTGCAGTTCTTGCGGCGGTGAAGCTGTTTTTCAGTTCGGTTGCGGATTTTTTGTTCACGCTGATTCCGCCGTGTGTGTTCCGCGAGACGCTTGGAATTTACTGCCCCGGATGCGGGGGTGTGCGCTCGGTTGTGTTTCTTTTGCAGGGGGATATTGTGCATTCGCTGCAGTATCATCCGTTTACGTTCTATGTCTGTGCCGCGGTCGCGGTTTTTCTGGTGCATTATACGCTGTATCTTCTTTTCCGGGGGAAAGTCAGGAGGCCGGTTGTGCACACAGTCTGGTTTTATCTGGCGGCGGCTATTCTTGTTGTGCAGTGGATAGTTAAGCTTGTCCTGCTGCTTGGATTCGGGGTTGCGGTCGTGCCGTTTTGAAGTGCGGGGCAACGCCGGGCGTTGAGATATGTTTATTTCCTGTGATAGCCAATAATATAGCATGTCAGATGCAGAATTCGACACTGAAAAGAAGGGACTTTCGATTGCGTCTCTTGTGTTAGGTATTTTCGGTCTTATCATGGACTGTGTGATTCCGATTGTAGGTATTATTGCATGTATTGTTGCAATTATTCTCGGTGCAGTCGCAATTCACAAGAAGCAGGGTGTGAAGGGTCTGTCAATTGCAGGTATTGTGCTTGGTATTGTCGGTCTGGTTTTCGCCGTTCTGTTTGTCACTATCATTGCTGCAGCACTTGTTGCATACGGCCTGAGTCTGCCGACTGTGTAAATTACCCAATTCATTTTTTCTTTCGCTTTTCTGATAAGATTTTTATTTTTGCACAGCATATACTATCTCATGGAAGAGGAATATCCTGATGAAGAAAAGTTTGAGTCCTGCTCTGCGGATTCAGAGTCCGGGGCGGATGCACGCGCTCCTGCGGATGAGCAGTGGAACGCGGAGAAAAACGGCTTTGCAATAGCGGCGCTGGTCTTAGGCATTGTCGGCGTTCTTTTAGCCTGCAGTTCGGGCTTTGGCATTGCTGCTTCGATTCTTGCGATTGTATTTGGAAAACTTGCCCTGACCCGCAGGGAAGGCAGTGAAACCATGGCAAACGCAGGTTTTATTTTAGGCATTGTCGGTACCGCGCTGAATGCGCTGGTGCTTGTCTTTGTCTTCCTGACAGTAATCAGTGTTTTCACTCTGCCGTTTATAGCGATGATGCCTATGGCTCTTGCCGCGGTATAATTTCCTTTTTTTAGGCGGTGAAAAATCGTTACCGCGGTATATCGCGGGTAAATGAGAAAAAAGTCAGAGTTTTTCGAGGAACTCTGTCCAGATTCTGTTGTTTTGTTTGCACATGCCGTAGCCGGTGAGAAGGGCGGAAAGCCAGATAAAAAACACCACGATGAACAAAATAACCGAGGCAATCAGGCATCCGTCGGAATTGCCGGTTACATTCGGTATAACAAAGGTGGCAACGCCGCCGAGCGCTGCGCAGATGTATGCAGCGGCCGAGCAGAGCACGTAGAGCAGGAAGAAGAGAATGCCGCGGGAGGTTTTTCCGGCATAGATAATGCCTGCGCCGGGGACGATGCAATTCAGAATCAGGGAGATAAACCTGCTTTTTTCGCCGATGACTTTGCGGCCGTAGGTGGTATAGGGTAATTGTGCCATAGTAATTATGTTTGTTTTTAAAGGATAATAGTTTCGTGAAAAGAGTCGCGTCTTTCACCCGCGTCCCGCGGTTCTGCGCCTGTTTCGTTTCGGCAGCACTCTTTGGTACGGCGGTTAAAAAAGAAAAAGAGGAGGGGACAGGCAGGTCTCCTGCATCTTATTAATCCGCTTAGGATTCGTCTATAACCGCCAGGATTCCGTCAGACAGGAGAGCTGCACCTCCTAAAACGGTGCCGATACCTGCAATTATTCCGAAGACGTTTCCGGATGCGATACCGGATGCAACAGAAACTACTCCGGATGCAACGGCAACAGCTCCTGCGACTATTTTTGCACATCCTTTCAGAAATCCCCAGAACCCTTCGCCGTCGTATTCCATTTCGGCTGCGGTTAATTCGCTGTACACTGCAGGCATTTTCAGGCCGTTTGTTTTCATTGCGTTTGCGTACATGGTGTGTTTCTCCTTAGTATTACTTGATGTATATTTTTATACATCGTGCACTTTTTATTTGCACAATAGTACCATTAGATGTCACAGTATAAATATTTGGTGACCACAGTAAACGATTTTATTGAACAAACGGGAGAAAAATACAGCGGGTTCGCGCAGTCGGACCGACACGCGCAGGAATGGATAAAACCCTCAGACAGTAGCTGAATTCATAAAAAAAGTACGGGGAGAGCCCCGTTTGTTCCTCTTATGCAAACACGTCGTTCCAGTATTTGTACTCAAAGCACATAAGCGGAACAAAGGCAAGGAAAAGAACAATCCAGCCGAGGATTGGAATCAGGCAGATAATGCCGAGCACAAAACTGATGATAAAACTTACAATAAGCCATACAAGAATTGCAACAATGTATCTTCCGGCCCCGACATTTTTAATCATGGCAAGGATTTCGCCGAATGCAAAACCTTTCGCGAACTTTCCGGTGCGCGCAAAATGAATCATCGCCGGAATCATGATAAGAGAAATTATCACGGCAAGAATGATAGAAATAATAATTCCTGCAATACCGAGCGCAGCGCCGGCGCTTGCGCCGTTGTTTAACAGCAGAATCAGCGAGACTGCGGCAATAATGACCGGGATAATCATGTAGATGATACTGATAACAAGCCAGAGAAGACCGTTGAGAAACGTCCTGCCGGCCGGTTCAATCTCAGGCTCTTCGCCCGTTAATACTTTCAGCAGTGCTCCGCTGCTGAGAATGTTGGCTATCGGTATGATGGAAAGTACCGTTAATAACAGCCATCTTCCGATGTGTCGGAAGTTAGTGGTTAATCCCCACTTCACCGCGTCAAATGCAGTTTCAAATAATCCCATTTGTTTAGACCTCGTATAATAATGATAATAGTATATCTAACTGTTTTTATATATTAATGTCGGCTAAAAGAGAAATGAAAAATTGAAAACGGGAAAATTCCCGTTCATGGTTTCCTGATTATGCAAACAGGTCGTTCCAGTACTTGAAAATGAAACAGAACTCCGGAATAATAAGGAGTAAAGCAACGATTGCAGAAAGCACCATTGCTGCAATTGGACCGACAACAGGAATAAAAAGAAGGATGAAATTGACGGTGCCAAGGAGAACAAATATTACAATACCAAGGATTATCTGAACAATAATCAGAACGATGATTGCAAGGATATATTTACCCCAGCCGATTTCCTTAATCATTGCGAAGAGTTCGCTGAATGCAAATGCTTTGCTGAATTGTCCGGTACGTGCAAAGTTGATCATTGCCGGAACCATGATGAGTGCAAAGAGAATTGCAACAACAAAACAAAGAATAAATCCGATAATTCCGACTCCTGCCCCGATTGCAGCTCCGATATCCCCGCCGGTTATTGCCGGAAGAAACGCCGCTCCGCCGATTACCATAAAGAGGACGAGCGGAATTAGTTCATAAGTGACTGCAATGATAAACCAAAGCAGACCGTTGATGAAGGAATCTCCGGGCGGTGCAATATCAGGTTCTTCGCCTTTTAATACTTTCAGTAATGCACCTTCTGCAATCCACCATACGAACGGGAGGATTGATAAGATGGTTAACAGAATCCATCTTACATTGTTTTTGAAGTTGATGCCAAAGCCCCACTTCAGAGCGTCAAGTGCGGTTCCAAATAATCCCATTTTTTTAGACCTCACATAATGTGATATCATTATATACGCTTTCCTGCTATAATAATGTTCGTCAAAATACGGCTGTTTCAGCGAAAATAATGGAAACAAATCTGAATTTGCGCGCTGTTTGAAAATACGCAAAATATTTCAGCGGCCCGGGGAAATTAAATAAAAAAGAGGATTGCCCCCTTTTCTTGTTTTTTATGCTAATACGTCGTTCCAGTACTTTAATTCAAAGCACACAAGCGGAACAAGCATAAGAATCTCGAAGATGAGTGCAAGAACCCATCCTGCAACCGGAATAAGACCAAGGACATAGGCAATGATACCGATGACAAGAGAAACAATAAATCCGACGATAAACATAACGATGATTGCAAGAATGTATTTGCCCCAGCCGAGCTTGGAAATCATACCGAAGATTTCACCGAATGCAAATGCCTTGCCGAACTTGCCGCTGCGGACAAAGTTAATCTCTGCCGGAATGGCAATCAGACAGAGTAAGATGACAAGAATGATACCGACAATTGCGGCAGCAATGCTGCTGATAAGCCCTAAGACAAGAATGATAATTGCCGGGATGATTGCATAAATCAATCCGATAACGAAGAATAAGAATCCGGTTACAAAGGATTTTCCTGCCGGGGAAATGTCAGGCTCCTCGCCTTTTAACACTTTCATTAAAGCACCGTCAGCAATAAAGTTGACGATTGGTATACAACTGAAGATAGTTAAAAGAAGCCATCTTCCGATGTGGCTGAAGTTGGTGCCGAAGCCCCACTTTACAGCGCCGAATGCGGTTCCAAATAATCCCATGATTTTTGACCTCACATAATGTGATATCATTATATACGCTTTCCTACTATATTAATATTCGTCAAAATGCGGCTGTTTCGGCGAGGATAAGAGAAACAAATCTGAATTTGCACGCTGTTTGAAAATACACCGGAAATTTCAGCGGCCTGAAGAAATTGATTAAAAAAGGGGGATTGCCCCTGATTCGGGTTTTTCTTATGCGAATACGTCGTTCCAGTACTTGAATTCCCAGCAAAGGAGCGGGATGAAGGCAAGGATGCCGATAATAATTGCAAGAATGATACCGACAACCGGGATAAGTCCAAGGATGAAGTAAATGATACTGAGTACAATGCTGACAAGGATTGCAAAGATAATCATGACGATGATTGCAAGAATGTACTTGCCCCAGCCAAGCTTGGAGATCATGCCGAAGATTTCGCCGAATGCGAATGCCTTGCTGAACTTGCCGCTGCGTGCAAAGTTGATTTCAGCCGGAATCATGATCAGGCAGACAAGGATGGTAAGAATAATGCCGATAATCCAGCCGATGACCGGAATCATCATGATAAGGCAGGGTACAATCACATAGATTAATGCGATAAGGAATAAGAAGAATCCGGTTACAAAGGATTTTCCTGCCGGTGCAATATCCGGCTCTTCGCCTTTTAAGATTTTCAGTAATGCGCCTTCTGCAAACCAGCAGATAATCGGAATGATTGATAAGATGGTTAAGAGAAGCCATCTTCCGATGTGACTAAAGTTAGTGGAAAAACCCCATTTA
The DNA here is from genome assembly GCA_029987245.1 of Methanocorpusculum sp. Taxonomy (GTDB): domain Archaea; phylum Halobacteriota; class Methanomicrobia; order Methanomicrobiales; family Methanocorpusculaceae; genus Methanocorpusculum. The sequence continues at coordinate 797 of DALTWG010000023.1, read as the reverse complement.
AGGGCATCCCAGCAGTTTCCAAATAATCCCATTTTTTTAGACCTCACATAATGTGATATCATTATATACGCTTTCTTAGTATATTAATGTTCGTCAAAACACAGTGATTTTGCCGGGTACAATGGAAAATAAATCTGAATTTGCGCGCTGTTTGAAAATACACCGGAAATTTCAGCAGCCCGGGGGAATTGATTAAAAAAGGGGGATTGCTCCGGATTCGGGTTTTTCTTATGCGAATACGTTGTTCCAGTACTTGAATACCCAGCAAATGAGCGGGATAAGGGTAAGGAGACCGAAAATGCTTGCAAGAACAATACCGGCAACCGGGATAAGGGTAAGGAGGAAAGAAATGCCGCCGAGTACAATGCCGACAAGGACTGCAAAGATAATCATGACGATGAATGCAAGAATGTACCTGCCCCAGCCGACATTGGAGATCATGCCAAAGATTTCGCCGAATGCAAATGCCTTGCCAAAACGGCCGCTGCGTGCATAGTTGATTTCAGCCGGAATCAGAATCAGGCAGAAAAGGATAGCAAGAATAATGCCGATAATCCAGCCGATGCCCGGAATCATCTTGATAAGAAGAACCGGCACAATACCATAAATGAATAAGATAAGGAATAATAAGAATCCGTTTAGAAGGGTTTTTAATGCCAGTACAATATCCGGTTCTTCGCCTTTCAAGATTTTCATTAATGTTCCCTGCGGTATAAAGCATATAACCGGGATGTGTAAGAGAGTTAAGAGAAGCCATCTTCCGATGTGACTAAAGTTAGTGGAAAAACCCCATTTAA
>DALTWG010000022.1 GCA_029987245.1 Methanocorpusculum sp. | reverse complement strand
GATTACAGCAGATTCTTTCGGCGGGCGAATTACGCCCGCCGTTAAAAAATCATATATCTTAATACATTTTTAAAAACACAAAAAGTTCTATGTTTTTCCCTGCGGCGCCGTAATTCGGCGCCGCCCTTAATCTGCGCTAATCTCGCGTTTTGCGCGTGAGCGCTTCATAAAAGATGATTCAAAAAATACAACCATTTGGTTGAGGGGGGCTGAATAGTTGCATTTTTATTTCTTATAATCCGGCGACCGCAATACCCAAAATCTCTTTCTTTCCTTCAAATACATCGCGCGCAATAAGCGCCAGGCCCTGCGCAGCGGCCCATTCATCAAATACCAGAACCGGCTTTTGCAGCAGCGCGGAAATCTCTTCGGCGAGCTCGGGCGCAAGCGAGCCGGCTAAGGCTACGGGCGCCCCGCGGGCAAGCAAATCAAGCGAGGCGCATTCCATCGCGGCCCACATCGCAATAGCAGGATTGCGGTATTGTTCCTCTAAGTGGTATGCGGCGCCCGCGGTTGTAAACGCCTCGTTTGCCGAAAGCTCGCCCTCGTCGATTTTGCGGATGGCATCAACATCAAGCGCCCCGTGCTTTGTTCCCGGCGCAAACACGCAGGCATCAAAAGCGCCGATGACTTTGCCTTTTGAAACAAGAAGCGAAACCGTGTTGGAACTGATGTCGGATATAATAAATGTGTCTTTGAGATGCTGCATTGCAAGATAGGCAATGCCTAATTTTTCCGGACTGGTCTGGTGCGAATAAATTTTAAAGCGCGGGTCGGTGTCAGAACCCCGGTGGATGCCCGGAATGGCGACCGATTTCAAATCAGAGGAACTAATCACATCAAAGACACGCGTTCCGCCGCCTATGTGTTTTCCCGCGCCCTCGCGGGTAATAACGCCGCGGTTTCGAAGCTCCTTTGCCAAAGTAATCTTTGAAAAATTGTCGCCCATCGAATAACAGAGCGCAACACCCTCTATTTCATCCAGCGGACAGAGCCGCTCTAGGTCTTCGAGTTCAAAACCAACCGCATCCTCACGGGAGATTTTGAACTGCTTTCCGGTGTCGGTTGCAAACCTGAGTGATGTTGTACCATGATCAACGCCGATATACATACAAGTAGTTAGGTTGGTAATCCTTTAATGTTTTTGGTAAGGCAACTCCTAAACAAAGAAGATTTTACATTCCCAAACCCAACATATTCTCATGCAGTCACCTGACACAGCCCACCGGCGGATATTTTATGAACTCACACAGGTCCCGCGCCCAAGCGGACATCCGGAAAAAATACAGGAATATCTCACCGGCTTTGCAAAAGCACACGGCCTTGCATGGCAAAAAGACGATGCGGGAAATATCCGCATAGCTCATCCGGGCACCTCGCCGAAGAGCATTATTTTACAGGCGCATATAGATATGGTGGCTCAGGTGGAAGAAGGGTATGCATTCGATTTCGCCGGCGAGCCGCTGCAGACTGAAATACGGGACGGATGGATTTGTGCAAAGCACACAACACTCGGGGCCGATGACGGCTCGGGAATTGCGATTTCCCTCTCTCTTCTTGCAGACGAGACGCTTTGCGACTGCAGCATGACGGGAATTTTTACCGCCGATGAAGAAACAACAATGTCCGGTGCCGCATCAATAAACCCCGGGTGGATTCATAGTGATGCAATGCTGAACATCGACCATGAACTTGCAGGAGATGCGGTTCTTTCTTCAGCCGGGGGCGCGGCAGTCACTGCCCGGTTCGTACCGGAAACAGAACCGACACGGCCGGGTACAAGCTGGTATCAGATAACCATCGCAGGACTTTTGTCCGGACATTCAGGGATTGACATTAACAAGGGCCGGCTGAATGCAATCCGGCTTGCTGCGGATTTTCTTTCAGGGCTTGAAGATGTTCAGATTGCATCTATGCAGGGGGGCATTGTAGATAATGCGATACCCGGCAAGGCTGAGGCTCTTGTTTGCACCCCGGCGGATGCAGATGCATATGCAAAAACATGGTTTGCGGCACACAAATCGGCAGTTGAACCGGGACTTACTGTAACAGTAGAACGCGCCGTGCCTCCCGAAAAAGTGTTCAGCATATCAGCCACACAAAATCTGCTTACAGCTGTTTTGGAAATCCCTGACGGTCTTTTGGAAAAAGATGCCTTTGGCCCGAGTCTTTCCTCAAATCTCGGTGTCCTGCGCGCGGAGACAGATGGAGTCTCGATGATTATATTCATCAGAAGCAATGATGATGCAAAACGCGATGCGGCTGCAGAGAATGCCGCAGATATCTGCCGCAAGAGGGGAGCAGATGTGCAGTGCGCCGGAAAATGCCCCGGCTGGAAAACAGACAGCAAAACAGAACTGATGCAGATTGCAGGCGAAGAGTATGAAAAAATTTCCGCGCGCCCGCTTCAATTCAGCGCAACCCACGGAGGACTTGAATGCGGTTATTTTGCTGAAAAAAATCCCGGACTGCAGATTTTATCCTTAGGCCCGACCATCGAAAACCCGCACACTGTACATGAAAGAATGCACCTCGGCTCGTTTGATGAAACAAAAGAATTAGTATACAAAATTGCCGCGCGGTTCTGCAGAGGAAATTAAAAATTACTCCTCTGCCTCCTTTGCATTGGAAAGCATCAGTTTGATTCTGTTTTCCTGATTAATCTTCGTTGCTCCGGGGTCATAATCGACAGCAACAATGTTTGAATCCGGATAATCGTTTTTGATTTTGCGCATCATGCCTTTTCCGACGATATGATTCGGCAGGCAGCCGAACGGCTGCGTGCAGACAACGTTTTTCGTACCGGAATGAATTAACTCAAGCATTTCAGCAGTAAGAAGCCATCCCTCGCCCATTTTGTTTCCCGGGCTCAGGTAGCCTTTTACCAGTTCCTGCAGGGTTGAAAATGGCTCGGGCGCGCGAAATGTCCCTTCCTCTTTCATTGCTTCAATCATAATCTGCTGACACTGCGCGATATATCCCTGGAACAGTTTCATGCCGAGTTTTTTAAGCCGGCTGCCGCCGTAAAGATCCACATCCACATACCGGTTGTTGATTTTCATCATCAGGAAATGGGTAAATCCGGGCACAACAACCTCGGCTCCTTCCGAAAACAGGAACGCTTCGAGGTTGTTGTTTCCCAGGGGCGCGTATTTGACGTAAATTTCGCCCACAATACCTACGCGCACCTTCTTTTCGCTGCGGCGCTCTATTTTTGCAAAGTCAGCGATAATCTCGCGCATTAAGGCGCGCATCGCGTTTTGATTCATTCCCTTGCCGGAGTTGAACAAATCGACCAGTTTGTCGGCCCATGCATCAATCAAAGCGTCCGTTGCGCCCGGATGTATCTCATACGGCCGGCACTGGTTGCCCAAATCAACCAGTAAGTCTCCGTACATCATCGCAAAAATCAGTTCGCGCCCGAAGTTTATCGAGAGTTTAAAGCCCGGATTCGGCTCAAGTCCGTTAATGTTGACCGAGACAACCGGAACAAATTCCAGTCCCGCGCGCTTCAGGGCTTTTCTGAGCATATGCACGTAGTTTGATGCGCGGCACCCCCCGCCGGTCTGCGAGATTGCAAGCGCAATTTTATGCACATCGTACCTGCCGCTTTCCACGGCTTCAATCAGCTGTCCGATGGTTAAAATCGCCGGATAGCACATATCATTGTGCACATATTTCAGACCGGTCTCAACAACCTTGCGTCCGGTTGTTTCCAGCGCTTCCACGCGGTAGCCCTGACGATTGAAGATTTTTAAGACCAGTTTGAACATTACCGGAAGCATCTGGGGGACCAGGATTGTATACCCCTCATCACGCATCTCCTCGGTGAAAAGGAGACGCCCGGTTTCGTCATATACCAGTTCAGCCATGATTCTGCTCCTCCCGAGCCTCGATTGCGGCCATCAGACTGCGCAGTCTGATTTTTACCGCACCGAGATTGGTAATCTCGTCAATTTTAATCTGGGTGTAGAGTTTGCCGCCGGATTCAAGAATTTCACGGGTTTCATCCGTCGTAATCGCATCCGTCCCGCATCCAAACGACACCAGCTGAATAAGCTGCATATCGGGCTGCGAGCAGACATAGCGCGCGGCATTATAAATTCTTGAGTGATACATCCACTGGTTTAAGACACGGCGCGGCTCTTTGCCCAGTTTCCAGGCAACAGAATCCTCGGTTATCAGAACAAATCCGTAGTTTACCGCAAGTTCATCGATTCCGTGCCCGATTTCAGGGTCGATGTGATACGGTCTTCCGGCCTGCACCAGTATCTTGTACCCGTTTGCGCGCGCAAATGCGATATATTCCTCTGATTTTGCGCGCAGTTCGGATTTATATGCCTCATATGCGGCGTACGCCGCTTTTACGGCTGATTTCGTCTCGTGCGCGGGAATTGCGAAATTTTCCTCGAAATATTTTGCCGCGCGCTTTGCGAAATCCTTCGGCCGGTGCAGACCGAAATACGGGTAAAGATAGCGCACTTTCTGTAATTCGGGCACGTTTGCGGCTAAAAGCTCCGGGTAGTAGGCAACCACCGGGCAGTTAAAGTGCTTGTCGCCGAGATTTTCATTGAAATTGTACGGCAGACACGGATAGAAAATCGTCTCCACTCCTTTGTTGATTAAGGAAATAACCGCTCCGTGCATAAGTTTTGCCGGGTAGCAGACTGTGTCGGACGGAATGGTGTGCTGCCCCAAACGGTAGAGCGCGCGCGAGGATTCATCATTTAAAACGACTTCAAAGCCGAGTCTGGTGAAGAATGCATGCCAGAACGGCAGATTCTCATACATGTTCAGCCCGAACGGAATACCGATTTTTCCGCGCGGGGCATTTTGCAGGGAAGTGCCCGCAATTTCAGCGAGTTTTTCATATTTCCAGTGCGCCAGGTTCGGAAGGTCGGTTTTTGCCTTTCCAAGCGGTCTGCTGCAGCGGTTTCCGGAAACAAACCGGCGTCCGTTGTCAAAGGTGTTTACCGTAAGCGAACAGTGATTTGTGCAGAGTTTGCAGGTAATCGGCTTGGATTTATGCGTAAAGGATTTCAGTTCCTCGGCCGAAAGAATGCCGGATTTTTCGCGCGCGCTATCTTTTGCAAACAGCGCCGCGCCGAACGCACCGGAAATTCCCGCAATTACCGGACGTGTTACCTCACGCTTTAATTCCTGCTCGAAACTGCGCAAAACGGCGTCGTTTTTGAATGTGCCGCCCTGCACAACAATGTGTTTGCCCAGGTCATCCGCGCTGGAAGCGCGAATAACCTTGTAAACAGCGTTTTTCACAATCGAAATCGAAAGACCGGCGGAAATATCAGCAACGCTGGCCCCGTCTCTTTGCGCCTGTTTCACCGACGAATTCATGAAAACCGTGCAGCGCGAGCCAAGATTTACCGGATGCTTCACGAAAAGACCGAGTTTTGAAAACTCTTCAATCTCGTAGCCAAGCGCGCGCGCAAATGTTTCGATGAACGAACCGCATCCTGAAGAACAGGCCTCGTTTAAGAAAATGCTGTCAACGGCGCCGTTTCTGATTTTAAAGCATTTCATGTCCTGCCCGCCGATATCAATAATGAAATCCACATCCGGGTTGAAATGGCGCGCCGCGCGGTAATGTGCCACAGTCTCGACAAGGCCGGAATCAATTCTGAACGCGTTTTTGAGCAGCTCTTCACCGTATCCGGTAACCGCGCTTCCGGCAATTGTTATCCGGTCGCCTGCCGCGGCATAGATTTTCTGCAGCTCGTCATAGACAATCTGAACCGGATTCCCCTTGTTCGAGCCGTAATACGTGTACAAAATGCCGCAGTCTTTGTCAATCAGGACTATTTTTGTGGTAGTACTCCCCGCATCGACGCCAAGCCACGCGGGCCCGCTGTAGGTGGAAATATCAGATTTTGGCGGCGCATTTGCATTGTGGCGCGCGCAAAATGCCTCATATTCCACTTCCGACTCGAAAAGCGGCGCCATTGTATTGGTAAGCGTCGTGTCGCGCGCGCTTTCCCTGATTTTCGTGATAACCTCATCAAATGAAAGCGCGTCATAGCCTTCGGCGGATAGCGCCGCACCGAGCGCCGCGTAGCAGTCCGCATTTTCCGGGAAGATGGCATGATCCGCATCTAAATGCAGCGTTTCTGCAAACCGCGCGCGCAGAGCTTTGTAGTAATAAAGCGGCCCGCCTAAAAATACAATCGTCTCGCCAAGCGAGCGGCCCTGGGTAAGTCCTGCAATCGTCTGATCGACAACCGCCTGGAAAATAGAGGCCGCAACATCTTCTTTTCGTCCGCCCTGGTTTAAAATCGGCTGGATATCGGTTTTGGCAAACACCCCGCAGCGCGATGCAATCGGATAGATTTTCTCAAAACCAAGAGCGAGCCGGTCGAGTTCATCGACAGAGACATTAAGCAGAGTTGCCATCTGGTCGATAAAAGCCCCCGTCCCGCCCGCGCAGCTTCCATTCATGCGTTCTTCCAGACTTCCCTTGAAAAAGATGATTTTTGCATCCTCGCCGCCGAGTTCAATCACCGAATCACATGCCGGAATATAGGTGCGCACGGATTTTGCGGTTGCAAACACCTCCTGAATGAAGGCAAGCCCCGCAGAATTTGCAACACCGAGACCTGCCGACCCGGTGATTAACAGTTTTACCGCGCGCGCTCCTACAATATCTTTTGTCCGGGAAAGAATTTCCGCGCTCTTTTCGCGCACCTTGGAGAAGTGACGCTCGTACGCGCGGAAAAGAATCCGGTCGTTTTCATCGAGTATTATGACTTTTACGGTCGTTGAGCCGATATCAATTCCAATTTTGAGTGGGTGTGCGGGATTTCCGGCAGGCATATATTCTTAGTATATTGGCTGTGTGATGATATAATGTTCTCTTAGTGATGCGTTCTTTTTAAATAGATAGTGAGACAATCTTTTAGTATGGGATTATCAGTTGAAGTTATTGAAAAGCTCTCGGCATTAATTACCGCAGCTTTCGGTTTAGTCGCTGCAATTGCATGGAACACTGCAATTCAGGAGATTTTCGTCTATTTCTTCGGAGAACAGAGCTCCATTCCGGCAATGCTCGGCTATGCAGTCTTTGTAACCATTTTAGCGGTTCTTTTCACCATCTGGATCGGTATTGCAGCAAACAAGGCAAAAGCAGTTTCTGCAAAGGTCGGTTCCAAGATTCCGTCCAGAAAGGGCGCAGAAGAAGAAGAAAAACAGGAATAAATTTCCTCTCTTTTTTATTTTTACTTTATTTGCGTTGTTTGGATAATTTACATTCGCGCGGCGATTCTACGCAAATCATTTTATCGAAAGCGCGCGCTATGTTTATGCATGAAAATCTGTTGTGCCCAGGTAGCGCAGGTATGGGATAATCCGGATGAGATGTTTGCGCGCGCGGACGCGGTTTTGTCCGGTGTGGAATGCGCAGATGCAGACATGGTCCTTTTTTGCGAGCAGTATGCGTGCGGGTGGCGCGCGGAGGTGCCGCAGTTTGGCGATGAAATAAAAGAGGCATGGCGCGCGCTTGCAAAAAAGCATGCAAAATGCATCATCGGATCTTTTGCGCGCGCAAATCCGGCGGGAGGCAGGCCACATAATACAATGCTTGTCTGCGGGCCGTCCGGCGAGGTGCTCGCCGAATATGACAAGATACATCTTTTTACCCCCGGAGGCGAGAACAAGGGATTTTGCGCAGGGCGCGCGCCGGTGGTCTTTGCATATCAGGGAGTAAAATTCGGCTGCTCTGTTTGTTTTGACCTGCGGTTCCCTGAGCTCTACCGCGATTACTTGCGCGCCGGCGCAGAGGTTATGCTGGTTCAGGCTGCGTGGGCTGCCGCGCGCGCAGCCGACTGGGAACTGCTCCTTAGAGCGCGCGCGCTGGAAAACCGCTGCTATGTTGCAGCATGCGGCGCGCTGGGATTTGATGCGGCAACGAATACGGAATGCGCGGGTAAAAGCATGATCTGCGACATGGAAGGGCGCGTAATTGCGGACTGCGGGGTGTTTGAAGGAGTGTGCGCGGCCGAAATTGATGCAGAAAGCGTCGGGGAGTGGAGAGAGAAGTGGGGGATGGATGCAGCCTGAATCCGGGTTAAACAGAAGATATCTCCAAATCCCGCGATTTTTTTTTACTTATCCACATGCTCCCACTGAAGAATATTTTTGCGTCTCAGCAGCCCTACTAAAAGGAAAATCTGATTGACCACAAAACTGCTGAGCATATTCTTCGGGAAAAGCAGTGAAAATCCCAGAATCAGAAGAACCAGAACACAAAATGCGGTACCTGCGAAAATATGCAGACAAAACAGCCCGGATGCAAAAAGGATTACAGTAATCAAATACAACACCGGGGAGTACAAAATCATCCATTTCCGTGTCGGAAACGTCTTTTTCCAGAACGGGCGCGCGAGGTCATGACTTTCTTTTGCAAACAGCCGCGTGCTGTTTACAAGGCCGTCTGCGCGGCGGATTTTCTGTTGAAACTGCGCGCGCAAAGTCGAGGGTTGAAGCTCAAATGCAGCGGCATCCGCTGCATAAACCGCGCGATAGCCGTTTTGAATGCAGGTTAAGGCAAGATTTGCATCATCGGCGCCGCGCACGGCACATATTGCAGGGACAGCTGCTTTTTTGAAGGCAATCAGAGGTCCGTTAAAGTTGTAGGTTGAGTCAAGAGCGGAGTCATATTCGCACATTCTGCCGTAAATCGAGCGGTAGGCGGATTCCGTGCCGGTGACGCCGGGGTTTTTCCCGACCGGCTGGACATCGCCGCTTGCAGCGCCGACGTTTTCATCATGCAGAGAGGCTACAAGGCGCGTCAGCGCGTCGGGTTTTGTGGTGATGTCAGCATCAGTAAAGACGATTATTTCGGTTTTGGCATCCTCTATCGCGCGGTTCTGGCAGGCGGCTTTTCCAAGGCGCTCTTTTGGTTCAATAAGGCGCGCGGGAAACGGGCATTTTGGCAGGATTTCTTTTGCGGCGCGGCCGGTTGCTTCGTCTGCGCCGTCATTTATGACAAGGAGGGTGATGTTTTCTTTCGGATAGGTGGTGTTCAGGATGTCTTCTACGCGCGTTTTTACCAGGTCGCCTTCTTTGTATGCGTTTATGACAATGGTGATTTGGGGGAGGTCGGTTGAAGGGGAGGATTTTGAGGAAACGGGTGCTTTTTGGGTTTTTTGGATAGTATGGATTTTTTGGATTTTTTGGATATGGAATACGTAGCAGATATAGGGGTAAAGAGCGAGGCAGGCGGTAATGACTCCTGCTGCAAGCAAAAAAACGGCGACGGCGGTAAACATGGGTATAATAGTATTTCTTGTTCGGAGGGAAAGAATGTGTCGGAAAAGACGACGCGGAAGCGTGCGATGAAATATGAAACAGAGGAAGAGGGAAATTGCTGTTTCTCTTACTGTTTCTCTTACTGCTTCTCTAATTTTTTGCCCATCGGCGTAATATTTTCCATTCCCGCAGCAACTTTTCGCGCCAGGGTGTAGAAGAGCTTTTTCGACAGCGAATAGCAGCTTACCGACATTTTATTCGCAAATTTGTCATGGCGTTTGAGCATGCCTATCTTTGTAATGCCGTGTTTTTCCATTTCGGCTTTGAATTCCGGATAGTCGTAGAGAAGAACCGCAGTATAAACAAATTTGCGCACCATCGCAGTCATGTAATCTCTTGCGTAAACCGGGTCATTTTCTTCAAAAAATGCGGTTATGTCCGCGCGCGATTTTTCATACCGCTGCCACCAGTTGTCCGGGGTAATGGTATGGGTGATAGAGGTTTCATGCAGGATGAAGATGTAGAGTTTTTTAAGGGAGCGCGCGATTTTTTCCGTGTGGGCAAACAGCTGATGCGCGAAAAACGAGTCGTCTCCGTAGGAGTAGTCGGGGAATCTGATGTTGTTGTCCAGCAGGTATTGTTTTTTTGCAAGGAAAATCCACGGGGTGTTTGCAATTTCTTCAAAGAGGAGTTTGTAGAGGGCTTCTTCGCGGGAAAGAATCTCGGTGCCTGCGGTTTCACTTGCGCGCGCGCTCTTCCAGCCCTGTTCTATGGTGCTTTCAAAGACTTTTACGTAATCACAGCAGACTACGTCGAAATCCGGGTGTTCTTTGAAGAGATTTACCAGGGTTTCAAGGTACGCGGGGTGTATTTCATCATCAGCATCGACAAAGAGGATGTATTTTCCGCGCGCGCGGGCAAATCCGCGGTTGCGCGCGGTACCTGAGCTGGTGTCGCGTCCGATGTCGATTATGAGGTTTGGATGGGTTTCTGCGAGGTTTTTGAGTATTTCAAGGGTGTTGTCGGAGGATTTTTCATCGTATGCGATGATGATTTCAAAGTCGGTGAAGGTCTGGGAGAAGAGGTTTGCGAGGGTGGTTTCTATGAAAGAGGCTGCGTTGTAGGCCGGGATGATGAGGGATAGTGTTGGTGACATGGTGTTTGAAAATATTATTCCATTTATTATATATTCTCACATAACAAAATACTTTAGATATGTTTGTTCCATCTGAATCTCTGCGGAAATTGCAGTATGCTCAGCTTCTTCCGATGCTTGAAATACGGAGAATCTGCAAAAAATATCAGATTCAGTACATGCTCGCCTATGGGACGCTGATTGGAGCAATACGTCACCATGGCTTTATTCCATGGGATGATGATGTAGATTTAATAATGACACGGGATAATTATAATAGATTCTGTGATGTCTGCAAAACCGAACTAAATCCCATTTATGTATTAGAAACAATAGAAACAAATCCTCATTATTCTCAGCTTCTTGCAAAAATCTGTTTACGCGGGACATCAATGCCAACTGTTTTTGACGGTGATGCAGAATTTGGTATATTTGTTGATATTTTTGTGTGTGATACAGCACCGAAAACAAAAATACAGCAATACATGCATAAATATACTATAAAATGGCTGAAAGCCGGGTATCATTGCAGAAAACATGCGGGACTCACTCAATCTCCTGTAAAACGCCTTCTGCGTTATATCCTTACACTACCACTTCATTCCTTCAGTGATGAAAAAATGAAATCTCTTTTGTCAAAACAGATGCAGAAATATAACTCTGAAGATACCGGCATTTTAATTGAAACATGTTCAATAGACTACTGGAGAAATCTATTCAGAAAAGAGGCGCTGAAAGAAGTCATTGAAATGCCGTTTGAAGGATACATGTTTTGTGTACCGAAAGCGTATGATGAAATTTTACATGTGACATATAAAGATTACATGGCTCTGCCGCCGGAAGAGGAGCAAACCGGGCATGATTTACTTGATTTTGATTTTGGCGAGTATACATCACTGGATGTCATAAAGAAAAAAATAGAGGAAATGTATGGGCTGCCTGATTTATCTATCGATAGTGGTGTGCAACAACAAAAAGGAATAGATAGAGCGCAAGACATATAATATAGTATATTGCCTCTGAAAAAAACAATACGATTACTTTCTCTTATCCTGCATGTTTCAGGATTTTGGAAAGGAAGTGCTATTATTCTATCGCAGGGATTAAATCGTCTGCTGGATAAACAGTACTGCAAAAATCCAATAAATTCAAACCTTATTCTATTTGAAAGTGATCCGCCGTTTACCGATAATGCAAGAGTTTTGTATGAATATATGATTCAAAGAGAACTGGATAAGAACTACACTCTTCTCTGGAAAGTGGATGATGTAAAAACATACAAGCGTTTGTCAGAAAAAGGTATTGACTGTGTTTTGGGTCATTCGCTATTCCCCAGATTTGGAAAACACCGTTATTATTTCTACGGCAGAACAGCACACTGGATTTTCCACACACACGGGCATGCTTTTGGTAATGGATACCGGAAAGAGCAGACAATTGTTAATTTGTGGCACGGTGGAATGGGTTTTAAATCAAACAAATTAATAGACAATCCAAGTACATACACATTAATATCAGGAAACGGTGAAATCTGTTATTCAGTAGCAGAAAATTTTCATCGATGTAAAAGAGAAGCATTTCTTCCGTTTGGTATGATGCGAACCGATTTACTGTTCAAGGAAAAAAATATCCCGTCAATTGATGCAGTACCCGGAAAAAAAATTTTATGGATGCCGACTTTCAGACATACAAACAACCCATATACCGAAGATCCGACAGTAAACACCGAAACCGGCCTCCCGATAATCAATTCCTTAAATGAACTGCAAAACCTCAATGAAACACTATCCAGTCTGAATATTCATCTTTATATCAAACTCCACAGACGGCAGGACGCCAATTCTGTTATGCATACAGATATGACGCATATCCATATGCTATCCAATGAAAGTATTGAAGCAGTGGGATTACAGTTATATGAAATCTTCAATCATTTCGATGCAATGATTTCAGACTATTCATCTGTTTCATTTGATTATCTTTATCTTGACCGACCGCTTGGTTACACACTGGATGATTTTGATAAATATAAAGAATCACGCGGATTTGTTATGGATAATCCGCTTGATTACATGCCAGGTCATCATATTTACACTTATGAAGATTTCATCCAATTTGTAACTGATATTGCAGAAGGTAATGATACATTTGGCAGTGACAGAGAACAGGTGCGAAATGCTGTCGGACTTAATGAAGGAGGAACCTGTTGTCAAAAGCTGCTGGATTTCCTTGGAATTAAGAACTGATATTTTCCGAACGGTGAGTTAAGAAAAAAAGATAAACGGTAAAACCAATATTTACTATAGACAGAAATGAATCATGCACTTATATTCGCAGGAGGGACCGGTATCCGGATGCATGCAACGGGAAAACCCAAGCAGTTCCTGGAACTTTACGGTAAACCGATTATTATCTATACCCTTGAAGTCTTTGACCGGCATCCGGAAATTGATGATATTATAATTCCCTGTGTTGCCGGCTGGGAAGGATATCTTGAAACCCTTATTGAAAAATACCATATCAAAAAAGTACGCAAAGTATTAACCGGCGGCAAAAACACGCAGGAATCCAAGATGAATGCCCTGTGTTATATGAAAGAATTTGCTGCAGATGACGATATTGTTTTGGTGCATGATGCAGTAAGACCTCTTGTTACTGGAAAACTAATTTCCGACAATATTGCAGCTGTAAAAGAATTCGGTTCAGCAGTGACAGTTGTTCCATTTTCTGAAACCGGAGTTGTAAGCGTTGACGGAGAAAATGCTGACAAAACAATAATCAGAAACACGATGTATATTGCCAAAGCTCCCCAGAGTTTTTATTTCAAAGATTTATATGAGGCACATGCAAAGGGTGAGTCAATGCCGTATACAATAACTATTGATACATGTTCCCTCATGACGGAACTGGGAAAAACACTGCACATGGTGCCGTGCGAAACAACGAACATCAAAATAACCACGCCTGAGGATTATTATATCTTTAAGGCGCTGGTTGACCTGCGTGAGAGTAACGATATCTTCGGTATGTAACATGGAAGGACTACATCCAATAATTTCAGATGATATCAGGCGTGTGGTACGTGATGATAAAATTAACTGGGAAAAACTTTCTGGAAAAACAGTTCTGATTACCGGGGCAAGCGGACTTATCGGATCGTATCTGGTTTTTACTCTGCTTTGTTTAAACGACGAGCGTAACCTTGGTATTAAAATAACCGGTCTTGTTCGTAATCGTTCAAAAGCAGAGCAGCGTTTCGGAAAAATTCTTGAAAGAGAGGATTTTACGCTGCAGGTTCAGGATGTGATCTGCCCTCTTCCAAAAGAATTAAAGGCAGATTTTATTATCCATGCTGCAAGTCAGGCAAGTCCGAAATATTTTATAAGCGATCCGGTCGGTACAATTTCTGCAAATACCGCAGGTACTCAAAATCTTTTGGAATATGCCAGAACACATTCAATTTCAGGCTTTCTTTATCTGTCATCACGTGAAATTTACGGAGAACCGGTTTTTGATACGGAGTTTATTTCCGAAAATGAATATGGAGTAGTAAATCCTGTATTAGTCCGTTCCTGCTATCCGGAAAGCAAACGACTTGCTGAGACAATGTGTTCCTGCTATGCATCTCAGTATCATATTCCGGCAAAAATAGTTCGGTTGACGCATGTGTACGGCTCTGACCTGAATATTAATAACGGAAGGGTTTGGGGAGATTTCCTGACGAATGTAGCACATGGTGAGGATATTGTTCTTAAAAGCGACGGGAAAATGCGTTTTGCCTTTACCTATGTTTCCGATGCAGTAAGCGGAATAATGTATGTTTTATTGAACGGAAATGATTTTGTATATAATGTTGGTTCAAAGGAGATTCTAAGTATACGCGAACTTGCAGAAATATGTACACAACTTAGACCGGAAAAGAACATCAAAATAAGATATAATATATCCGAGGATGATCAGGGTTACCTGAAGAACAGAGTGGCATTTCTGGACTGCAGTGCAGCAGAAAAACTCGGATGGTCTGCTGTTGTCCCGGTAAAAGAAGGATTTTCCAGAGTGCTTGCCTCACTAAAATAATTTTATGGGGAAAATCGTTTTTTTTTTACAGCCATTTCGGCCATTTTAATCCAAAGTTCTCTACAACACCGGCAATTTCATTGCGGATTCCTTTGTTTAGTTTTAACAGAATAACAAAGTAAACAACAGCTCCGACACAAACAGGAACAAGAACTACAACAACATTTGTCAGCGGAACAAAGCAGGTATACACAAATACAATCAGCCCCATAACACAAGATGCCGCTACAATATGCAGTATTGCGCGCATGTCAACAGTAAACGGTACATATTTGCGAAGAAGAAGACCAACAATCAATGTGTTTACAATCAGACTGATTACTGAACTCACTGCAGCCCCGTTTATGCCAAGATACGGAATTAAAATGAAATTAAGGGCAATATTCAAGACAAGCGCGACTATAGTGCCGTAAAATGATTTGCGGACATGATTGGTATTTGACAGAGCACACGCGATAAATGCATAAAATACATAGACAATCTGATAAATCAGCAGAATAATACACGCGGTTGCCCCGGCCGCAAAATTTTCTCCATAAAAATAATACAGAAGGCGGTCAACAAGGAAAATTCCGCCAATTGCTACCGGAACCGCAAGGATAAGACCAAAGGTGAATGCCCGGGAAATGACGGCGCCTATTTTATCCATAAGACCTTCTACGCTCCACCGACTGATTTTCGGAGAGAGAGTAGATAAAATTGCAGCCGTAATAAAGGTGGAGACTTCTGTAAATCTGAGAGCTACGCGATAAATACCGACAGAGGATGTATCCAAAAAGTAGTTAATGAAAATTGTATCCGAGTAACTTATTATCAAACTGCTGCTGGAAATGAAAAATGCCCAGAAACTAAATCCAAGAAGAGATTTTATGTGTTTTCCTGAAAATCTGGTTGGTTTAAAGGTAAAATAACGGATACAGACAAGTCCGGAACAGATTATGCCGATAATCACTCCGGCAATCATGCCGTATTTGCAATAACCAAGGAGTACAAGAATTACTGATGCGAAAATTCGTGCAAGATCAAATACTCCGGTTGAGATATTGCGTATTCCCTGGTGATTTAAACCGCTGACTCCTGTACATATTGTGTTAAAGACAACAGCTGCTGCAAGAGCACCAATTATCCATGGTACAAGTTCATATCTTGTAAGTTCGGTAATATACGGAGAAACTATGAGAAGAATCAAAGTGGATACAATTGTCAGAATCAAGTGCAATACTGCATATGCTGTCATATATTCATTCTGGTCATGCCCTTCAGATATGCGTTTTATTGCTGCAACCGCAAATCCTCCATCACCTACAAGGTTGAATATGGAATAATAAGTCAGGAAGAGGAAATACACCCCCATCAGTTCCGTTCCAAGCACACGGGAAAAAAATATTGTCGAAAAGAAACCGAAAAGTGTTACCAGCAGCTTAAATCCAAATGAAATAAGACTCTGTCTTCTTATTGGCTCAAGGCGCATCAGCAGGTTAACAAAAGGAAGTTTCATAATTAGAGAGAGGGGTTGTCTGTATCAAACCTTCCAGAGTATTAATTCTCCGTTTGAATAGATTCTTGGATTAATCGCATCGAGAACCGTCGGATACTTTTCAGAGATATTAATCATGGTTGTTTCCTGGGTTAATTCATTTGTTCCTGCTTTGGAAATGTATGTTGTACCCCTGTTTATCAGTGTATCTCTGAAAATCAGGTAGCCGTTAGCAGTTTGCGGATTGTAATTGTGCAGATTGGTATGCCACAAATTTGAAAGATTACTGGTAATTACTGCATAGTCAAATGTATCGTCCTCCATTTCATTGTCTATGAATGTTTTTGTTTTTTCCGGGAGATATCCGGTGATTGTATATAATCCGTCGATTTCCTGATATGTATGCGATTTATTAATATTTGAATCAAGGAACGGACCGATGTAATCATCACTTAACCCCACTGAAAGCGTGCCGCAAAAAACGACTGCAAACAGTACTGCAAGAGTAATTCCGGTTACTTTTACACGGGAGGTTTTCAATTCATCTGCATTTTTCAGATAAAATGCAAATATGCAGGTGAGAAGTATGCCAATTACCGGGAAAAGATAGACTTCCGGCCGTGCAACCATAGGGTAGTAAGCCGCATAGACTGCAAGGAAGAGAATTTCAACGACTGCCGATGGAATCAAAACATACCAGAACCTGCGTTGTTTCTCAGTAGTATTTTCTGAAAAACAATATCTGGCAGCAAAACAGAGTGCTACTGCAAATGGAATCAGTACTGCACAGAAGCGCAATCCCGGAACAATGATATTGGATAAAGCATTTTCTTCAACTACTGTATAGCAGGACTGAATAATCGCATTAAAGTCTACTGTTTTTGCAAAAGGCGATGCTGCGGATGCGACATTAGCAACATCAGCACTTATTCCAAAAATATTTCCTATGTTTGAAAAAATAGAACCAAGTTTTTCAAATGCTGCTGTAAATACATTGAAAACAAGTTCTTCATTGGTCGTATATACATAATACGCAAGAAGACCCATACCGGACAATGCAAGCATTGCATTGTCTACATGTTCCGGTTTTTTCTGTTTGCAGTCAATTACCAGAAATGCAAGGAAGATACCGCCAAGGAACAGGAACAGCACAAATGATGAGAATAAATGTGTTAATGCAACTGCCAGAACTATGAGAAGAAACAGTACGGCCCATATTTTTCTACTGTCGTTCTGTAGTTGAAACAGCAGTTTTGCCAGCGGGACAAGAAGCAATGCAAAAAGCATGAATGCATAAGATGTAGTTACAGCATATGCTGCCCAGTGCGGAGCAAGGCCGATAAATAATCCAATCACCGGTGCAAAAACTGCATATTTCGGCCCTACAATTTGTCGTGCTGCAATATACAAAGCAACCGGCAAAATGATAACAAGAGGCAGGGTGAGGCAGAGTAATGTTGCAGTGCGAATATCAACATTTGCAAATATATCTGATACAGCAACTGCAATATGCTGCAGTGGATTGAAATATTCCTTACCCATATTATTTACCAGTTCTCCCCCCTGCGCAATCAGGTAGTTCCATTCTGCATGTTTCCAGACGTCGCGTCCTATCCAATAAAAGTCTTTGAAAACAGAAAATACGGCAACAGAGAAAAGAATGATGATTTTTGCAAGTGCATGGAATATTACAGACTGAGCGTTTGAAAGAAAAACAGGAAGAACCGCAATTACTGCAAGCAATGATACTGCAAAGATATATGGTAAATCACGGGCTGCACTGAAAAACACAATAAGCAAAAGACAGAGAAGACCGAAATAGTAGATGATATCAATCAGTTTTACAACACGGCGCACAGGTATTTTTTTAAAGATGAATCTGTCTTCATCATCCACTGCAACTGTCTGATTCTGTATTTTTGATTCGGTGAAGGAGTTAGCTGCAGTTTTCTCACAGGGTTGAATTCTTTTATGATGTTTTTCAAAAATACAGTATACTGTTGCCGCAATTGCTGAAGTTAATGCAAGAAACCAGACGACACTGACTTCATGCAGTTTTCCAGTCAGCGTTAATGTTATTGCCCCTATGGCTGCAAGCCAGAGCAAAATCAATATGCAGGGAAGATAATATTTTGCGTATTTACAGAAAATCCGGTTCATATTTATAGTGCATTAATATTTGTTCTTAAACTATTAATAATTTCATAATAGCCATGGAATATATACAAACCATGCCTATATTTGTCTCCGAAATCACCGGATTCACAGAGTGACCTTTGGACAACTCCTGATGTATCGATTTCACCTCAAACAGCAGGAAAAATCTAACTTAACTCACCGTCACCCACAAATGCAGCTCTCTATACGCCGCATCCATCTTCTCCTCAGCCGCTGCCCCCTCATCCGGTACCCCCTCATCCCCGTACAGCAGAAACTCAACCCGGTTGTATGATTTATCCGGCACCGTAAAACTGTATTTCTCCAGATACTCCCCCCCGTCCTCAACCGGAATCGAGACACGCGCGTATGCCATCTCCTTATCAATCTTCAGCGAAGACGACTCATCATCCCACGCAGCATTCAGAAACAAAACATCCATCGTATAACCTACATCCCGCGCCTCATGATTTTCCACCCCAATCCAGACAAACTGCTCCTTGCCTGCATTAAACTGCGACGGATATTTATCAGCCGTTTTATCCGTGCCCAGAATATAAAATTCCGTGAACTTTTCCCCGGCACTTGGAAACACAATGACACACACCGCCGTTATGACAACTGCCGCAATAACAACGATAAGAATAACCGAAAGAACCCGGTCGAATTTTTTATCGTCTTTGGCAAACAGCTCGTTTTTCACCGCAGGAACAACCCTCTCAAACGGCACATAAAACTGATTTTCTAGTGGCAGAGACGCTCTCCTGATAAGAGTGACAAGCACCATTACAAGCGTAAATACAACAAGACAGACAGTAATCGGGTCCAGACGGATGCCAAACGGCGTGTAATTAAGCACAAGACCGATGAGCGGAACAACGGCAACCGAAAGACCGACCGAAAGAGCAAAGCGCTCTATGCCGTCAATGCCTTTCTTTTCGGAAAGGCGGTTGGGAAACAAAGCTGCGGTCAGCACATAGCCCGGGATAAACAACAGTACCGGGACGGTGAAAATAATGCGGATACATGAATCACTGACCACCGGCACATATACGGCAAGTACCGTGAGGACCAGCCAGATGAGGACAAGGGCTATGTCTTTGGGGAAATTTTTCGGATGAAGCATCTCCTTGAAAGACCGCAGGGTTTCAGACATGATTATCTATGTATTTGTCCGGATGAGTATTGAGTATTTCGAGACAGGAGGGGAGAGAAGACGGGAGGAGGGAAGGCAGGATGGGAGGTAAGGAGGGAGAAAAAAGGGAAGAAGGAAAAGGCTGCGTCTTTTGTTCCTCTTTCCTCTCCCTGCCGCTTCTCCTTTTGTCCGGCCGTTATTTTTCCATGGATACGGCGGTGAGCGAATGCCGGGACACCCGGGGAATTACCCAAACATCACCTCAATGCGCTTCTCCGAAGATGCCAATACCGCCTTGTCCGCATATCCCGCGTCAAACGCCGGAACCGTATCATCATCCTTATACAGCAGGAAGGCAACCTCATTATACTCATCCTTCCACAGCGTAAAGTCATAGACCTCGTTCACCTCGGCGCCGTCTGCTGCAGTTATGCTGAACCGGTCAAGAGTCCATGTCTTGCCGATACTTGTTCCTTTGTTCTGGAGAAGAACCACATCCACCGTATAGGTCATCTCGGCATACTCATGGTTATACAGGTGCACAAGAACCTTTGCCGGATTGTACCAGGTATAGGAACTCTCCGGATACGTTGGTGTACCGCCAACCGGCCGGACAATGCCTGTGCTTTGTATCGTTGCAAGAGTGGTCGGCATGTTAAGAATGCCGCCGGTGTATTTTGTCATCTGCACCGCGGATTCATTCCAGGCATCTGCAGAGGTTTCTGTCTCCTGCGCAGCTGCCGCGGTTTCCTCAGTTTCCTCCAATCCGGTATCGCTGACAACATTTTCAAGCTCTTTTGCAGATGTTTCCTCTGAGGCGTCCGGATTAATCGAGGTAACCTCAAACAGCGTGAAGAACTTGTGTTCGTTCACCGTAACCCACAGATGGAGGTCTCTGTATGCCGCATCCATTTTTTCCTGTGCAGTGGCGTCTTGGGCCGGGACATTGGTGTCGTCATAGAGCAGGAATTCAACCCGGTTGTAGGATATGTCCGAGATGGTGAAGCTGAACGGTTCCAGATATTCGCCGGCGTTTTCAACCGGAATGCTGACGCGCACATAAGACATTTCCTTGTTTATCTTCGAGGAGTTTGTCTCATCATCCCACTCCGCGTTGAGGAACAAAACATCCATTGTGTAGGTTACATCGCGGTATTCATGGTTTTTCACACCGACATAGACGCTCTGTTCGGCGTTTTCGTCAAACTTCGCCGGGTAGTTGTCTGCCATTTTGTCCGCGCCGAGGATGTAGAATTCGGTGAATTTCTCGCCGTCTTTAGGGTTTACAATGACATATACGGTTGTTACTGCAGCTATGAGAATGGCGATGATGAGAATTACGGAGAGTACTTTTTCAACCGGTTTCTGCTCTTTGGAAAAGAGCGCGTTTTTCACGGAGGGGAATATTTTTTCAAAGGGTACATAGAAGCGTTCTTCTGCCGCGGTGATGCCTCTTCTGATGAGGGTAATTACCGCCATTATGAGGGTGAATATGACCAGGCAGATAACAACAGGGTCGAGGCGGATGCCAAAGGGGGTGTAGTTGAGCGCGAGTCCGATAAGGGGTACAACTGCTATGGAGAGTCCAACAGATAAGGCAAAGCGTTCTATGCCGTTGATGCCTTTTCCTTCGATGCGGGCGCGGGGGAAGAGTGCTGCAATTAAAGCGTAGCCGGGGATGAATAATATGACGGGGACGGTAAAGACGATGCGCAGAAATGTTTCGTTGACCGCCGGGGAATATATGGTTATTACGGCGATTGCAAGCCAGAGAATAATGAGGATTATGTCTTTGGGGAAATTTTTGGGTTTGAGGAACTCTTTGAGGGACTGCAGTTTTTCGGACATATTTGTGTTATGTATTTGTCGGGATGAGTATTGAGTGTTTCGAGAGAGAGGTATTGCACCCATGCAATATATATCCCAGGATGCCATTACAGCAAATATTTTCAATCAGATAAGACTGGCAGTGTCAGTGCGGCAATGTTCTGATTTTATGAAGGTTACTCAAATTCACTGCACTTTATTTGCATGAATCATGAATGCAGAACCGTTTTGATTTTCAATAATCTTCACAGCGTTTGTTGAACTTAACGTCATGGTATATGCGTGGTGAACGGATAAAACAGCGTCCTGCAGCTTCTGATTATCTTCAAGCATTGCTATTTTTAATCCGATTTCACGGCATTGTTTTGCAGAAAGATGTCGGCCGTGTTCTTTGTTATCTTTATTATTACAAAGAGAATCTACGATTTTTGATACGATTGCATTTCTATCGGGATTGTCCTGAAACATATTTTCCATAAGCCACCTGCTGGTAAAGTCTTTTGATAAGGCAACGGAATTCTGGAGCATAATTATCAAACCGGGATGATACTGTGATAATATCGGATGCCAGAAATTCATTTTATTCGGGTCGCTTAGACATTCTTCTCTTGCCTGGCTGAATTCTTCCAGAATCGCCAAGGCAGGTATTGATTGGGGACCGGTTGTTGTCCTGATTGTTATCTGCGGATCTGTCGGCCCCAGAGATGATTCTTTTCCCATCAGGATTTCTTTTGTTGAACATGCAATCATAGTTCCTGCTGACATGGCAAGCTGTGGAACTATAGCTCGCAAATTCCCCTGAAACATGTCATGCAGGCAGGTAACTATAGATTCTGCTGCAGAAATACTTCCGCCGGGTGTGTGAATAAGGAGATCAAGACCTTTGGTTCTGTCCAGACCATGGACCGTTTCCATAAAGCCGTTCATGTCATTGTCAGATATTTCCAGGTCTGTCGATCGCGGGAACTGCAGCCAGCCGGAATAATATGCAATGACGTTTCGTCCGGTTAATTTAGATAAATTATCGAGGTATTTACGCCGGATTAGATCCTAGTTGTTGTTGGATTCGGCTATTTCCTGTATTATTTCTCCGAGTCCGGGCATATTTTACTCTGGTTTTACGGTTGATTTGTTGCCAACTGTATATACATACCTTTCTTCTTCTACCGGTTGCAGATAGGTTTGGAGATATGGTGTTGATTTTTTTATCATATTCATTTCTGTAAAAAAATCCTGTATCTCTTTTTCAGTATAAGTACGCATAATATCACTATAATGTAATTGTATGTTCTACTTTAAATATCTGAGGATGCGATGCGGAGAGAGGGGACTATCCAATACCCTTACAGCCCCTGGAAATACCTTACCGTTTCTTTTATCCCTTCTGCAAGGTTCCATTCCGGTGCATAGCCGAGCACTTCGCGGGCAAGCGATATATCCGCCACGGAATAGCGCACATCTCCTTCGCGGGCTGCTTCATAGCGCATTGCAACGCGTTTTGAAGCGGCCTGCATTATCATTTCGGCAAGGTCGTTGAGCGAGGTCTGGATGCCGGTTCCGATGTTAAAGAGGCCGCAGGCGTCTTTGTTTTCCGGTCTGCCTGTGACACCCATTGCCTTGAGGTTTGCCTGTGCTACGTCTTTGACATAGACAAAGTCGCGTGTCTGGCAGCCGTCGCCAAAGACGGTAGGACTCTCGCCGCGGGTGATTTTTTCGGTGAATTTGGGAATGACGGCTGCATATTCGCCGTTGGGGTCCTGGCGGGGGCCGAAGACGTTGAAGTAGCGAAGGGAGACGGTTTTGAGGCCGTAGAGTTCTGCAAAGACTTTGCAGTACATTTCTCCGGCGATTTTGGATACGGCGTAGGGGGAGAGTGGTTCGGGGAGCATGCTTTCTTTTTTGGGGAAGACGGGGTTGTCGCCGTAGGCGGCGGCGGAGGCTGAGAGGACTACTTTTCTGACATTGTTTTTCCGGGCGGCTTCGAGGACGTTTAAGGTGCCGGTGACGTTTACTTCGTGGACGAGGGAGGGGTTTTCGACGGATTTTTTGACGCTTGCAACGGCGGCCAGGTGGAAGATGCCGTCGATGTCGTTTGTTTTGCAGATGGTATTGAGGAGGGATGTGTCGGTTATGGTGCCGTGGATGAATTCAGCTTTGGGGTTGGCGCGGAGGTTTATTTCGCGTCCTGCGGTCATGTCGTCGAGGACGATTACGTCGTGGTTTTGTCTGATGAGTTCTTCTGCTATATGTGAGCCGATAAAGCCTGCTCCGCCGGTTACGAGGTATGTTGTCATTGGGTGTTATGTTGGTTGTATGGAAAGATATGGTTTGCGGGAGGGGGAGGGGATGGATATCAGTGCAGGAGGATATCAGAGCGGGAGAATAGTGAAATACCGCGGTTATTCTTTAGGGGTATTTTTTTCCGGTTCCTTTTGTTTTCTGATTATGTACACTTTTTCTTTGAATTCTTCAAAGGAAAGTGCACGCGGTCTGTTGCCAAGTATCACCATTTCTGTCATACTATATTATTCGACCTCCATGTAGATTAAGTTATTCTCAAGGGCATAGTTTTTCAGCCAAATGCGGTATTCCTGTTCTATGCTTATCAGGTATGCTTTATATGCTGCTTTTAATTTGGAGTCGGATGCGGATGCGGCTTCGTTCAAATATTTTTTCTGATATTTGTGGTCAATTTTTCGAAATTCACTGTCCATTTGTTTTTCAACTTCTGAGGCGGGAAGTTTGCAGCCGTTGTTGGACATGGAAAATATGGTGCCATAGCTGCATACAATTATTTCATTCAGTCTGAAATGAAGCAGGGCATAGACGTCAGCTCCGGAAAATGTTGAGGGTTCTTTGCAGGGGTGGGGGTGGTTATGTACTACGTAGCGTGCTGTTTTTGCCTGTATTTCGGATACGTAGACGCTACCGTCTGTTCCGATGCGCGAGGGTTGTATATTTGCTTCGCAATCTATGCAAAAGGCGTGTTCTATCGGTTCATTCCAGATATTGCGTGCTTTTTTGACGGCGATTTCTTTTAATTCAGCATCGGTATATTCTTTTCGTTTCGCCATTTTTTCATTCCGGTGTGAGGTATGGTATAAGTTATTGGTGTTCCTTTATTATGAATGGTGTGTTTTTTATTTTAGCAGTTGTTCGTTTCACGTATGCTGCCGGGAGGGGAGGGGCAATTATCTCCTCTCTTTAAACACTAATACTATTTATTCTTCCACGTCTTATATTATAGTAACCCAAGGTCTATAATGGGAACACTCCGGGGGCGTGACAGGATCGGAACCTGCATAATCCCGGAATATTACTTTTAAAATTGTTATTGTCATTAGTTTGTTGTTTGATTCTGCAAATGATGAGTCTTTCATTTTCCCGGGGGTTTGCATGTTTTGTTTTTCAGCATGCAGCCGCCGGACCCGGTATCGTCTCTGTCGCTTTTGTCTCCCGGGTGCATCAGCCTCCTTATCTCCCCGGCCCCGCCACGGGTGTTCGCTTTCGGGCTTACGTAGCGGAGGGGGGCTAATAAGATACCGGCTTACGTAGCGGAGGGGGGCGAAAAGATGCAGGCTTACGTAGCGGAGG
>DALTWG010000001.1 GCA_029987245.1 Methanocorpusculum sp. | reverse complement strand
GTTGGCATTACGATTTAAGCGACACAGACAAACATTCAACTGTCAAATTTGGGCTTCAAAAAATTAGACCAACAATCTAAGGTACGTGAATAGTTCCGAAATAAAAATAAAACAGGTATAAATGTGACTGCTTTACTCCCAGTCACATACCCTCTTTTCATCCATTAAAAGAACCACATCCACCGGCATATACACCGAATCCCAGTAGATGCGCAGTTCTTTTTTCTGCGGATTTATAATCCCGGACAAAACAAAATCCGGCGAATTCTCTTTCAGCCGCTCATGCAGCTCCAAATCCGGCACACTCATACAGGGATTGAGTTCGCCCGGATGCGAATGCACATAGCCCAAAAGAGAAAAAGGACCGCTAAATACATTGTACTCCGGGTCAGATTGCCCCTTGCAGTCATTCATAATCGTTAGTTCATCCAGCATTTTTGCATGACCTGCTTTGGAAAAAAACGCCTCCTTTTTCCCGCGTTCTTCCAGAAACACCGGCACAACGGCTTCGATGAAAGCAGTTTCCCCGAACCGGTGCCCGGCAAGCCCTGCCATCAGTTCGCAGATATTGGCGGGATGCACCTCTCCCCAGTGGAAGAAGGAATTCAGTTCTGCAGACGCGGATGGAAGGAAAACGACTTTTTTTGCCGACGTTGAGCCGTAACTGATTTTAAAGCCGCGGAGTGTTTTGCAGATCGGTTTCAGCGCAGCCTTCAGCGCGGGAGGCAGCGTAAAATCCTTTTTGAACTCCGCTGCATCTGGGAAATAGTTTTTAATGCAGAAGTTCGGGCGGTTTTCTGCAAAATTCCAGGTATGCAGGCTGTCTCCCCTGCATTTGTCAAAAAGAGCGCAGCCGGCGCATTCCCCGGCGCGGCGGCTGTCAGGATTTCTGAACCATGCAAACCCGTTTTCCCAGACCTCCGGCAGCGAATCACGCAAAATAGTTCCCTGAATCAGTTCAGGGAGGCGCGCCACATTGGGGCAGACAAAAATATCGCCGTTTGCAAGAATAGAAGCCACGGTTTTTCCCGCACTGCAGGAAAAAGGCGCCGCGCGGTACAGCGCGTCTTTTTCTCCGAGATAGTGACTGCAGCTTGTTGTAATTGTCAGTTTGTTTGAAAACATATGCGCATCGATAAAGGAAAAAACCCGGGCCAAATCCTTTGCATCAAGTAGAAGGCCGGTATTTTCTGCTCCGCGCCCTACCGGGTCAACCAGTGCAATACGCCAGGAATCTGCCCCGAGCCCGGAAAAATACGTGTACATCTCTTCGAGCGCACCGATGTTTTGTTTTGTCACCACGGTCGTTATCTGCACCGAATCAAGAAAATCCGCCGCCGCAAGTTTTTGCACCGCTGCAGTAATTTTTGGAAATGCGCCCAAAAGCCGGCGGGTTTTTTCATGAAATGCACCCACCCCGTCAATGCTTACCGAAATGGTGCGCATATGGGTTTCTTTCATCCGGGCGATGACCGCATCCGTAATCAGCGAGCCGTTGGTAACCATGCCCCAGGGAAAACCGAGTTTGTCTGCATACCCCATTACCTCAAAAAGGTCGCGGCGCAGCAACGGCTCTCCTCCGGTGACATTTATCATAATTTTCGCCGGGTCAAAGGATGCGGCAACATCGGCAAATGCCCGTTTTACAATCTCTCCGTCGAGGTCTTCAGAGGGCAGTTCACCGCATCTGCTCCCGCAAAAGGCGCAGCGGGCATTGCAGCGCAACGTTGCCTCCCAGAAAAGAGTTTTGAGGGGATAGTCAGTCATAGTTCAGTATATCGGTTGTGCGTGAAAGAGAGACGGAAACGAGTTCTTTTGGCTCAGGACAGCCGTAGAGACATCCCTTGAAGCCGCGCCGGCGCATTTCAGCAAGTTTTTTCTCACGTTCGCGCATAAAGTGCTCAGGGGACGCGTCAAGGTCCTGCGGCTCTTTGGCATCCGGTATTGCCGCGTTTTGATTTTCAGCGGTGTTTTCTTCAGTCATACGCAAGTATTTCGGTTTCTTTGGTAAGCGTTACTCCTGACAACTCAGTCGGATTCGGGCATCCGTACAAACATATTGGAGTATCGGGCTCGACAACCGGCCGCTCTACTGTCGGGACACCTGGATTGTCAGTAATAACCCCTGGATACTCCGGCTCAGTAAGTTTCATCGGATTTAATTCGCCGCTTCCGATGGTAACCGCGGCGACCGAAGCGACAACCACTGCCGCGGCAACGAGAATGACGAGAAACACAATCCATTTTTTCGAGGAGGGCTGCTGATTCATAGGATTTTTCACTGACGTATCTATTTATCCGCTGAGAAGATATAGTTACTCTAAAGTGCAAAAAATTCCGCAGTCTTACCTGTCATGCCCATCCCGCAACCAATATACCTTTATAAAACCAACATTAGTTACTTCAGGTGAGTACTACACCATGGCAGATGAAACAGAAAAACTCCCGTCCCGCGAAAATTTCAGTGAATGGTATAATGAAGTCATTCGCCGGGCTGACATTGTCGATGTCAGATACCCCGTCAAAGGACTCTACGTCTGGAACGCATTCGGCTTTGCCCTGCGCCAGCACACCTACGACCTCCTTCGCCTCCTCTTAAACAGAGACCACGAAGAAACCCTCTTCCCCCTTCTCATCCCCGAAACCGAACTGGCCAAGGAAGGAGAACACATTAAAGGATTCGAAGACGAAGTCTACTGGGTAACCCACGGCGGCTTAACGCCTTTGGAGGTCAAACTCGCCCTCCGCCCGACCTCGGAAACCGCAATCTACCCCATGTATTCTCTTTGGGTCCGCTCGCACGCAGACCTGCCCATGAAATACTACCAGATTGTAAATACCTTCAGATACGAAACCAAACACACCCGCCCCTTAATCCGGTGTCGCGAAATCACCTCGTTCATGGAATCCCACACCGTTCATGTCGACTGGGACGATGCAAACAAACAGGTCGAGTACGAACTCGCCCTCTCGCAGGAATTCTACCGTGACCTCGGTGTGCCGATTATTATCTCCAAACGCCCCGACTGGGATAAATTCCCCGGCGCAGACTTTACCATGGCAATCGACGCCGTAATGCCGGGAGGGCGCACGCTTCAGATTGGAACCGTGCACCACTTAGGCAGTAAATTCGCCAAAACCTATGACATCACCTACGAAGACGTAAACGGCGAGCAGCAGTACGTCTCCCAGACCTGCTTCGGCATCTCCGAACGCTGCCTTGCAGCCGTTATCGGCGTGCACGGCGATGACAAAGGACTTGTCCTTCCGGCAACAATTGCACCTACCCAGGTGGTTATTATCCCGATTATCGTCGGCAAACGCGGTGAAGAGATTTTAGCCGCGGCAGATGCCCTTGAAGCGGAATTAAAAGCCGCCGGACTGCGCGTGAAAACCGACAGACGCGACATGCGTCCGGGTGCAAAATACTATCACTGGGAACTCCATGGCGTCCCGCTCAGAGTTGAACTCGGCCCCCGCGACCTGGACAACAACCAGCTTGTCTGCTGCAGTCGCCTCGGCGTAAAAACCACCATCGCCCGCGAGGGAGCGGCCGATTCGGTCAAAAAACTCCTGGACGAGGCGCACGACCAGATTTTAGACAAGGCGGAAAACTATCTTGAGACGCACTTCCAGACCGCGGCCACCGTTGAAGAATGCAATGAAAAACTGGACGGCAACGTCGTTGCCGTTCACTGGTGCGGCGACCGCGAATGTGCCGATAAACTTGAGGAACTCACCGACTCCGCCCTTCTTGGCACGGAAATCCGCAGCAAATACGTCGAAAACGACGAAGGAACCTGTATTATCTGCGGCAAGAAAGGAAAGACCGCGTTATTCGGCCGTTCCTACTAAATTACGAATAGCGGGACCTCCCGCACCTCAAATTTCGCATAACTTACATTCCGGATACTATGGAAAATCTACATGAATATTTCAATGATGAAAGCCGACTTATGATGAACAGAAGCATCGGATTTCGCGAGCGGCGCTATATTGAAGAGCTTAGAATTGTAACCAAGTCCACGGGTGTTGACTGTATCATCGACGACCGCTTTGACCGCATTGTCTATGTAGTACAGAAAGGACAAATGGGGCTTGCAATCGGTAAATCAGGCGAAAATATCAAAAAGCTTGCATCGGTTCTGGGGCGCAGAATCGAGATGGTCGAGTGGGATGAAAGCCCTGAAGAGTTTATTAAAAACTGTTTCAAGCCGGCCGAGATTGTAAAAGTCGACATCGGTGAAACCGTTTCGGTGTATATACCCGACAAATCCAACATGGGTCTTGCAATCGGAAAAGGCGGCGCCACCATCGAAAAGGCGCGGATGTTAATTAAGCGCTTTTTCGGCAAAGAATTAGAGGATATGAAAACACTGGATGAGTGAAAAAATGACAGCAGAAGTTTTTGATGAGTTATGGCAGGTAATCTGCGAGCGTGCAACAAGCAAATCAACGGAAAAATCCTATGTGCGCCATCTTTTGTTCCATGAAAAAGGCATGGACAAGTCACTGGAAAAGGTGGGCGAAGAGGCAACGGAGTTCATTCTTGCCTGCAAAAACGGCGTTGAGGAGCGGATCGTTGAAGAAGCCGCCGACCTGATGTTTCATTTGATGGTCGCGCTTAAAGCGGCAAATGTCGATTTTGCACTGGTGGAAAAGGAATTAGAGGTGCGCCGCGCCGGTATGCACCTCCATGACTGATTTTTCCTTTCCCCCTATTTTTCTCCGTCCCAGATTTCATTCTTGCACATAAAATCGCAGCACTCATTTCCGCACCGCCCGTCGCACGGTTCGAAATGAATTATCACCGTGCAGCGCTCCACCTCGGAACTGATTTCATCCTCGATATGCTTTGAAAGTGCATGGGCATTTACCAGCGTGCACTTCCACGGCATTGTCATATGAAACTCGACAAACGTATCCGGGCCCGCCCGGCGTGTTTTGAGTCCGTGATACTGCGTATATTCATTTGCATGGCGGGAAATTATTTCATCGATTTTTGCAAGGTCTTTTTCACCCAGACTTGCATCCATTAAATCCCGAAACGTCCGCCTGATAAGGGTAAAACCCTCGTAGATAATGAAACACGCAAGGACGAGAGCGACAATCGAATCAATCCAGACAAAACCCGTGAGCCATAAGCAAAGCACGCCAAGAAAAACCCCGGCCGAGGTGATAACATCTGTTCGCAGATGCCAGGCATCGCTTTCCAGCGCAACGGACCTGGTGCGTTTTGCAACCCGCATCAGGCATGTTGAGACAATAAAGTTCAGCGCCGCCGAAACGCCCATTACAATCATGCCTATATACAAATGCCCGAAATCAAGCGACTCGGGGTACAGCAGGTGCGCAATGGATTCCCAGATAATAATGCCGCCTGCTGCTACAATTAAAACGGCCTCGATAATCCCTGATGCATCCTCATATTTGCCATGTCCGAAAGCATGGTCCCTGTCCGGCGGAAGAGAGGATTTGCGTACCGAGAAAAAGGCAATAAGCGATGCGACAAGGTCAATTCCTGAATGCAGTGCCTCGGAAATGATACTCACCGACCCGGAAAAAATACCTGCCGCAAGCTTTCCACACGTAAGGAGCGTGTTGGAGCAGATAGACAGCGTTGCCGCATTCTTTTTCATGCGGTTTTCTTTTGTGCGGGCGGGCGGCATGGTATAATAGATTGGAGATACACCGTATTAGGGTTTTGCTAAGATTCACGCAGCGAAATCCCATGCCTTGTCAAGCATATACACAAACGCCCGCCCGCGTTTTTGCACCTGCAGGTAGTGCAAATCAAAAAGATGCATTAAATCGGTGCGCGCCGTCTGATACACCACACCGACCCCATGGACGAAAACGGGTTGTGCGGCATTAGTAGTTCGTTAGTAGTTCAAAAATAGAATGCCTAAAATAATTCTTCGTTTCAAAAATAAACCACCTTTCCTTCGTCATACTAATTTTTGAAAATTAGTAGTTCGCATAATGCGCCGGGAATTTGCCGCGCGGAAAAAATTATAATTTCGGTCTGGTTTCGACCGCCTTTGCAAGAAGCCGCACAGCTTCCTGCAAATCGCACATATCAATAACCTCAACCGGGGAGTGAATATAGCGTGCCGGAACCGAAACCGGGACCGACGGGATACCCCCGCGCTCGAAGTTGATTGCCGAAGCATCTGTGTTTCCGCCGTCGCCCACCTCAATCTGAATCTTAATGTCATGCTTTTTGGCGGTCTTTTTCAGCCATTCGACAATCCGCGGGTCCGCCAGATGTCCCCGGCCCGATGCGGAAACCATAACCACAACCGGCCCCTCGCCCATAAACACCGGCGCCTTGCGCCGCTCGATACCCGGCGAATCGCCCGGAATCGTGACATCCGTCGCAATCGCAATGTCCGGATTGACATGGAACGACGCCGTCTTTGCACCCTTTAAACCGACCTCTTCCTGCACCGTGAAAACCGCAACAACCGTGTGCGTAGTCTTCATCTCCTTCAGCGCGCCGATAAGCATCGCACAGCCCGCACGATTGTCAAGCGCCTTGCCCGTCACGGCAGTGCCCGCAAGCGGCGTGAATTCGCGGTCGATGGTAACCGGTGTTCCGACCGTGATACCGAGTTTTTCCACCTCTTCCGGCGACTTTGCCCCGATATCGATGAACATATCCGCAAGCTCAACCGGCTTCTTGCGGTCCGCCTCAGACATGACATGCGGCGGCTTCATGCCCAAAACACCCGGAATATCGCCTTTTTCGCCGTGCAGAATTACCCGCTGCGACACAAGCACCGGATTAAACCAGCCCCCTACGGCAACAAACCGGATGAACCCCTTTTCATCGACATACTGCACCATAAGCCCGATTTCATCCATATGGGCTGCAAGCATAATGGTAAAATCATCGCCCTTTTTCACGGCGACCAGGTTGCCCATTTTGTCGGTGGAGATTTCATCAACGTATCCGGCAATCTCCTCTTTAATGACCTTGGCAACCCGGGACTCATAGCCTGAGATGCCGTGCGCATTCGACAGCTTTGCAAGTAATTCGGTTAATTCTTTTATTTCCATGATATTCTCCTTAGTTTACAACGGATGCAATTCTCTTCAGCGCCTCGCGGATATTCTCCTGCGACGCCGCATAACTCATGCGGGCATAGCCCTCGCCGAGACTGCCAAAGGCAGTCCCCGGCGTTATGATGACATCGGCGGCGACAATCTTCATCGTCGTCTCCAAATCCAGTTTCGGGAACGCATAAAACGCGCCATCGGGCATCGCAGCCTCTATCCCGCGGCTGCGAAGACCGGAAATCAGCAGGTTGCGCCGCGCTTCATACTCCTTTTTCATCGCCGCAACCGAGTCCTGCGGACCCGTGTATGCTTCCAGCGCCGCGTACTGCGCGATGGACGTGGGACACGCCAGGGCATACTGCTGGACCTTTACTGCCTGCGCGATAATCTCAGCGTCAGCCGCCATAAACCCGATGCGCCAGCCCGTCATTGCATAGGTTTTGCTCGTCGCATTTACCGTAATCACATTGTCGCCGAACTTCGCGGCGGAAACAAACTTTGTATCGCCGTAACAGAATTTTTCATACACCTCGTCTGAAATGACCGTAACGCCAGAGTCCGCCGCGGACTCAACCACCGCCCGGATAGTCTGGGGGCTTTCGACCATGCCGGTTGGATTTGCCGGGCTGTTTAACACAAACACCTTCACGCGCGGGTCGGCGAACTTCTCCTTCAGAGCCTCCACATCCAGGTGCAGCTCAGGTGTGAGGGCAACCGGTTCGGGCACGCCGCCGGCAAGTTTTGCAAGACTTGCATAGGAAACAAAACCCGGATTGTTAAAGACAAGTTTGTCGCCTTCTTCAATCAGGCACTGGACCGCGGCGTGCAAAGCCCCCGAGCCCCCCGCGGTTATTAACACATTTTCCTTTGCATATGCAAGCCCGTTTTCGCGGGCGAGCTTGTCAGCGACCGCGAGGCGGAGCTCGTCTATGCCCGCATTGTTCGTATAGCCCGTTCTGCCTTCGGCAAGAGCGCGCACCGCCGCATCTTTGATATTCTGCGGCGTGTCGAAATCCGGCTGGCCAAGTCCCATATTGATTGCATTGGGTCCTGCCCCTTCAAACATCTTTCTGATGCCGGAGATGTCTATGGATGTAACACGTTTGGTGAATTTCATTTTGACTGATTACTCGATATTGGTGTGTCTGCGCTTTAAGTCGCGTTCTTCGATGTCTTTCAGCTGCATGATAGTGGAAATCAGCGCGTCGCCAAAGATCAGGGCAGACGTCTCAAACAGCGTCCCCAAGGGTGCAAAGGAGCGGTACTGTCCGAGAATCTGGCGGATTTCATATTCATGGCTGTCGGGCTCGTCGGTTTCCCGGCGGGCATCGATTTTCACTATGTAGTCGGCAATACGTCCGATTCTTGAGTCCGGATTGGAGGTAATCAGGCCCACTTTCGCCTCAAGGGATTTTGCGGTTTCTGCCAGGTCTGCGATAGTTTTTGTGCCGCCGGAGCCGGAAACCGCGATGAACAGGTCGCCCTTGTCAATGGCGGGGGTGATGGTTTCTCCTACTACGTAGGAGGTAAATCCGGTGTGCATCAGGCGCATGGCAAAGGATTTTGCAACAAGGCCCGAGCGCCCCGCACCCATTATGAAGATGCGTTTTGCTTCAAGCAGTCCGTTGATAAACTGGTTAATCTGCTGATAGTCTAATGAACGCGCTATCGCGTCAACGCGGGCGTTCATAAGACTCATCATGTTCTGAACATAGGCTCCGTTGTCCATAGTAAAGTAATATTTGCTCTCTGAGTAAATAGTACTTCCTTTCGGTTTTGAGTGGCTGGTGTCTGTACCCCGACTATTCTGGAATGCAATTCCAGTTTGGTCGGGTTGGTCACCTTCATTGTATGAGATAACGTGAGTGCAAAGCAGACATGTTATTTCCCTACGCGGTACACCCCGCCCGCCTCGCGTACAAAAAATCCTTCGTCCGCCATTTTTTCCAGCACGTCTGCGACCTTGTCCGCGTCCGCGTCCGCGCCTACGGCAGCGGCCGCTGTTTTCGCATCGGCGGCGTGAAGCTGGAGCATTTTTTTGAGCACCGCGCCGCGCAGCTGCCGGTTTGAGCCTTCGAATTTGCTCTGCTTTACATACTGGCGGCTTCTTCTGTTCGGGTTGGGCACTTTGGTTTTCATTTCTGTGCCGAGGTCCATGAGTGCCCAGTACCATTCGCGGGCTCTGCCTTTGGGAAGCGCTGCGGTGACGAGGGGCAGAAGTTCAGTATCGTCTACCTGCGCATCCTCCGGGAAGAAATAGTGAATGAACACGCGGCGTACGTTGGTTTCGATGAAGACCACGTCCGCATTCCAGGCAAACGCGGCTATGGAGCAAGAGGTTGCAGGGCCGATGCCGGGGAGTTTTACGAGTTGGGCGGGGTCTTTTGGAAACTCGCCGCCGTGCTCTTTGAGCACGGCCTGACAGAGTTTCTGGAGGTTGAGGACTCTGCGGTTGTAGCCCATACCCTGCCAGGCGGCGAGGACTTCTTCTGCCTGTGCTCCGGCGAGGGCGGCGGCGGTCGGGAATCGTTTGATGAATGCGGGGTACACCAGCGCCACCCGCGGCACCTGTGTCTGCTGGAGCATTACCTCGGAGACGATGATTTTGTACGGGTCGGTGGTGTGGCGCCATTCCATGTCATGGCGGCCGTTTTTTTCATAGAAGGAGAAGACAAAGTCCCGGAAATCCTGCATGAGGGGTTCGGTGATGCCGGTTTTTGCAAAGCGGCTGCGGAAATTTTCTCCGGCGGGCAGGTCATCAAAGAGTTTTGTCTGCATCAGAATTCTGCTACCATGCGGTTAATCAGGATTTCGGCGATGTCTGAGCTGTATTCGGTGATTCTGTGCAGGGAGTTTACAATCTGGTTTAATGCGACGGCGTCCTGGGCTTTCATTTTGCGGGTGGAGTCGGCGAGGATGTGGTATTTTTGTTCCAGTTCTTCGTTGTCGGCTATGATTTTGTTTGCGCCGGCGATGCTGCCGGAAAATACGGTCTGGATTGCGCGGTTGAACATGGTGTGGGATTCTTCGCCGAATTCGCCTATTTTTGCTGTTGTCTGGCGGTCGAGTCCTTTTTCCATTAAGATGAGGGAGGATTCGGCAATAAGGACGGCGTGGTCGCCGACGCGTTCGATAATTCTTGAGATCTGGTGGTAGGTAGCAGCAAGCATGGGGGTGACGTCCATTTTAAGCGAGAGGGCGGGGTTTTCGACGATGAGGGAGAACTGGCGGTGGATGAGCCAGTGGAGGCGGTCGACGTCGGTGTCGCGGGCGACGACGTCTTCGGCGAGGTCGCGTTTGCCCTGGACGAGGGAGTAGAGGGCGTCGTTGTGCATGGCTTTTACGATGATGTACATGCGGCGGAGGGTGTTTTCAAAGGGCATTTCGGTGGGGTTGAGGATGTCTTTTAGGAGGATGCTGTTTTCGGTTTCGTCGGCGACTTCCTGGCCTATGGTCATCTGGGTGAATTTGCGTACGGCCTGGCGGACTTTGGGGGGGATGCGTCCGGCGGAGGTGATTTTTATGCTGGTGAAGCCGGAGATGTAGGCGCCGATTAGGGAGCGAAGGAGCATGCCGGGGTCGGGGTAGTCTTTGAGGGCGAATTCTTTTATGCGGACGGTGCTGTCGTAGTGGATGTTGGGGGTTAGCAAGAGGGTGCCGTCTGCCTGGCTGACGACGCCGATGGGGTCGTTTTTCTGGATTTTGCGTTCGCGGACCCAGGTTTTGGGGAGGGAGAGGACGTAGGAGGAGCCGCCGGTGACTTGGATTTTGCGTATTTCCATGGGGAATATATTGTGTCTATAGGGATATAAAGGGTGGGTATTGTGAATTCGTTGAGTGAACATATAAAAAATCCTCCCCCGCACCTCCCCATTCCAAACCCTAATATCACCTCACAACCAATATACTCCCTATTAATGGATTGAGTTATATGGCCACCCCATTCATTACTATAAAAAACCTCATCATGGATTTTCCTGCGGGACAGGAAACCAGTGATACCGAACCAAAAACCGCACGGGTACTCGACAACATCAACCTCGAGATATCCGAAGGAGAAATCGTCGGCGTAATCGGCAGAAGCGGATGCGGCAAAACCGTATTAATCCACCTCATCCGCGGCATCGACCAGCCCCCCACCTCCGGCCAGATAATCTACCACATCTCCCGCTGCCCCCAATGCGGCAAGATAGAATTCCAGAGCTGGGCCGGCCAAAAATGCCCCGACTGCGACGGAACCCTCGAAGCCATGGACATAGACTTCTGGGCCCCCGAAAACGAGAAACTGAAGACCGAAATCATGCACCGCACCTCTCTGATGTTTCAAAGAACCTTCGCCCTCTACGGCGACGACCGCGTGATAGAAAACGTCCTCAAAGCACTCGACGACATCCACTACCCCGCAGAAAACGCCATCAACCGCGCAGCAGACCTAATCGACGAAGTCCGCCTCACCCACCGCATGATGCACATCGCACGCGACTTATCCGGCGGAGAAAAACAACGCGTCGTCTTAGCGCGCCAGCTCGCACGCGAACCCCTCTTCCTCTGCGCAGACGAACCGACCGGAACCCTTGACACCAAGACCGCAAACATCGTACACGACCTCTTAAAACAGGCCGCCCACGAAAAGAACATGGGAATGATAATCACCTCCCACTTCCCGCAGACACTCGAAGAAGCCTGCGACCGCGCGGTCCTCCTTGACGACGGCAGAATCACCCAGGTAGGCACCCCTGAAGAAATCGTCGCCGAATTCATGAAAGGCTACCACGACGACATCACCTACACCCTCCATGAAGGCGGCGAAGAAATCGTCAGAGCCGAAAACCTGCTCAAAAAATTCATCGCCGTTGACCGCGGCGTCATTAACGCCGTAAACAACATCAGCTTCACCATCAAGGAAAAAGAAATCTTCGGCATCATCGGCGTCTCCGGCGGCGGCAAAACGACACTTTCCCGCATGATTGCAGGACTCTACGAGCCCACTGCAGGAAAACTCGACGTGCGCATCGGCGACGAATGGGTAGACATGCGAAAACCCGGCTACATGTTCAGAGGCCGCGCAAAACAGTACATCGGACTCCTGCACCAGGAATACGACCTGTACCCGCACTGCTCCATCATCGACAACTTAAC
The DNA here is from genome assembly GCA_029987245.1 of Methanocorpusculum sp. Classification (GTDB taxonomy): domain Archaea; phylum Halobacteriota; class Methanomicrobia; order Methanomicrobiales; family Methanocorpusculaceae; genus Methanocorpusculum. The sequence continues at coordinate 55,508 of DALTWG010000001.1, read as the reverse complement.
CGACGCAATCGGCCTTGAATTCCCCAAAGAGCTTGCAACCCGCAAAGCCATGATTACCCTGAAAATGGCAGGCTTTACCGACAAAAAAGCAAACGACGTGCTCCACCGCCTGCCCTCGTCCTTATCCGAAGGCGAAAAGCACCGCGTCGCCCTTGCCCAGGTCTTAATCAAGGAGCCGAGAATCATCCTCCTCGATGAACCTACCGGCACGATGGACCCGATTACCAAAATCGACGTCAAACACTCGATTCTCAACGCCCGTGAGGAGATGGACGAGACCTTTGTTATCGTGTCCCATGACATGGAATTCGTCCGCGACGTCTGCGACCGCTGCATGTTTATGCGCGGCGGAAAAATTGTCGCCATCGGCAAGACCGACGAGGTCTTAAAGAACCTCACCGAAAAAGAAATCATCATCATGAAAGAGTCCGTGGCATTAGAGCACGAACGTGCCGAATCCGGCGTTGCAAAGAAGGCAACCCTGGCCGGCGGCGCGCCCGAAGGCGAAAAAGACGACGACGCGCTCCACACCACGACCGACGAAATGTTTGAGATGTAACACATATGCCTGATATCAGTTTCTATCTCAACGGCGAGGCAAAAACGGCACCGCAGGGCGCCGTTTTATCCGATATCCTGCCGGACCAGCCGGCCGGGACATCGGTTGCTTTGCTGCAGCCGTCCGAGATTTCCAAAACGGCAACCTCGCACCTGCGCCTTGCAACATCCGCGGGCGACATTGTTGTCGAGATGAAAGCCGGATGCGCTTTCCCGCTTGCATTCAGCGATACAGACTCCCTGCGGGTGCATTTTGAAGACCGCAATGCCGCTTCGTTCGGGCCGTTTGCAAGCGCATTTGCGCCCGCTCAAGGGACGGTGCGCTACCGGCGCGGCGATGTCATTTTAGGCTGCGGCGGTTATGATGCAAAGCATGCGTACCTTATCTTCGCCCGCCGCGAGCACACCGACGACTACGGCGCAGCCGAGGGCGGCGCCGTAATCGGCCGCGTTATCTACGGTCTGGGCCTTATGGACAAATGGGCGCACGGCGACCGGATAACCAAAATCGAACAGGTGTTTTCCAGCGTTGACGCAAGCAGCGCCACGCTTACCGCCGACCTTGGCGCGCCCGTCGAAGACGGCATGCAGATTTTTTCCAAAATCTGCATCACCGCCGAGGGCTACGCCGCGGAACACGCCGCTATCGACACCGCCTGTGCCGATTCGGTCGAACACCTGTTATTCTGCCTTCAGCTGAACTCCATGCAGATTCAGCGGACCGCGTCCACCTACATCCGCGACCACCTTCAGGGCCGCCTTGACGTGCCGCAGGAACGCCAGAAGCCCCGCCGCGAGGGGTCCGTTACGCTAAGGACCGCCGGAAAATCCAGCGGCGCCATCTATATTTATACCAAAGACGTGCCCGCCAATGCTCACCACACCCGTGTCGGCGCGGTGACAAAAGGCATTGAACTTGCGCGCTTTGCAGGAAAGGGCGCCGCGCTGGCTGTAGAAGTCACCCCGCCCCTTCTGGACCTCCGGGGCATGAAGCTTGCCGACGCGGTAGCGGCGGCAAAGGCGCGGGGCTTAAAAGTCATGGCAGACAACCGCGATGTGGAAAACAGAGTTGTAATAGACCAGAAACCGGGCACCACCCTTGAAGTTCTCAAGGAAGGCAAAGTCTCGCTTTACACCATTGACCTGGAAAACGTCGTCGACATCACGCTCGATTACGCAAACGCGCCCAAATCCGTGGACCAGTTCCGCCGCGTCACCGGCCTTAAACGCTATACTATCGGCACCATGCCTTTCATCTACAACGTAGATGACGAAATGTACCTCTTTAAACCGGAATTCGCCTCCAATATCAACATCATCCCTGAAAATGTGCCCAAAGCGCGGCCGGCGCCAGACGCCCTCGCGCTTTCCAATTCCTCCCGTCCCGCGGCAGGAATGACAGGCGTGCGCGTTGCAGGCGGAAGCGACGAATTCGGCCCGACCGGAGAGCCATACTCCGGCACTAATATAATAGGCCGCGTTCTCGACCTGGACAAACTCCCGCACTTAAAAGAAGGTAAAATCGTCTATATCCGGGAGGTTTTCGCATGAAAGAGTACGTTCCGCAGTATGTCGGATCTGTAACCAAATACGTCTTTGTCGACTCGCCCGACACCACTCCACAGGATGTAGCAACCGCCGCCTATGAAATTGCGAAAGGAGTGATGGTCAAAGAAACCTGTTTCGGCTGCCAGATTACCGGAACGCCCGAAGACGTCGCCCGGATTGTCGAGCATCTGAGAAGCCTTGACAAAAACCGCATATTTATCAAAGACCGCGGTTTTCCCCCGGGAGACGCCAGGCGCTGCCGCGCAAACCTGGGCGGCGCCCGCCCGGGCTATTTGGGTCACGAATTCGAGATGCAGAAGGTTCGCTACATCTCGTTCGGCCTTGACGCGGTTGACAAAATGACGCCTGAAGAGCTGCGCAGCGCAGCGGGCGTCGAGCTTCCGGTAAGCGGCCCGGTGGATGCAGGTGTGATTGAAGAAATTATCCGTGAGGATTTGGAGGATTTATAATGGTAAAAGTTTTCGTTTATCCGGCTACAAGCCTGATTTTATCCGACCTTGTGGCAAGGTTCGGTCATGAGCCCTTAGGCTCTGCGGTATCGATACGTGAACATATCCAGACGCCCGGCTTTGACTCACCGCCTATTCAGATGACCTCCGAAGACCCGCAGAAAGGTCTCAAATGGGCCGCGGTCGAGGTGCCTTCAGGCATTCGCGGGCGCATGTCTTTGTACGGGCCCTTGGTGGAGCAGGCCGAAGCCTGCATCATCATCACCGAGCCGGAACTTTCCTTCGGCTGCATGGGCTGCGCGCGGACGAACGAGCTGCTTGAATTCATGCTGCGGGAGAAAAAGATGCCGCGGCTTGAACTGCGCTATCCGCAGTCGCGCGAGGAAGGCGTCACGTTTGTCGCCAAGATAAAGGAATTCCTGCAGAATCTGGAGGTAAAAGCATGAGCGACGCACCTGTGCGCATAGCCCAGATTACCTGCGGCGCGGAGTATTCCGGTATCCAGAACGAAATTACGAGCGCCGCAGAGCAGGTCGGGGCGCAGATGTTTTATCCTGACGTCGCCCTCTCTGACGTGCGGACCGCATACAAGGAATTCGGTCTGCCGGTGAAAAGCCCGGACTTAAAACTCGCCATTGCGCGCGCCAAAGCCGTAGTCGAGGGCAAAGTCGAGGCGGACGGCATCTTTGTTGCATCGTGCTTCCGCTGCGCGGAAGCAGCGATTGTGCGAAACGAACTGCGCCGCTATATTGTGGAAAACTCAAAGATTCCGGTGGTTTCCTACTCGTTTAACGAACGCACTGGCGCATCCACGCTTCTGACAAGACTTGAAGCCCTCTCCACCATCGCCAAGCGCCGGGCGCTTATGGCGCGCGAAGTGCAGGTCGGCACCACCATGGGTGTTGACTCAGGCTCGTCGACCACAAAATGCGTCATTATGCAGGACAATGAAATCGTCGGTACCGGCTGGCGCCCGACCACCGAGGTCCTGAAGTCGGCGGACGAGGTAATCAGCCTCGCCCTTGCCGAGTCCGGTCTGAAGATGTCGGATATTGAAGCAATCGGTACCACCGGCTACGGGCGGTTCTTAATCGGCAAACACCTGAATGCCGACCTGGTCCAGGAAGAGCTTACGGTGAACTCAAAAGGCGCGGTCTATCTCGCCGGTGCGCAGAAGGGCTTTGCCACGGTCATTGATATCGGCGGCATGGACAACAAGGCAATCTCGGTCAACGACGGTATTCCGGGCTCCTTTACGATGGGAGGCATCTGTGCCGGTGCGTCGGGCCGGTTCCTTGAGATGACCTCGAAACGCCTTGGCTGCGACATCACCGAGCTTGGCGCGCTTTCGATGCAAAGCGCCGGCGGCGAGGACGTCCCTATGAACAGTTACTGTATTGTGTTCGGTACCCAGTCTTTAGTCAACGCCCTTGCAGCCGGCTACAAGCGCGAAGATGTTGCCGCCGCGGCATGTCATTCGGTTGCGCAGCAGGTCTATGAGCAGCAGCTCCAGGAAGTCGATATCAAGGAGCCGGTTATCATGGTCGGCGGCTCTTCGCTTATTCAGGGACTGGTCCGCGCCATGGGCCGCATGCTCAACACCGAGGTTGTTGTGCCGCACCACTCGCAGTTTATCGGCGCGGTCGGCGCGGCTCTTATCTCATCGGGCTTTGTCGAGGCAAAGAGGAAGTGAAATGCCGGGTTTAGAGTATTTCGAGGTTGAAAGCACCGAAGACGGTTCTGACAACTATCAGAAAATCGCCCGCACGGTCCTGCAGGACCACAACCTCTTATCCATCGTCGAGGGGCTGCATCTCTATATCGACCCGGGCTATCCGGTCTTTGTCGCGGCGGGCATTATCCGGCCGCCGCGGTCTGCCATCCGGGTATCCGAGGTGGGCAATGTCATGGTGCAGGACGGCAAATGCACCATCGCCGTCGGTGATGAGACCTATCTTGCGGCGATGCTCAAAATGCTGTGGAACCGGCTTGGTCACGACGCGGTCGACCAGCCGGACCGGTTTACGGTTATTATCGAGGGTGTCGAGATTCCCAATGACCTTGCCGACTGGGTTGTTATCGACCCGTCGGAGTCGCTTTTCAAGGACCTCATTTATGCGGTCCAGGTCATTGCGCCGGAGGGGTTCAAGGTCCGCCGTGAAAATTACGGCACGAACCGGTTCTGGTATGCGGCGTCGGAAAACACGCTTCCGGAAGACATTGCAGAAAAGCTGGTTGCGGACTGCTTCAGGAAAATGGAGGAGGCGCTCGTATGATTTTAGTTCCGGTAACCTACAAGGGCGGTGTCTATCGTCTTGATGAAGTCGTGGACTATATCGAGGACCTCGGCGGCTATATTGTGCAGCGGCATAATATTGCAAACGAGGTTATTCTGCAGGTCTTGATGCCGAAAGAAGACATTGAGCCGCTGCGCGAGTTCTCCCGTCCGCTTTCCGGGGAGGTATCCGAGTCGCCTTTGGTCGGCACGGAAATCGCGGTGGTTATTCCAAGTCTTGAAATTCATCATCTGCCGCATTCGGCCTGCGATGTTGCGGAGTATCTCAGGAGTAACGGGTCGAAATCGAATATTTTAGGCATGGCGCGGGGTTTTGGCCGCCGTATTGCGCAGTTAAATGATGAGGAGCGGGATTTAATCAATGAGCATGATGCGGCGATTTTTGTTTTAGGCAACTTTGCTTCGTGCATTGCGCAGAAGTTTCCAAAGCTGCGAAAAGGCATCAATGTGCCGATAATTCTTACGGGCGGCCCGAAGCGCGAAATTCTTGAGGAGATGACCGACCCGCCGGTTGCGGGTTATGTCGGCGGGTTGGGCCGCTTTATGCACCGGACGCAGACGGGCGAGGATATCGCACGTCTTGATGCGGTTATCGAGGAGGTGGAAAAAGTCATCTCAATGCGGCGCGAGGAGATTGCAAACGACCCGCTTTCCGTATCTCCTGCACGTGTGCAGGATGTTATAAAGCAGAACTTCCCGGAAATAGAGGAGGTTTTGTCGCCTGCGCCGGTTGCGGTGCAGCTCAACGGGCTGAGAATCAAGCTGCCGTATCCTGAGTATGCGGAGAAATTCCGCGCGACTGTTGTCGAGGACGGGGTGACTTTAGGGCAGGTGGCCGATGTGCTGCCAAGCAGGATGAGAAATTATATTCTTATCAGGATTAAGCCGCTTTCGGAGACGAATATTGTGGTGTAGGGTCAGACGTTTTTTTTTTATTCTGCTGAATTATTTTGTGCAGATGCAACCAAAATTTGACAGTTGGATTTTTGGCTGTGTCGCTTAAATCTTAATGCCTACACAGACATCACCACGGAAATCACCACAGAAAACACGGAAATAGAGAAATCAACAGAAAACACAGAAGAAATTGCTTTCTGATATCCGAAACATCCAATTTAACCGTTTAGTTTCCGTGAATTCCGTTGAATTTCCTGAGGCTTTAGCCGAAGGGTTGAGCACGGTTTTTCCGTGCGATTTTCGCCCGCCGCAAGAATCCGTTGTAATCTGCGTTAATCTGCGTGTAATCTGCGGAAATCTCGCGTTTTGCGCGTAAGCGCATTACAAAAGCCAAAAAGATAAAATATGCAGCATCATGTATAAGTCTGAATAGTTACGAATATACAACCCTTATACATAAGGATGCAATATCAAAAAAACAGGATGGGAGGGCTGAATAGTTACCTTTTTATTCTACTGAATTATTTTGTGCATCTGCAAAAAATAATTTAACAGCCTGCGTTCTGCCCTTACATTTCCCACGCTCAAATCTTTCTTCTTATTATTCCAGGAACACAAATACTATTCCATGAAATCACTTTTTAGAAAAATCCTTATCTTTACCGCGGCGATGCTGCTTCTTGTGTCGCCTGCCGCCGCGATTATTTCGACCGGATATACCCCGGTAGATACCGACATGACCGGTGAACTGATACCGGTTACTATTCTCGCAGACTACCGCGACAAAAACCTGAGCGGGGTAATTGACCTTGGCACGTATCCGGCAGAGCTGTACAGTGACATGAAACTAAACGCCAACAACACGATAAATAAGAGGCTTCTTAGTGAAACACCCGCTCTTTGCTCCTGTCTGGTGAAGGAAATGGACGACGGCTCGCTCTATATGGGGCGCAATATGGATTTGCCTTCTTCGGTAAATCCGTGTTTCATTTTCCGCATAGATGGCAGCGCAGATACGTATGCAACCGTAGGCATGGGTTACTTTAACCTGGTGCTGCAGACATTTGACCAGATTGTCGAAAATTCTGCTGTTATTTCTGATTATTATTATGGATTCCCGACCATTGCATCCGATACCATGAATGAAAAAGGTCTTGTTATTGAGGTGAATATGCGCAATGAGTGTAAAGAAATTAACTGCAGCGGGACCAATCCGGATGCAGAAATAACGGTGCTCGAATCCGGGCTTACTCTTCCGATGGCAATGCACTGCGCAAACATCGAGGAGGCACTTGCCTTTGTCAACTCGCTGAATATCCAGTCGTTTGACAATCCCTATCTCAACTGGCATTTGGCATATACGCTGATGGATGCGACCGGCAGATACGGTGTGATGGAGTTTGTAAACAATCAGGTTGTCTGGCATGAGGGAAGACCGGGTTATGCCTGCGGGCAGACGAATTTCTTCTGGGACCTGGATGCGCGCGCGGCTAACAAATGTGATATGGGTTTCGGCCGCTGGGACAACATGATGAGATACTATAGCGATATCACGAATGCTGAAGATATGGAGGCTGTTATGAAGCATATCTGGTATTCGCACTTTATCACGAATGGTGATCTGGTTGAAGACTGGGAAACAGATTATTCATCCGAATGGGCAAATGAGACGCCTGCCTTTGTAAACACGGTGATTCTGCCGACAATACAGTCCTGGCAGGAGCAGTACGGTATTAAGGTTGATGAAGAGGAACTTGCGTGTGTGAAGGAAATCGGCGCGCGCGAGGAGGCGGAGGGCATTTTGTGGACGGATGATTTTATTGCGTCGCCGGAGAGCAATTATGATTTAGTGCATGTCCATGATTTGTATGTCAAGTGTTTCTCACAGCTGCCTGATGCGGCAAGGAAGGAGTCGGGCATGGAGCAGATTACTGCTATCAGTTATGTGGTGAACAACAAGGATCTGACCTATCACGTTCATTTCCTTGAGCAGCCGGATGCGTTTATTGTGGGTATTCATGATACACAGATTCAAAAGGCTGACTGTACGGTTGAGGAGGTGTCGGAGAAGAAGGGTGCCGATGCGGCGGCCGCTGTTTCGTCGCCGGTGCCGTTTGCGGGGGTTGTAATGGGGCTTGGTGTCGCGGCGGCTGCGGGCTTGTGTCTCAGACGGCGCTGATTTTTATCCCGCATCTTTTTTACATCGCAAAACAAACATACTACTATGAACAGTATCGCCCTCTTTGAATCCAAAGCCAAAAAGGAAATCCGCAAAAACGGCGGTCTTGCGCGCGGTGCTGTTTTATACATCGAAGAAGACCATACATACAAAACGCCGCGGGAGCGAAGCGACCAAGGCGATGAGCACGGCTTTGCCGTGCGAACCTATGCCCTGCGCATATTTCTTGCAAATCTTCTCATAAAGCGGACTGATGTGCAGTTCTCGTCTGAGAAGACAGGCGCCCTCATTGTATGCGCAAAAACACTCGATGACACTGCGTGCGGTCTCCTGGAAAATGTCTTCAGCGGCACGGTGACGGAGTACATGCTGGAAGAAAAAAAGCATCTGTGTCCGTTTGCCGCCCTCACCTCTGAAGAGGTCTTTGCCTATGCGAGGCATTTCGGCTGGAAGGCGCCGCGGGAGCGAAGCGACCAAGGCGATGAGCACAGCTTTGCCGTGCGACCGTCGCGGGAGCGAAGCGACCAAGGCGATGAGCACGACTTTGCCGTGCGACGCGGCGCCCCGGGCCCGGAGAGCAGCCTGGCGGCGGACTTTCTTAAGCGCTTTGGTGCAGAGCATCCGGCAACGCCTTATGCGCTGAAAAACATCGCTGACACACTCAAAACTATGGATTTGAAACATGGTTGAATACTTTAAAAATGAAGAACTGGGAAGCGGGCTTCGCTGCATCGGCTGCGAGGTGGTACGCATCAAAGACATGCTGCGCGACGCCGTCTGGCGCGCCGGGGCGCACGGGTTTGTAATTGGTGTCTCCGGCGGGATTGACTCTGCCGTAGCGCTTGCCCTCTGCGCCAAAGCCGTTGCGCCGCAAAACGTCCTCGGGGTTTTCATCCCGGCAAAAAATACTCTGCAAGAAGACTATGCAGACGCAAAGGAGCTCTGTGACAAATTCGGTGTGGAGCTGACAGTCGCCCCCATAGGCGGCGCCCTTGACGCGCTCAAGGAAATGCCGGGCTACACTGATACCCCGATTCTTTCCGGCAACACGGCATCGCGTCTTAGAATGACGGTGCTCTATAATATCGCCGGGGCCAAAGGCTGTCTGGTCTGCGGCACTTCGAATAAAACCGAGTATATGATAGGCTACGCGACGAAATGGGGCGATTCGGCTGCCGATGTGCAGCCCCTTTTGCATCTGTACAAAAAAGACGTCTACACGCTTGCAAAGGAGCTGGAGATTCCGGACTGCATTATACGCAAAGCGCCGAGCGCCGGCTTTTTTGCGGGGCAGACGGATGAGTCTGAAATCGGCATTTCCTATACCGACCTTGACGCGGCCCTTGTTGCGCTTGAAAAACACGGCGGCGAGGCGCAGAATGCGGTAGAGGAAAAGGTGCTTGCCATGGTGGAAAAAAGCAGGCATAAAAGAGTGCCTGCGCCGAATCTGCTGTAAAAACCGTGTAACTATTCAGCCTTATGTATGGTGCTGAATTTTTTATCTTTTTGGCTTTTATAACGCGCTTACGCGCGAAAAACGCAGATTCCCGCAGTCGCAAGCCAAAGGCTTGCTCATGCCCTTGGTCGCAGGCTCCCGCGGGCGATTACACGCAGATTTTCACAGATTACAGCAGATTCTTTCGGCGGGCGAAAATCGCACGGCGGAGCCGTGCTCAACGCCTTGGTCGTTTCACTCCCGCGGCGTTACGCCCGCCCGTTAAAAAATCATATCTCTTAATACATTTTTAAAACACAAAAAGTTCTTTGTTTTTCCTTGCGGCGCCGTAATTCGGCGCCGCCCTTAATCTGTTGTAATCTGCGCTAATCTGCGTGTAATCTGCGAAAATCTGCGTTTTGCGCGTGAGCGCTTCAGAAAAGATGATTCAAAAAATACAACCACTTAACTGAGGGAGGCTGAATAGTTACAAAACCGTTAATCGCTTCTTGCTGCCTTCATCTTTTTTTTGCACAGATACATCTGTGCGTCGGCCCGGGCAAAGACATGCTGCGTTCTGGCATCTCTTTGCGAATCAAACTCAGCCATGCCGTACGCAAACGAAACATTCGTTTTCATATTAGCCTCATGGAGTTTCTCAAAGAGCGCCTTTCTGTCCATGTAATCCGAATCATGCAGGAGGACCACAAATTCATCGCCGCCGATGCGAAACACCGGGCTGTGCGCATAGACAACACATATTTCATGGCAGCAGGATTTTATCAGCTTGTCGCCCATCTCATGGCCCATCGTGTCATTGGTTTTTTTCAGACCGTTGACATCGCAGAGAACCAGCGCGAACTCCGACGCTGTTCCTTCCTGAATTTTTTCATCCAGCGTGGCACATATCTTTTCGTATGCCGAACGGCTGCGCACCCCGGTTAACGCATCGGTGTTTGCCATGTCAAGCGCTTTGGAAACCTCTGATTCGCTGCTCTGCTTTAATTTTTCATAGGCTTCGATAGTTCCAATACGCAGCCGCAGAATGTTCTGCCCCATGAAAAAGCCGAAGGAAGCTGTAATACAGACATCTACAATGTCATAGATGCCGTAAACAGTAGGTCCTTTTACCAGTATCGTTATGCAGGCAAACCCTGCGAGCACGACTAACATCGAGATGAGCGTTTTGTGCATCGGATTGATAAAGAGAAGCGGCATCACAATCAGGAACAGGGGGATAAATACCGCGTATTCCTCGGGCTCCATTATATCTCTTAGAATCAGGAAGGCGATGAGAATAAGCAAAATAACCTGAATGTAGTAGACCGTCAGTTTCGGGTGTTCCCTGCCCCATACCCAGTAATAGATATTGAGGACAAGCAGGACGGCGGTGAAGATAAAAAGTGCGGTCAGGTCTGTTTCCAGGCGGCTTGCGCAGACAAAAATGGTAAAGAGCAGGACAAGGGCAGTTATCACTATGCCGAAGGTGCCGGCCGTTTTCGTGTTGGCCAGACGAATCTCTTCTGAATGGCGGATAAAGAACTCTTTGTCCTTTCCGCCGTAGAACCATTGCGCAAGTGTCGCCATTTTATTATTGGTTATGTATATGATTTGACAGAAGATAAAGATAATGAATGATAATTTTCAGGGTATTTTTGCGGGAGGGCGGGGTTGTAGGTATAAAACAGCAACACATTTGGGTACAAAAATTCATCCGGCGGGAGGAATGTTTCCGGGGGGTGTGACAGGAAAATCCCGTCAGATACGCAGATGAGTTATGCTGAAAATATGCAATAGTGGAAAACAGCTGCATTATTTTCATGCCGGCAGAGGAAAAAACCGGGGAATTATCATGGTGATTTTTTGGCTATTTTTTACTAAAATTCCGGCAGCCCCGCGGGTTTGGAGAAACCAATCAATAGCCTTTATCTTGTTGCAAAACAAACCTATCTATATCATGGGTGAACTTAATCACAGAAATGCAGTTTCCGAAATCGGCCGGGTTTTGGAAACTGCAGGCTATGACTGCGAACTTGAAGAGGGCCCTTTCAATCTTTCAGCCGTCAAGGAGAACAAGTGCATCATTGTTTTGTGCTCCGATGACCGCGAACTGCTGCAGAGATTTGACCAGACCCCCTATACTATAGTCTTAGGCGGCATCAAGACCCGCTGCGACAAAATTATTTTCACCGGCAACGGATACTTCCAGCCAAAGGAATCCGAATTATGGACAAAAGAAAAACTCGGCGATTATATCGTCAACGCAGCCTTTGCGCGCATCTGGGGCGAGGAATTTGATATTGCAGCGCCCTCGTTTGCGTATGTCGGACCGGCTGCGCCGACGCTGCCGCCGGTGGGCGCGGATATGCTTATCCCCATGCGTATCTCCGCGCGCGATGCGGTGCGTGTTGCGCGCCAGGACGGGCCTACGGTGCTTCGCATGATTCCCTACTGGTACTATACCTACACCAGCATGGGTCAGGCAAGCTACAAGGGAAAGACGGTCAGTTTCGACGAGCAGGGAAGCGGCTGGATTAATGCAATCAACAGCACGGAGGGCGATTTCGAGGGTGTTGTGCCCGAGCCGGGAGAGATTCCGCAGGATGCAAATATTGTGCCGCCGACCACTTCCAAGGATGAAATCAAGGCAATGCTCCTTGCCAAGCTCATCAAAAAGCTTACGCGCCATGTCAGAATCAAGACCACGGCGGGAGATGCAATCTTTGCCGAGGAGCGTGATTTCAAGCCTGCCGAAGATGATATCGAGATAAAGATTCAGAAGGTCTATGTCCCGGTCTGGCAGGTCCGCGGCAAGAAGGATATCATCGAGGTTAATGCGTACACCGGCGAGGAATTAACGGTGCCCTCGGATGAGGGCTGCGAAATCTTCTGAGATGATTTATGTCATAGGCGGGGGTCCTGCCGGAAGAATGGCAGCTTTGCGGCTCGCAGGCGCGGGCCGCGAGGTTACCATTCTGGAAAAGCGGGCTCTTGGCGGGCAGTGTGTGCACGACGGCTGTATGCTTGTCTGTGGTCTCAATGATGCCGCCCGCGCGGTGCGGGAGGCGCAGTTTTTAAAGTCGCGCGGTATCGTCGAGGGCGATATCAGTGTGAAGTATCCGGCGGTCATCGCAGAGCTTGAAAAAATCCAGAGCAAGCTTGCGCATATTCTGGAAAATGAGACAAAGGCGGCCGGTGTCAACATAGAGTACGGCGCAGTCGCCGAGGTGCGGGGGAGCGAGCTCTTTGTCAACGGCGAGCCGCGGGATGCGGAGAAAATTATTATCGCCGCCGGGGGCGAAATGCATGTCCCGGATATTCCCGGCGCGGATTTGCCGGGCACGTATACGGCCCGGTCTATACGGTTGCTTCGCACTCTGCCGCGCCGGCTGGTTATTGTGGGGGGCGGTATTGCGGCGGCGGAGTTTGCGTATATTTTTTCGGCGTTCGGCTCGGAGGTGACGCTGCTTGCGCGAAGCGCGCTCTTAAAAGTACTGCCTGATGCGATGCAAAAAGCGGTGCGGCGCGATTTAGCTGAGGTGGAGATTTTCGAGGGCGTAAAGGTCGAGCGGATTTTAGGTGAGTCTGCGGTCTGCGGGGTGCAGTTCAACGGCTCGGCTATAGCCTGCGACGCGGTTTTGTTTGCCACAGGCATTAGGCCGGTCTCGCCGTATGTTTCGGGTCTTGCGGCGAATCCGGACGGTTCTATTAAGGTGAATGAGTATATGCAGACGTCCGTTGCGGATGTGTATGCCTGCGGTGACATTACCGGCGCACCGTATTTCACGCCGGTTGCGCGGCTGCAGGGTTTTGCGGCGGCGGATGCGATTTTAGGGCGGCCGCGCGCAGTTGATTTGCGTCAGGTGCCGTTTACGGTGGTGCTCGGGCTGGATTATACAGTGTGCCCTGCAAATGAGTCAGGGGTTACGTATTCGGCGCCGAATATTGCGGGGCCGGGGAGTTTCTGGCATGTTGCCGACGGCAGTGTGGGCTCGATGCATCTGTCGGTGGAGAAGGAGTCGGGGAGGATATTAGGGTTTGCAAGCAGCGCGCCGTCGTGCGCTGAGGTCGGGACGTATCTGGGGTATCTGGTGAGGAGGGGGGTTTTTGTGCATGAGTTTTCACCGATGCTTGAGACGCATCCCCAGGCGGACGGGCTGTATTCGCTGATACGGTTTGCGCAGTAATGGGGGTCGGGTGGCTTTTTTGCGGAGGTTTCGGGGAGGTATTTTAGCACGCGGGGCTTTTTTTGAGGTGGTTGAACAGTTACAAAAAAATTTACTCCTTATATCCCCCACACTTCCTCCACAGGTACCAAATCCGCTGCACCGCAGACGCATTTGTACACACCGCAATAATAAACACTGCAATCCAGATAAACTCCCCGAAAAGCCCCCCTAAAATCAGACAAAGCATAGTCTCAGGCCTGCCGAAAAAGCCCACGCCCTCCAGCGGGTCGGAAATCTTTCCGTCCTCCTTGCACGAATAGCCAATCTCCGCATACGTCACCGGCTTAATGAACGTGTTCATAATCGAACCAAGCACCGCAAGCCCTGCCACAGCGACATAAAACAGCATCGGCAAACCTGTTGCCGCCATGAATTTCGGCGTCCCCGCGATAAAAACCGAAAGACCGACTGCAAACAGCACAAACCCGTCCACATACTTATCCACAATCCAGTCGATAATCGCCCCGAAATCACTCTTCTTGTTATTCAGCCGCGCAACCGAGCCGTCTGTTAAATCAAGAATGCCCGAAACTGCAAGCAGAATGCTGCCGATAAGAAACGCCCCGCAGAAATAGCAGAACGCAGCACCCAGCCCGAACAGAAACGAAAGAAACGTAATCTGGTTCGGCGTAATGCCTGTTTTTGCCGCCAGCCGGACAAACGGATTGAGCCAGCCGGTTAGTTTATGCCGTATAGAGGTAATATTCATGCCCCGCACTTCCTGAAATTATTTTATTGATAGAATGCTAATATAGTATATTATCTTCAACATATATCAAAGGAAAGGTAAACCGCCTATGCAAAAACCCCATGTCTTAATGATATCAGAAATAACCGCCGACGGCAAACTGACGCTTGGAAAAGGCATATCCAGCAAAATACTGATGAAACACATGTCGCATGAAGCAGAAATCCTGCTCCATGAAACACGCGCGGAGTATGACGCCATCATGGTCGGCTCATCCACCATCCGCATCGACAACTCCTTTTTAACCGTGCGGCTCGTCCCCGGGAAAAGCCCGCTTCGGGTAATCCCGAACAGCCGCGCGGATTTGCCGCTGGACTCAAACGTCTTTGACACGAGCGCCGCGGCAACCGTTCTTGCAGTAAGCCGCGAAGCGCCCAAAGAGCGCATTGAGGCGTTTCAAAAGAAAGGCGTCACCGTGGTCGAGTGCGGCGAAAAACAGGTGGATTTTGTGCTGCTCATGGACATACTCTGCCGCGACTTCGGCGTGAAAAAACTCATCATCGAAGGGGGTCCGACCTTAAACTGGCACATGCTCCAGCATAAACTCGTTGACGAAATCCGCCTTATCCACATGCCTTTTATTGTTGGGGGTGCGGATACGCCGTCTCTTGTCGGCGGAATGCCTATCTGCTCGGAAAATGACATGATTAAACTTGACTTACAGAAAACACAGATGTACGGCGCAAACCTGGTGACCGAATACTATGTCCTCTACTAACCGTTTCTCTGCAAAGCGCGGCCGCAGCGCGGCAGGAGGGCGCGCATGCTGATTAAAACACCTTCCAGGCTGCATATTGTCTTAATCGACTTAAACGGCTCCTATAAAAGAGTAGACGGGGGCGCGGGACTTACCCTTGCAGAACCGGCCTTCATTCTGGAGTCGGAGCCGGCCGACCGCGGCATTTCGATAGAGTTTGCGCCGGGCGTCACCGACGCTGTTCAGAAAGCCGCCGCAGAGAAAAAAGTTCTATCCGGCGCGCAGAATATGGCAGCGCATCTGGGCCTTGAAGAAGGATTCCATTTTACTGTGCATCAGACCTATCCGGCCCATTCGGGGCTCGGGTCCGGGACGCAAATGGCGCTTGCCGCCGGAAAGCTGGTGAGCGAGTCGGCCGGAAGGCATTTTTCGAGTTATGAGCTTGCCTGCATTGTAGGGCGCGGGGGGACGTCTGGTATCGGCACGTATGCCTTTGATATGGGCGGCTTTATTATAGACGGCGGCCATTCTCTTAAAGAGAAAGCAACGTTTCGCCCCTCTTCGGCATCTGATGCAAAGCCCCCGGTGCTTTTGGGGCGGTATGCGTTCCCGGAGGACTGGGAGGTTCTTTTGGCCGTGCCGCATCAGGGAACCTGCTACAGCGGAAAAGAGGAGCTCAATATCTTCCGGGATTACTGCCCGCTGCCGAAGGCTGAAGTGGAGCAGATGTCGCACATCGTGTTTATGAACATGGTTCCGTTTGTCATCGAGCATGACCTGGAGGGATTCAGTTATGCGCTGGATATGATTCAGACGACCGCGTTCAACAAGCTGGAACTGCAGCTTCAGCCCCCGGCGGTAACAAAACTGATGAATGACATGCGGGCCGCCGGTGCTTACGGCGTGGGTCTTTCCTCGCTCGGGCCCAGTGTCTTTACGGTCTTTGACAAGGACAACCGGGATATTGTGCAGGCGACTAAAGACCTTTTGGGCGACGACGGCGAGGTAATCGTTACAAAGGCGCAGAATCACGGGGCGGTTCTC
The DNA here is from genome assembly GCA_029987245.1 of Methanocorpusculum sp. GTDB lineage: Archaea > Halobacteriota > Methanomicrobia > Methanomicrobiales > Methanocorpusculaceae > Methanocorpusculum. Next base: position 39,407 of record DALTWG010000001.1, on the reverse strand, counting down.
TGGTGAAAAGATGACGCGGCCGCAGATTCTTTTGGTCAATGATGACGGGGTAAACTCCGGGGGGCTGTGGGCCGCCTATGATGCCATGTCCGCATTCGCGGATGTAACCGTGGTCTCGCCCGCGGTCCAGCAGAGCGGGGTGGGGCGGTCGATTTCGATTTTCGAGCCGCTTCGGATGAATAAGGTCACGGCGGGAGGCCGCGAGGCGTATGTGGTTTCCGGCCGGCCGACTGACTGTGCGATTTTAGGCATTCACGGTCTGAAAAAACCGTTCGACCTTGCGGTATCGGGGGTAAATCTCGGGGAAAATATCACGTTTGAGTCGGTCACCACCTCGGGCACCATCGGTGCTGCGATGGAGGCGGCCAACCAGGGGGTGCCTTCGATTGCTTTTTCCATGGAGATGCACTCCGACGGGGAAAAGTTCACCGACCCGCGGGAGCATGTAATTGATTTCAGTCAGGTAAAAGAGGTTGTGTCAACTGTTGTGCGGTATTTCTTAACGCATCCGTTCCCCAAAAACACGCATCTCATTAATGTCAATATCCCGGGGAAAAAAATCAAGGGGTACCGGGTAACGCATCTTGGCGCGCGGTTTTTTGATACAACGGTGGAGGAGCGCATCGACCCGCGGGGAAAGCCGTACTACTGGATTTGCGGCGCGGAAAATCCGGTGTGTGATGCAAAGTCCGACGTAGTCGCGCTGCGGGAGGGGTATGTGTCTGTTACGCCGCTTACTATGGATAACTGCGAGCACGGGTCGCTGGAAGAGCTTGCGGCGATGGCGGATAGTCTGGGCAGTGCGGTGTCGCCCTGAGCGGAAAAAAATTACTCTTTTCTCATCCAAAACACCGCAAGGCCGAGTCCTGCAAGGAGCCCGAATACCGGTAGAGGGGATGCGGCAGCCGCTGTCGTCTGTTCTACTGGGACAGTTTCAGTATATTCCGGTGTGGGAACCGGCGTCGGTGTTGGTGTAGCTGTCGGTGTCGGTGTTGGTGTTGATGTCGGTGTTGGTGTTTTAACCGGTGTCTGCGTCTTAACCGGCGTCGGCGTCACGGTTTTAATCAGAACCGGGTCCATCTTATACGTCTGCGAAACATAGGAAGAACCTGACATCTGCTCATTGTAGGATGAACTCTTCAAAAACTGGTCCGGCACACTTCCCCCGATGAACGAAGACCGGTCGAAGAGCACGCGTACATCCCATTCGCCCTTTTTCACCCCTGCCTCGCGCAGATTTTCCACTGTAAACACGTAACTCCCGTCCGCCTGTTTCTGCAGACCGGTGCTGGTGCCGACCGCTGTGTTCAGATTGCCGAAAAAGGTGCTGGAACCGCCGTCAGGTGTTTCAAACACAAGCGCCTTGGGCGGAAGCTGGGAGATGTAAGGCGTCACCTTGAATACAAGCCCCTGGTCCAGTGAAACCCCGTGCGAATTTGCAAGCTCGGAACCGGAAACATCGTAAATCTGGATATTGATTCTTGCATCCGGTTTGCTCACCCGGTAGGTCTGCGTCTTTGCACCGGCAATGCTTTTTGAATAATCGCCCGGTACAAAATTGGTCGTTGCAAAATAGACCATATTGCCGCTTCCTGAAAGCGTAATATCTGTTTGACCGTCATTGTTAATCATTGCAAGCACATCGCCCGCATGCAGTTCGCTGTTGTACTCTGCTATGTTGGTGTAAGGAAAAATTATGTAGGAATTTGCACATGCCGCGCCGCACAGCGCCGCGGCACACAAAAGCACTGCCGCGCACATAAGAACTGCTTTCACTTTCATACAGAAATATTGGTCGACAAAAGATAAAATGTTACGGATAACTGCGAATAAAATGGAAACAAAGCCTGCCCAAAAGAAGACAGAATAGAGGATTAAAACCGTAAAAACGAAAGGGATTAAGAAATTTACATCTTTAAGCCGCTGGAGGGACTTGAACCCTCGGCCTGCTGATTACGAATCAGCCGCTATACCGCTAAGCCACAACGGCATTATTGCCTTACTTAATTGACCGTACGAAAATAAATAAGTTATGAGTAACCCTGCAGGGCAAAACTCTCGCCGTCCTTCTTCTCCCCGTGCGCGATGGACCCGAACTTCGCCTCGTAATCCGAGACGCTTTTCTCGAGCGCGGCAAGAAGCTTTTTGGCATGCTGCGGCGAAATAGAGACAATCGCCTTTGCTTTCGCCTGATTTACTGAAGGGAGCTGATGTAAAAACAGCATGGTAAACTCGTCATCCTTGAACGCAATTTGAATCATGTTACTATACACCGGGTCAAGTGTCGGCGGAATCTGGACATTGATTTCATTGTTTTTCATAAGTATTATAAGGTTGGCGGCAAATTTATGTTTATAGTTTCTATATGTCAGACATACCTATTTCCATATCGGATATTGTAACATGCAGTATCTGCCCGATGCAAGTCTATCTTGCCAAATCAGAGGAAGAATACCCCGAAAAACTTTCCTACACCGTAGCCAAGCAGATCTCCTATCACCTGGGCGCGCGCCTGGATGAAGAAGAAATTCTCGAGGAACTTAAGCTTGTCGCGCCGGAGCAAATAGAAGAGGCAAAGCCCATCTTAAAAGAGCTCTTAATTCAGTGCGGAAAGCACAAATGGCGCGCGGCAGAGGAAAACGACTGTCTTGTCAGATCAGACAAATACAATATATTCGGGCGCGTCGACCGCCGGTTTGCCGAGGGATTTGCCATCATCAAAGCGGGGCGCGCGCCGGAGCGGGGGGTATATTTTGCAAATCGTGTGCAGGCAACCTGCTATGCGATATGCCTGAATGAGCTCTTCGGCAAAAACATGCATCCGAGCGTGGAATATCTCGGAAGCGGCGAAACGCGCAACCTTTCGATTACGGCGTCAGACAAACGCACCTTCCTGGAACTGTTAAAAACCATGGAAAAAATCCAGCGCGGCGAAATTCCGCTTACCAAGCGGGGCGCCGCCTGTGAAAACTGCCGCTTTAAAGACACCTGCGCGGGTTCTGACCAGCCGAAATCGCTCCTTGATAAACTGAGGGGCTGATTTCTTTGACCACGGAACTGGAAGAGGATATCCTGGAAAGTATGCTCGCCGCCGGCGAAGACGGCGTGGCCGAGTCGGAACTGAAGCTGGAGCACCGCGCGGATGCAGGTGACAAAAAGAAGGCATTCACTCACCTTGCGCGCGAGGGCTATATCGCGGCGTGCGCGCGCGGGTGGAAACTGATAGAAAAAGGGCGGCGCAAGGCGGAGTCGATTGCGCGCAAACACGCTGTGCTGGAAAGTTTCCTGACGGAGATTCTTGGCAAGAATCCGGATGCGGCTACCAAAGAGGCTTCCGTTCTGGAACACAGTATAACTACGGAGACAATCAACCGGATTCATTCGATGCTCGGGCAAAAAGCAACCGGCCATGAAAAACTCACCGCGCAGAATCCGGTAATCTGTCTGGACGAGTGCCCGGAAGGCTCGCTTTTGCATGTGTCTATGATTAAGGAGTTTGCAAAACACTCGCGGCTGATTGATATGGGTATTATCCCGGGCGAGCTCATCGAATTAAAGCGCAAACTCTCCAACAAATCAGTGGTTATCAGGGTAAAGGGCTGCGATATTGCATTAAGTCCGGAGATTGCCTCCAATATCATGGTTGAGCGGTGCAATCAGAAATGATTCCAACCGCGGTTCTGATAGGCAATCCAAGTGTGGGCAAGTCGCTGATTTTCAATCAGCTGACAGGGCTTGGTGTCGATGTAAGCAATTATCCGGGGACTACAGTCGGTCTGCAGAAAGGACATGTCCATTTTGGCAACAGCGAGTTTGATTTAATCGATTTGCCGGGCATTTATTCGCTTTCCGGTCATACGCCGGAAGAGTCGATGGTGCGGGAGTATCTGGTAAATGAAAATCCTGATTTGATTGTAGTCGTGTTGGACGCGCACCACCTGGAGCGCAATCTCTATCTCCTTTTGCAGGCGTCTGATATTGGAAAGCCGCTTTTAGTCGTCTTAAATATGGCAGACGAGGCAAAAAGTTCCGGCATTGTTATTGATACGGAGAAACTTACGGAGATTTTCGGCGCGCCGGTGATTGAAACCGTGGGTACCGAGGGCAAAAACCTGGATAAAATTGCAGAAATAATTCTTTCCGGCACGGTAAATGCGCCCAATTTTGTCTCCCGGTTCGAGGGGCATATTGAAGCGGCGGTGCACAATCTGCAGAAATTCCACGGTATTTCCGCCGCCGAGGCGCTGTTTGCTTTGCAGGGGATTCGCGTCGGCAACGTCGATGAGGAGATTTTTGAAACAACGTCGGTTCTTGCCGATGAAATCGAAAAGCATCATGTGATGAGCCCGGAGCAGATTATCGCGGCAAATCACCACAACCGGGCAAAAGAAATCGCCGCCTCGGTGATTTCGGAGGCGCCGCCGAAAAAGCGCCGGGATTTTGATTCGCTTCTGACACGGGTGTTTCCGGGCATTCCGATTCTGATTCTCATAATGGCGGCGATTCTTGCCTTTGTCTTTATCGTCGGCGGATTTTTAGAGGAGGCTATCACTACTCTTCTTGAAACGTATTTATTGGAGCCGTTTCAGTCGCTCAATCTCTATCCGCTGGTGGAAAATCTCGGCGAGTCGGTAATCTTAGCGGTTATTTCCGGTCTTGGTATTGCATTTCCCTACGTATTCCTGTTCTACATTTTCATCTCGATTCTGGAGGACACAGGATATTTAACGCGCGCGGCGTTTCTCGCCGACCGGCTTATGCATAAAATGGGGCTGCACGGGCAGGGTTTTATTCCGCTGGTGCTTTCGTTCGGCTGCAGTGTGCCGGCTGTTATGAGTGTGCGGCTTTTGCCCACAAAGCGCGAGCGTTTTATCGCATCGATTCTGGTCACCATGCTTCCGTGTTCGGCGCGAACTGTTGTTATTTCGGGGGTTGCGGCTTCGTTTATCGGTTTCGGGGCGGCGTTTTCTATTTACGGCATTGTCTTTTTGCTGGTGTTTGTGATTGGCTGTCTGCTTTCCAGAATCACGCCGGGCGAGCAGTACGGCATGATTTTAGAGATGGCTGAAATTCGGCGCCCGCAGGTGAAATATGTGGTGAAAAAGGCGTGGATGCGGGTAAAGGAGTTCCTGTTTATTGCGATGCCGCTTATTTTGGTAAGCAGTGTTGCGCTGGGATTATGCGAGTATCTTGGCTGGGTAGAGATTTTCGAGTCGTTTATTGACCCGGTTTCCATGGCGGTCCTTGGTCTGCCGGGTTTTGCTTTCACGGCGCTTCTATTTGGTATTCTGCGAAAAGAGATGGTTATTTCGGCGCTTGCAGATTTAGGGGGCAGTGTTGATTTCGGCAGTATTCTTTCGATGCCGCAGTTGTATATTTTCGTGCTGGTGTGCGTGCTGTTTATTCCGTGTATCTCTACGATTGCGGTGTTAATTCGTGAAACCGGGGTGAAAAGAGGGCTTATTGTCGCGCTGTTTACGGTGTGTCTCGGGCTTGTGTGTGGTGCTTTGCTGCATCTAATATTCGGGCTGTTTTGAAGGGGGGTTTTTACTCCCTCAGAGTTTTTTCACTGCGGCAAGATTTTCTCTGTGTGATTTTTCCTTCGGGTTAATCTTCATTGCTGTTCGAAACGCCGTTTCCGCGCTTTCCTTATCGCCTAAATACGCGTGGGCCGCGCCTTTTAAGCTCCATGCCCTGTCATCACCGGCGTACAGGGACACATAGCGCTCTGCAGCTCTAAGCGCGTTTGCAAATTCCTGTGCCTGGAGATAAACCGAGGCTTTTGTCTGCAGAACGCGCGGCTCTTCTGTGAGGTTCACCTCTTCCAGAAAGCGTGCGGCCTCCTTTGCTTTTCCAAGCAGAACCAGCGCACCTGCCTTGTGCAGATATCCCGGAACCGATGCAGAATCATAGCGGAGCGCGGTTTCGGCTTCGCCGAGCGCCTCCTCCGCCTTTTTTGCCATAAGGAGATATCCTGCCTTATTTGCGTGAACCGGCGCCGAATAAGGATTAATGGCTAAAGCTTTGTCAGCCGCCTCCAGCGCCCCGGCGGTTTTTCCGGAAAGGGCATAAAGGCGTGCAAGTTCTGCATAAAAGCGGTAGTCTTTGGAAAACCGATTCGCGCAGGCTGCAAAGCAGCCTGCTGCGGCGTCCAAATGCCCGGTTTTTTCATACAGAGACCCGATGTTAAACCAGACATCTGCCGCGTCTTTTGAGGTGTCGTCTTTGGGATAAAAACGCACCGCCTGCTCATAACAGTAGATTGCGTCACTGTATGCCTCTTTTTCCATCCTGGCTGCCGCTTCACGGCACCAGCACTTCGGGTCGTTTGGGTCGCTGACTGAAATTACGCTCTGCTTTCTTGCGCCCATCTATTTTTTCTCCCATTTCAGGAGCTCTGCAAGGCTTCCAAGCGTCCCCCCGCGGCGGATTTCCTCTCTGATGCGGATTTCTGTTTTGTGCACCTCGACCGCGCGCCGGGCTATTTCATACGCTCGCTCGCGCGCAATTACGACAACACCGGAAAGGTCGCCGATAATCCAGTCGCCCGGGCGCACTTCCTGGCCGCAGCAGGAAATCTCCGCGTTTATTTCGCCGAAACCTTTCGGTTCGTAGGCATTCGGCTGGACCGCTTTGGCATAGACCGGGATGTCAAGGGTAATGATGTCATCCCAGTCGCGGACCGCGCCGTCGATAATAATTCCCGCGACTCCGCGGTTTTGGGCGGACCGCGTGGCAAGTTCGCCCCAGGGCGCGACATCGGTCTTTCCGTCATTATTGATGACTAACACATCACCTTCGCCGCAGACATCGATTGCCTGCACGGGTTTGGACCAGTCCCCGCCGAACGTTTGCACGGTCACCGCTTTCCCGATGAGTTTTTTCGGTACGTGTGATACGGCAAGCCCGCACATCGCGCCCTTTCTATACATGGCGTCGGTGACGTTCGGTGCGGAAACCTGGCTTAAGAGGGCGCGGATTTCTTCATCAACGGATTTGCGCATGGACGGCACTGCAGCAGGGTTATCGATAGCAACGCGGATTTCGCCTGCCGCGGCTTTTACATCGGCGGCTTTGATTATCGAGGCGCCGCATATTATAATGTCTGCTCCCGCTTTTGCGGCGCCCGGCGCTGTATTTTTATTCAAGCCGCCTGCCGCGGCGACTTTTATACCAAGGCCGCCGATACGCGCAAGCAGGTCGAGGGGGTCGCGCCCTTCCATCTGCTGGTCGATTCCCACATGCGCATTGATTATATGAACGCCCAAGGCTGCAAGTTCTCTGGCGCGCTTTTCGGGGTCGGCGACATTCATCATATCGGCCATTAATTCTACACCGTAGAGATTTGCGCCGCGCACCGCATCTGAAATGACTGCATCATCGGCAGTGCCTAAAATGCAGACCACATCGGCGCCCGCTTTTGCGGCGATTTCCACCTCAAGTGCGCCGGTGTCGGATGTTTTTAAATCAGCAACAATTTTATTTTTCGGAAACTTTGCCCGAAGCGCGCGTACCACGTGCATGCCTTCCGATTTAATCAGGGGCGTTCCGGCTTCAATCCAGTCCGCGCCCCCGCTTACCGCTTCTTCTGCGATTTGCAGGGCGCGCTTTTCTTCGGTGAGGTCAAGGGCAACCTGCAGTATTGGTTTATGCATACTAATAGATTTGAATGAAAAGTGTATATTGGTTGTGGTACTACATTGTATAATGAATATTGTCCCGCTTGTTGTACTGTGCCTTGTAATCCTGTTCTATCTGTTTCTGATATGTCCGAAACTGTCGCGCAAGGCGGAGATGATTGCGTTTTCAAAGCAGTTTATTGCACATCGGGGGTTGTGGGGCAAGGGGGCTGCGGAAAACACGCTGCCCGCGTTTAAAAACGCGGTGAAAGCGGGTTACGGAATTGAACTTGATGTGCGGTTAACCAGAGACGGAGAGGTTGTTGTGTTCCATGACGATACACTTTTGCGTGCGGCGGGCATTGACCGCAGAATTGAGGAGATGACTTTTGCCGAGCTCGAGCGTGTGCGGATTTTTGAAGAATGCGCGGCGGTTCCGAAATTCTCCGCGGTGCTTGCAGAAATTCAGGGTAAAGTTCCCGTGATTGTGGAACTTAAGCCGCAAAAAAATACCAAAGAGCTGTGCGCTAAAACCGCGGCGCTGCTTGATTTGTATCGCGGGGCGTTTTGTATCGAGTCGTTTTCTCCGGCCGCGGTTTTCTGGTTCAGGCTGCACCGGAAACATTTTCTGCGCGGGATTTTAACCACGTCGTTTTTTGCAGAGAAGGTGCAGGTGAATTTTTTTGCAAAACTTATTCAGGAAAATCTTTTGTCAAATTTCCTTACCTATCCGGATTTTATTGCATGTGATGTGCGTCATAAAAAACAGGTAAGTCAGTTTATCTGCCGGTATCTTTTTGCGCCGGCTGTTGTTTTCTGGACGGTGCAGGATGAAAAAACGCTGAAAGAGTCTCTCGATACCGGAGATATTTTCATATTTGATTCGTTTGTCCCGGAAACTAAGCCGCCGAAGATGGTGGTAAAACCAACGCGCAATATGAAACTGGATTAGGCGCGCGAGGCTTATCTCACAGGTCCTGTGCCGAGGTAAAGCCGGTGTTTTGTCCCCGTTCGAGTGCGCGCAGGAGTTCTCCGGCATCGGCGGCGGTGTCTGCCCGCGCAAAAATGCGTACTTTTTTCAGTTGTATTTTGTTTCCGCACTGGCAGGTTTTGGTCTCATAAGAGAGGTCTGCGACCATTTTTCGATGGCATCTGGGGCAGCCGACTATTGCAAATCCATTCATTTCGGGTAAGTAGTTGGATAGTATTCTGATATGTATTTTGCGTCTTTTTTCGATGCATCAAACCGGCACGTTTATATTCTCATACATCATTCTAATTAAAGCAGTCATTCCCGACTTATCTCAGACGGTAGAGAGCTCGGCTGTAGTTAGTTTATCCTGCGGGATTTCCTTGTAGGAACCGAGATGTCCCCGGTTCGATTCCGGGAGTCGGGACCATTTTAGAATGACTCTGACACTTGAATGTCCAAGTAGTGTAGTGGCCTATCATGCAGCCCTGTCACGGCTGCGACTCGGATTCGAATTCCGACTTGGACGTTCTTTTGTTTTGTTTTTTTGTAACTTTATTCAGTTGAAAAAATAGAGTTATTTTTCCAGGATTTCCCAGTGGCCGCCCCGGTTTGCTCCGACACGTGCGATTTTACCCTCGTTTTTCAGCGTTTTAAGAATCTGATTCACCCGGGATACACTTAAAGCTGCAAGATCTGCAATTTCCTGTGCTTTCAGCGTCGGGTTTTCCAAAAGAAGCTGCAGGATGTATTCAGTTGAACTGGAACTGTTTTTCCCGGGAACTCTCTGACCGGATAACGGATATGCAAAAGGAATCGTAACTGTTATGTGGTTTTCTGCGATGTCAAAAACCTCTCTGCCGTATTTTGCGGTGATTTTCGGCACTCCGTGCCCGGTTTGTTCAACATACTGGAGCTGCCCCATGATTTTCTGCAACTGTATATTTACCGGATGGCTGACACCTGCAAAAAAATCTTCGGGCGGATAATCTGCTGGCAGTCCCCCCGTCGAAATCACCTCAATTCTGTCGTCAAACATGTAAACTGCAGGAGGTATGCGAAGATTCCATTTGGTATGCAGACATGCGTTTGTCCATGCTTCATTGAAGCATGCCGCGTCAAAGAGGGGCTGTTCATCGCGCGTCAGATTTTTTCCAACGGTGATACGGGTTTCATTCAGGGAGGTTACATATTCGTATGCCTGCTGCATGGCAAGGAGCATGCATTTGTAACCGTATTCGTTTCTGATACGTATCTCCTGTTTGTCCTGTCCGCTGAATCGGACTACTTTGATGGAGCAGTTGTTTTCATCTGCTAATAGTTCTGCAAGGCAGTTGTATTTTCCGGACGGTGTAAGCAGACCGGTATTTTTTGCAAAGGTTGTTTCATCGATGGTTAACCCTTGAGCAAGATAGAGACCTTTCAGTTGTTTGAAGGTGAGGTCCTGGTTCGGCGATTCCATCGATACAGTCAGTTCGCCGCAGTTCTGAAACAGCAGTTCACGTAGCTGGTGGGGTTCGAGTTTGCGGTTTTCGTTTCCTGCTCTGATGAGGTATTCTCCTTTTGCACTGTAGGGTTTGTTTGTTCCTTCGACTTCTACGGATATTACGAGTTTTCCGTCATAGTTCTGTATTTCGATAACTGGAATTACAGAGGGTTTTATTCCGGCTGCAATTGCCTGAGATATGGAGGTTATGGTTTTATTGCCGACAGTATGTCCGATTACTTCTCCTTTGTCATTTACACCGAAGAGCACTTTGCCTTTTCCGTGTTTGTTCAGCATTGCAGCAAGGGCTTCCAGAGCACGCTGAAGCTGTCCGGTTGTTTCTTTAAATTCTATGTGTTCGGTTTCAATTCCAAGATTCATGGTTTTTCCAGGTATTTTTTGAAGCGGTTTTCGGCGGCACCGGTACTTTTATTCTGTAGTTGTACTGCAGTTTATTCTATAGTTTTATTCTATGCTATATTTATAGTTTTCCTGTAGTTATTCTGCAGTTTATGTTGCAGTTTATTCTACAGTTTATTCTACAGTTTATTCTGTAGCCCTGCTTAGCCTCGCCAAAATCCTCGTCTCAAAACCACTTTTCATCAAACGTCCTGCACAGCGCTTCAAGCTCTTCCCGCCCCAGAAGCCCTGCTTTCCACTCTTTTGGAATCGCCTCCGCGCCGTATAAAATCCCTGCAAGACCGCCTGCGACAGCTGCTGTTGTATCGGTGTCCTCACCTAAATTTACCGCATGCAGCACCGTTGCTTCAAACGACTCCTGTGTCAGCAAAACCCACAGCGCCGCCTCCAGTGTATCCACCGCAAAGCCCCCGCTCCTGATTCCAACCTCGCCGATATTTCCCAGAATGCGGTTAAAAATACGCGTGAAGTACTGATACCACGGCCGGAACTCGGGATTTTCATGATAATACCGCGCGGCGGCGGACGCCCCTTCCTCCACCGCCCAGACCTTGTCCTCGCCGTCAAGGAGCTTGACTGCAACGCAGGCATAAATGCCGCAGGTCATTTTGCTTATTGGATGCGCGTGCGTAAGCGCGGAATAGGTATGAATGAGGTCAAACGCCGCCGGCGTTTTTACCGCATCAGAGCCGTATTTTGCATAAGCGGCGTAAACTGCGGGCAGAATCCGCATAAGAGAACCGTTACCGTTATCCCGCTCGGTTGTGCCCGGTCTGTGGTTTTGTATCGCAGAACACGTTGTGTTTCCGACATCAAACATATCGCCGTCCGGGGTGTATTTTCCCTCATGGAACCATGCGGCGAATTTGTTCATGCAGTCTTCCGGATCAATCCCTCCTGCAAGGCTGTCGAGCGTTGCAAGCGTCAGACTGGTATCATCAGACCAGGTCCCGGCCGGCTTGTCCCATGTTCCAAAGCCGCGCATAGAGGTAACGGGATTTTCTTTCAGCCGGCTGCGGGAAAGAAATTCCACGGGGACGCCTAAAGCGTCACCTACAGCAAGCCCCAGTATGCCGGATAAACAGGATTGTTTCATGTATGTAAATAGGAGAGGCTAACTATTTAGTGTTTGGGTTGTTTACCCGAAACAGACCCACCGGTCGTAAATCGGGTCACGTTCATTTTCAAAAATCGAAAGATTGCGCCCCACACCTGCCGCCCACTCGCAGACCCATTCGGCCTCCTCGCGGGTTGCAACCGTAATAAGCGTTTTCTGCGTAATCCCTGCCAGTTCTTCTACAATCGGCTGCCACAGATCCTTTGTGTAATTGTACATCTGCCCAAACATTATCCCGACACCGTATTCCGCATCCGGCAGATAGGCAGAAGCCGAGCGCCCGTCAATCCACTCTGTCTCCTCTTCGCGCAGACGCCCTAAAGACAAACCGAGCGAAAGAAGTTCCGGGTCATTGTCATACGCAAGAGGGCGCGCGCCCAGTTCACGCATAATCATGGAACCGATACCCGATCCCGCGCAGGCATCAATCGCCGTACCTGACAGATTTTCCCCGAAATACTCCGCAAGAAGCGAGCGTACTTTGTTGATACGCTCCTCAGTCAGGTCTTCGCCTGCGGGCGCATACTGTGTTCGCATCTCGCGCGAGAAATGCGTCCGCAGCGCATTATCGATATCCGAACGCGGCTCCTGATAGAGATTGCCGTCCAGTTTCTGGAACAGTTCAATCTCCTCCTGCGTCGGCGGGCGAAAAGCCCACGCCGTGGCAGCCCACTCATCGCCTGAGCGGACTGCAAGCACTACAGGGTTTTGCTTTTCATCAATCAGCATCCGCGCATCGCTGATTTGCGAAGCCGACTGCGCAATAATAACCCCCGGCTCCCCCTGATTTACGAGCGATGCATAATCCGGTTCAAGAAAGCGGACTGCGTCAAGTTCCAGCATTTCTGCAACCGATTTCATGTTTCCGACCTCCCGATGGTGAGTCCCTCGTCTGCACGAATAAGCCCTGAAACATGCGCATCTTCATGCAGCCACACTGTTTTTCCGGTTACATCGCCAAGGATGTCCGCGCCCCGCTCAACACGCACCCGCGCGCCTGCAACATCGCCGTGAATTGCATCACGCGGACCGATTTTAATACGGTCGACCGCGCGGATGCTTCCAAACAGCGTTGTGTCTTTGAGCATTTTCACCGACTGCGCTTTTAAATTTCCGTGCAGACGGCAGTTTGCACCGATTTCCATCGGTGTGGGCACCGCAAACTGCGCCAGGTCCATGTTTGTCTTCGGCGGAAGCACTAAAGGCGTGGTGTTTGCCTCGGAAACGAGTTCGGCAAGTTTTTTATTGGTTTTTTCCTCGCCCTCAATATGCAGCATCGTAATGACATAGAGCAGGAGATACAAAATAACCGGCATCGGATTGCGGATTGCAATATCGCCGTATGCTTTGAACTCTTTTTCAATCTCAACCTTGTCGCCGATGTCAAGATTGCCGCCGACGGTAAGTTTTCCGTGGATTTTCACTCCCTCGCCGAGATATGCGTCCCCGTTGCAGATTACGGTCCCGTGGACCTCGCAGAAGTTGTCAATGCGCAGGTCGCCTTCAGCGACTACGTCACCGAAGAGTTCGCACAGTTCGCAGATAACCACGTCATTTCCATAGATGCCGTAGCCGATAGTTGCATGGTCGCCAATCAGGACGTCGTTTTTGGTTTTGATAAGGTGTTCCTGGAGTTCGGTTTTTTCAGGAAGAACGCAGGTATTGAATATTTCCGATGCAGACAGGACAACGGATGCGGTTTCTTCATCGATTCTGGCAAGTTCCTTTAAAACATCTTCGCCGGCGGTAATTTCGGTAAACAGCGGTTCCGCCTCTTCGGGAAGGGTTTTTTCTTCCGGCGCGGGCGTCGGGGCATCCGCTGGAGCTGGTGCGGGAGTTATCCCGGCTGATTTCGGGTTTTCGTTTTCTTTAGCGCGCTCTTCCAGTTCCTTTTCTTCTTCCGGCGTTAAATCGGGAATCCTAAGGTACTGCTCCTCCGTTTCCGATTCAGCAACTATTATCCTGTCTGACATAAGGCTATCTTTCTATACTTATACTATGTTATGCACCATACTTATGCGTTTTGTCAACGAGGTCCAGAAGAACTGCCATCAGACCGGACCCGCAGATGCGGCACATTGCCCCCTTGGCGCAGGAGAGTTCATCGTATTTCGCTACATCATCCACACGCACCCCGTCGCCGTGGATAATCAACGGCACCGGGTCGGCGCTGTGTTCTTTTATGGTGCACGGGGTCGAGTGGTCGCCGCAAACCGCAATCAGCAGGTCGGGTATATCAAGGAGCGGCGCAACCGCTTCATCGATTTTTTCCAGGAAGGCCTTCTTCTCTTCCGCTTTGCCGTCGTGGCCGTATTCGTCAGCGTTTTTGATGTTGAAGAGCACAAAGTCCTTGTGCTCGAGTTCTTTGCTTACAAGAGCCACCTGTTCTGCAAGCGGCGTGGTGGGAAGGACTGGAATGCGCTCAAGGCCTACGGAGCTTCCGATTCCTGCAATAAGCGCCGCTGCGGCGACTACGCTGCCGGTGAGTTCGTGTTTTTTCTCGAATGGCTCAAAGACGCCCATTTCGCCGGCACCGCGGATTAAGACGCAGTTTGCAGGAAGCGCGCCCGACTCTTTTCGCGCCTTGTTTACCGGATGGTTTTTAAGGATTTCCTCTGCCTGGCGCGTAAATTCGTTGCAAACTTCTGCGGTGAACTTTGCTTCAGGGCTTTCATTTTCTGCGACAATGATTTTAGGTGCGACGCCGGTCTTTTTCGGGTCATTGGTGGAAACCGCCGCGCACAGTCCTTTGCCTTTAAGAGCCAGCGCCGCGCGGTGTCCGGTGCCCGGCTCGAATTCAATGGTTACGCCGTATTTCGAGAGGTCAACGCCGTTTTTAATCGCGGCGGAGATTTCTGTTGTATCATTAATCCGTCCTGCGCGGCGGTCACAGACAAGGCCGTTTTCGTCCAGGGTCGCGTAGTTTGCTCTGAATCCTATCATGCCCGGCTGCATTTTGATGCCGCAGCCGGCTGCTTCCAGCGGTCCGCGGCCGGTGTAGTAGTTCTGCGGGGGGTAGCCGAGCAAACTTAAGTGCGACGTATCGGAGCCGGCGCGGATTCCCGGTGCAATCGGGTCCATTATACCGGTTATGCCTTCAGCTGCCATGCGGTCAAGGTTCGGGATGTTTGCTGCCTGAAGCGGGGTTTTTCCGCCGAGACATTCACACGGCCGGTCGCCGACGCCGTCAATTATTAAGAGTAGAATTTTGGATGCTGTCATAGTATATTATTGGTTTGCATGAGATAAAAAGACAGAACGTATATACAAAATCGGTGACGGTTTGCCGTCTTGGATTTATATCAACGGTGAATGAGCATGGTAAAGACAGGAAACAGGTTGAAGAGAATTAAACAAAAAATGTATTACGTCCCGACGGGGATTCGAACCCCAGTCTGAAGCTCCGCAGGCTCCAAGGATATCCTCTACCCTACCGGGACTTGTGCTCTATAATATTGCACTCCGTATGATATAAAGTCACCGCTTTGAACATCATCCTCCATTTCTCCTCCTTCCTTCACCCAACCTCCTATCTCGATAAAAAGATAAGCACAGCCTGCCAAATAATAAAGAACAGTGGACATGTAGCCAAGCCAGGATATGGCATCAGCCTCCTAAGCTGAAGATCCAGGGTTCGAATCCCTGCATGCCCGTAAGATATGCATTTACATGAAATAACCGAAGGAAGCACCGTATTTCGTGCGCCTGTCCAGGAAGCGGACGCCCAGTTCCCCCCCGGGACCGCACCGGTTTTTTACAATACCCGAATGGAATTCAACCGTGACATGACCGTGCTTCTTGCGCAGGTCATTCAACCCGTCGAATATCTGGATACTATGGCCGCAACCGGGGTGCGCGGACTTCGCATCGCAAACGAAGTCCACATCCCGGTGTTCATAAACGACCGTGATGAAACCGCGGTCTCCATCATCCGCGAAAACGCGGCCCGCATGCATGAAGATATCACCGTGACCTGCGACGACGCAAACCGCCTTATGTGCTCCGGGCGCTATGACGCGATAGATTTGGACCCCTTCGGCACTCCGGCACCCTTTTTAGACGCCGCATCCCGCGCCGCAAAACAGTATCTTTTTGTCACCGCCACTGATACGGCGCCCCTCTGCGGCGCGCACTTAGCCGCGGGACGGCGCCGGTACTTTGCAACGCCGCGCAATACCGAGTACCATGCCGAAGTGGGCCTTCGCATCATGATGGGTGCCGTGGCAAAGGAACTCGTTAAATATGACCGCGGGATGACGCCCCTCTTGAGTTTTGCAAACGCGCACTATTACAGAACGCATGTGAAAATAATCAGCCGCGTCACCGCCGCAGAAGACACTATGCAAAACATCGGTTTTGTCATGCACTGCTCCAAATGCCGCTTTCGGGTTGAGCAGAAAGGCACTCTGCTCCCGAAGGGAGCGGTGTGTCCGCACTGCGGCGCCGAACTGCAGCCAATCGGCCCGATGTGGGTCGGACCGCTGCAGACCGGGGCGGTTATCGACGCCATGCTTGAAACACTGCCTTCCATGCAGTTCGGTACCGCGCGGCAGATGGAAAAAATGCTATCTCTCCTGAAAATAGAGCCCGATACTGCGTCATTCTATGATTATCACATCCTGGCACAGAAACTGCACCTTTCCCCGCCGAAGATGACCGAACTCATCGATGGACTGAACGAAGCGGGCTATTACACGACAAAAACCCATTTCGCCGGCACCGGAATCAAAACGCTTGCGCCGCTTGAGGTAATTGAAGACTGGATAGTGAACTGGAACAGGGAGCATGCCTTATGACCAAAATAAAAATTCCGGAACTGCTGGCGCCTGCCGGCTCGTTTGACGCCCTGAAAGCGGCGGTTTTTGCCGGCGCTGACGCCGTATATCTCGGCGGAAAAAACTTCGGTGCCCGCGCCTATGCAGCGAATTTTTCCAACGCTGATATCGCGCGCGCGGTGGAATTTGCGCACAGATACGGCGTCAAAGTCTATGTCACGGTAAATACTATCGTTTTCGATGATGAACTTCCCGAGGTGGCAGACTACCTCACCTTCCTCTCAGACGCGGGCGTAGACGCAGTCCTCGTACAGGACGCGGGCGTTTTAGAAACCGCCCGCGAGGTTGCGCCTGATATGCCTGTTCATGCAAGCACCCAGATGACGCTGCATAATGCCGAAGGCATCCGTTATGCGGCGTCGCAGGGCATCTCCCGCGTGGTCCTCGCCCGCGAGACGAGTCTTGCAAATCTGAAAGCAATTCAGGCCCAAGCTGCTGAGTGCGGTGTGGAACTGGAGATTTTTGTGCATGGGGCAATCTGCTACTGCTACTCTGGTCAATGCCTCTTTTCCTCGGTAATAGGCGGGCGTTCCGGAAACAGAGGCATGTGCGCCCAGCCTTGCCGCAAGCAGTACACGCTTCTTGCAGACGGGGACATGGTTCCCACAGACGGAAATTACGTCTTATCGCCGCGGGATTTGTGTTTGTATCCGTACCTTAAAGAAATCAGCGAAACCGGCGTTGCCGCGCTGAAAATCGAAGGCCGCATGAAGACGCCGGAGTACGTCGCGGTGGTCACAAATATCTACCGCCGCGCCCTTGATGCGGTCGCTGATGGCACATTCGAGCCGCGCAAGGAGGATTTGGAAGACCTCGCTTTTGCGTTCAACCGCGGCTTTACGAAGGGGTATCTAATGGGAGATCGCGGCGCGGCGTTCATGAACTATAAAAAGCCGGACAACCGCGGCGTTTTTGCCGGAACGGTTACCGGCATTGATGAAAAGCGCGGCAAGGCGATTGTACAAATAGAAGGTCCTGTGCCGGACACGGGAGACGGGATTGTATTCCGGTTTGCCGGGCGCGAATCAGGGCTTTCGCTGAACAAAGAGCCGTATATCTTCCCTGAAGGCGACGCCTATAAAATTCCGGCGCCGGCAGATGTGGTCCAGGGCGCCGAACTCTGGATAACACACCGGCTGAAAACCGACCGGCGCGCCGCGGCGCTTCTTTCCAAAGCGCCGGAGGGGCGCATTCCGCTCGATGTGAGCGCGTCTGTTGACGAGGGCGGCTTTTTGGTCCTTTCTGCCGGAGATATTTCCACAAAATCGGAAATACCCTTCATGGAGGCAAAAAACCGGCCGTTTTCCTGCGAACAGCTTGAAGCGCAGATTTCCAAAACCGGCGGGACGCCATTTGTTGTGCGCTCGATTGAGATGGGCTACGACGGCACGAAATTTATGCCGCAGGGCGCCGTTGCCGATACACGCCGCAGGCTTTTAGAAGCCTGCGAGGTGCGGCTTTTTGCAAAACCGGAGCGCCGCGCCCGGGCATTTTCCGTACCGGCGCCGGCAAAACCGGCGGCGTGCACTGCGCCGGTTCTGCAGGTCTACACCGATTCGGTGGTATGTGCAAAAACGGCGTATTCCGCGGGCGTTGAGCAGATCGTCTTCGAGGGAAAAGAAGAAATCTATGACATTCCCGTAATCTATAAACTCCCGCGAATTGTCTCAGAAAACGAATTCGAGAAAAAAATAGCTGCCATTCCCGCATCCGCGAAAGGTGTTATGATTGACAATGCCGGGATGGCGGATTCCATCCGCGGTGTGGAAAAATTCGCCGGTCCGGGCTTTAATATCACAAACGCCGTCTCGGCAAACCGCGCCGGCAGATTCTGCAGGCAGGTTTGTCTTTCGCCGGAGCTTTCCGGAAAGCAGATTCGCCGCCTGATGGCAGGGCTTGCCGGTTACGCGCACCCGCCGCGCGTCGAGGTCCTTGTTCAGGGAAATCTGGAAGTCATGATATCAGAGAACTGCATCCCGGCAACGGCTCAGGGCTGCCGTGCCTGCAATCAGGCATGGGCATTGAAGGATAAAACCGGCCGCGTTTTCCGCATCAGGTCTGATGCGAGCCACCGGACGCATATTTTAAATTCCGCGGAAACGTGTCTGGTGCAGTATGTAAAAGAACTGGCGTCCGCCGGTGTTTTTGTCTTTTCCATCGATGCACGCGGCCGCAGTCCTGAATATATCCGCAGAATGACGGCAATCTACCGCAAAGCACTCGAGGGCGGGGATGCAAAAGCGCTCAAAGAGGAAATCAGAGAAATTTCCTCCGGCGGCGTGACCGCGGGACATTATCTGCGCGGCACGGGGTATGAATAAGTTATGGATATAATCTGGCTCTGGGTAATCCTTGTTTTAGCGCTTCTTGCGCTTCTCACCGGCTTTTTTATTTATATATACGCCGGGCGCAAAAAAAAGGGCGCCAAAAAGAAAAAGAGGGCACAGCCCGCAAAATCCGCCGTGAAAAAGAAAAACGGGACAAAACCGCAGGCGAAAGCGGATGCGAAGCAGGAAGCAAAGGAGGATGCAAAACAGAAACCAAAGCAGGCGGCAAAAATCGCAAGCCCGGCGAAAAAAAGCCCGGCAAATCCGAAGCCGAAGCCGAAGGCAAAAACCGCGGCAGCATCTTCAGCTAAGGAAGCCGGCGGCGATGCAGTCTGCGCCGAAGGCTATGAGGCGTATGCCGACCTCTGGAAAGAAGACACACAAAGCAGTCTGGACGAATTTGATTCCCGCATTGCCTGGCCTAAAATCAAAGACCTTTCCAAAATGTCAGAGTCCGAGGCAAAGGCATGTTATCTGCGCCTCACTTCATATACCAGGGGCGCGGAGTTTGAAGACGATGTCGCAGCGTTTCTGAAAAGCAATAAAATCAAGGGTTATCACAAAGTTTTATCCAATCTCTACGTCCCGCTTGGCCGCGGGAAATATACAGAAATCGACTGCCTGCTGGTGCATGTTTCAGGCGTCTATGTCATTGAGTGCAAAAACTATTCCGGGCTTGTTACCGGTGCTGCAGGGATGAAACAGTGGAATGTTTCGTATGACAACGGGTACAAGACAAAACTCTACAACCCGGTGAAGCAGAATGCGGGCCATATTGAAGCGCTCGAAGCATTCCTGCCGGCACCGGCGCCCCGGATGGTTTCAAAAATTGTCTTCGGCGACGATGCGCTGCTCAAGGTCCCCGCCGGGCTGCAAAAGGAGGTTATGTCTTTTTCTCTGATGAAAAAGGCGTTTCCCAAGGAGACAGAGGATGTTGTAAAGGAATATTCGCCGGCGGAGGTTGACCGGATTGTTTCTGCACTTCTTCCGGCGGTGCAGGTGCCTTACCTTGCACGGCTGAAGCATATTGCGCGGCTTTCGAAGGCAGGGGAGGCGCGCGGGGCTGACGGCGCGGATTTCGAGTCATATTTCGGATAACCGTCTATCCATTTTCTCTTTTTCCGGTTTGACCAAAACCGGTGATTTTTAACCAGCCCTCCAAACAGAGAACTACATATCTCACCAGCGCATATATAATAGTGGTATTAACAACTCATGGCAACAGATCAAATACGAAGCGGCAGACTTGACGCCGAGCGAAGCGCTCTGGTGGAAGACTATCTTTCTTCCATGCGTGCCGACCGCGAGATAGCCGTCTGCGACCTCAAAGTCGACATGGCGCACGTCCTGATGCTTGAAAAACAGCAGTTAATAGACTCTGCGTCAGCAAAAAAACTCCTAACCGTCCTGCACGGCTACCTTGAAAACGGCGTCCCGGACGGCGCCTTCGACGAAACACGCGAAGACATCCATGCAGGAATCGAAGCCTGCCTTATAGAAGACGCGGGCGCCGACGCCGGCGGCCGCATGCATTTAGGCCGGTCCCGCAACGACGAAGTAGCGACCTGCCTGAAAATGCGCACCCGCGAACTCCTTTTGCAGACTTTAGCGGGCACCTTTGAACTGCGCCGCGTGCTTTTAGCGCGGGCCGAAGAACACATCAACACCCTTATGCCGGGCTTTACTCATCTTCAGCATGCGCAGCCGACAACCTTAGCGCACTATCTTCTCTCCTATGAGAACCTCTTCGCCCGCGACAGCTCGCGCATCTTCGACACCTACGCCCGCCTCAACAAATGCCCGCTGGGAAGCGCCGCATTCGCAGGCACCGGCTTTAATCTGGACCGGGACTATACCGCAGAACTCCTCGGCTTTGCGAGCCCCATGGAAAACTCCATGGATGGCGTTGCAAACCGGGATTTCATTCTCGAAAGCCTTGCGGACCTCTCCATTCTCATGACAAACGTCAGCCGCATGTGCGAGGAACTCATCCTCTGGTCAAGTCCCCTGGTGCACTTCGTTGTTTTAAATGACGCTTACTGCTCGACCTCGAGCATCATGCCCCAGAAGAAAAACCCCGACACCCTTGAAATTATGCGGGCGAAATCCGCTGCCGTCTGCGGCGAACTGGCTTCAGGCCTTACTCTTGTCAAATCCCTGCCCATGAGTTACAACCGGGATTTGCAGGACTTAAACCCGCATCTCTGGAGTGCTTTTTCGCAAGTCGGCGCATCTTTGTCGCTTCTTGCAGAAATTGTCGACACCGCGGAGTTTGACGAGGCAGCCATGAAAAAGCAGGCAAAAGCCGGCAACACGACCGCAACGGAACTTGCCGACTTCATGGTGCGCGAATACAACCTTCCTTTCAGGACATCGCACAATATTGTCGGCCGGGCGGTTAAATTAGGCAGCCTTGACCTTGAAACACTGGAAAAAGCGGCTAAAGAAGTCGGGGCGGGGTCTTTAAAAAAGAAAGGGCTGACGCAAAGCCTGATTGACAAAGTGCTCAACCCGCGCGAGAATCTGAAAGCGAAGAAGACGTTTGGCTCGCCGAATCCGAAACTGGTCAAAAAGGCGATTCAGGTTGCCGATATTCAGCTGGTGCAGGACGAGGTTACTTCCGACATCCTGCGTGATGCACTCGAAGACGCAGACGAAAAAATAGCAGCAAAAATACAGGAATTAGCATGACATTTTCAAACAGTGACCCGGTGAGCGTCGCATTTGCAGGACTCACCTTACAAGGCATTTACATTAATGCAGCAGGCAGCAATGCCATCGTAAAATTATCCAGCGGATACAATATCTGCGTGCCGGAAAATCTCTGTACGCTCCGCGAGGTTGAAGGGGAGGCAGCAGCCTCCGCCGCGGCACAGACCGCAGAAAAACCGGCTGCCCCCGCGCAGGACGCAAGTCTTCCAAAACTTTCCATTATCTCGACCGGCGGAACGATTGCAAGCACCGTGGATTACCGGACCGGCGCAGTGTCTTCCAAATTCACCGCCGAAGATATTTTACGCAGCATCCCCGAACTTGCAAAAATTGCGCAGTATCACACCCTGCAGCCGTTTAATGTGCTCTCTGAAAACATGAACCCGGTGATGTGGCAGGAGCTTGCCCGCGCTGTCTATGCTGAACTTGAATCCGGGGCAAAAGGCATTATCATTACCCACGGCACCGACACGATGCTCTACAGTGCGGCGGCACTTTCTTTCATGCTTGACACCCCTGCCCCGGTTATTTTCGTCGGCGCACAGAGAAGCGCTGACCGCCCCTCGTCAGATAACGCCATGAATGCAATATGCTCTGCAAAGGCGGGTATTAGCGAACTCGGCGAGGTTGTGGTCTGTATGCATGCGACCTCCGATGACATGGCATGCTCCCTGCACCGCGCAACCCGTGTTCGAAAGAACCACACCTCGCGCCGGGACGCTTTCCAGAGCATCGGCAGAGCCCCGGTGGGTTCTGTCACCTATCCGGAAGGGGCGGTACACCTTGCCTCTGATGCGGTCCGCCGCGGGGTCAATGCTCTTGCGCTCCATGATAAACTTGAGCCGCACTGCGGATTGCTGCAGTACTATCCGGGCATGAACCCGGCGGTTCTCGATGCATTCGCCGGATATAAGGGACTTGTTATCGCCGGCACCGGACTTGGTCATGTGGGCACCGACTGCATCCCGAAAATCAAAGCCCTCGCTGACGCGGGCACAACGGTTGTCATGACCTCCCAGTGCCAGGCAGGCTCGGTCTGCGACCGCGTCTATGAAACGGGCCGCGACCTCTTGAACGCGGGCGTTATTGAAGGCGGCTCCATGCTTCCGGAGGTTGCCCTGGTAAAACTGATGTGGGTGCTTGCAAACGCACCTGAAGGAGGCGCTGCCGCCCTTATGCAGAAAAATCTGAAAGGCGAATTTGATTTTGGAGGTGCCTAAAATGGTAGACTACAAAGCCCTCGGTCTTAAGGCCGGTATTGAAATTCACCAGCAGTTGAACACCAAAGAAAAACTGTTCTGTCACTCGCCGACGGTAATTCGCGACTCGGCCGAGCACACCGGTGAGGTACACCGCTATCTCCGGGTTGCAGCCTCGGAGATGGGTGATGTCGACCGGGCGGCAAAAGAGGAACTCATGCAGGACCGGCTGTTTACCTACTACACGTATGACACCACCGGTCTTGTGGAAATCGATGAAGAACCGCCCGCGCCGCTGAACCGCGATGCGCTTGATATTGTCCTCACCATCGCCAAAATGTTTAAAATGACGCCTCTTGCGGAAGTCCACACTATGCGCAAAATGATTGTTGACGGCTCGGCAACAAGCGGCTTCCAGCGCACGGCGCTTGTGGCGCTCAACGGCGCGGTCGCCGATACCTGCCGGATTGAGACGGTGGCGGTCGAGGAAGACGCCTGCCAGCGGGTTGAAGGCACCATCTGGTCGGTGGACCGCCTCGGCATTCCGCTCATTGAAATCACCACGGCGCCGTGCATGCACACACCCGAAGAGGTCCACGATGTTGCGCAGTACATCGGCATGACGCTGCGTTCAACCGGGCGGGTAAAGCGCGGTCTTGGCACCATCCGTCAGGATGTGAATGTTTCCATCGCCGACGGCGCCCGTGTGGAAATCAAGGGCGTGCAGGAACTTGATTTAATCGCCGAGGTGGTCCGGCGCGAGGTGCAGAGACAGCTCTCTCTTCTTGCCATCCGGGATGAATTAGTGGCCCGCAATGCGCTTGTCAACGGCGAGGTGTATGACGTAACGCAGGTCTTTGCCGGCACGAAATCGAATGTGTTAAAGAAGGCAAAAGTTATTCTGGGAACGGTCCTGCACGGTTTCAACGGTCTGGTTGGTCTTGAAATCCAGCCGGGGCGGCGGCTTGGCTCGGAAATGTCTGATTACGCAAAGAAGTGCGGTGTGGGCGGTCTGTTCCACACCGACGAGCTGCCGAACTACGGCGTAACCGCCGACGAGGTTAAGGTCCTCAAAGAGACGCTTGGCGCCGGTAAGGATGATGCAGTCGTAATTGTTGCTGCAACCGAGGAGAAATGCCGGTGTGCGATGCAGATGATTATCAGGCGCGCCCGCATGGCTTTTGAGGGCGTGCCGGAGGAGACGCGCAAGATGCTTGAGGGCGGCTCTACTGCGTATATGCGTCCGCTCCCGGGGGCGGCCCGCATGTATCCGGAGACTGATATTTTACCGGTTCCGGTCTCGGATGAGTATTTTGCGTCAATTCAGATTCCGGACCTGCTGACGGTGAAGGAACAGAAGTTTGCCGGCGAGCTGGGTCTTGATGAGGGTATGGCGCATCAGATGGCATATTCGGAGAAGCTGCCGCTGTTTGAGCGCGCGGTTTCTGAAGGTGTGCGTCCGGTCTTTGCCGCCCGTACGATTCTTGGCACGCTTAAAGAGCTCGGCCGCCTGAATGTGGATGTGGACAAAATTTCCGATGACGCCCTTATCGGTGTCATGAAGGCGATTGAGGCCGGGCAGGCGGCAAAAGAGGCGGTCCAGGATATCCTTACTGCCTGCGCAAAGGGTATGCCGGTGCAGGAGGCTATCTCCAAAGTGGCGCCGGCGTTCTCGCGCGATGATTTGGAAAAGCTGGTGAAGGGTGTCGTTTCCGAGCGCGTGGAGTTTATTAAATCGCGCGGCAAAGCGGCGCTTGGTCCGGTGATGGGCGTTGTTATGAAGGAGGTACGCGGCAGAATCGACGGGAAAGTCGTTTCCGAGGTCTTAAATGACGAGCTTGGAAAGGTCCTCTAAGGAGGAACATTCGGCGTGTCAGAGAGATATCTTTAAGTGAATGTGAAACCAACAAGATAAGGAGTTCAAAATATGGGCAAAACAGGCAGTATTAACTGGCACCAGGTAAAAGGTGTCAACGGTCAGATTCGCCTTGTCCCCCAGAAAGAGGGCGAGGTCAAGAAGCCGGGACCGAATCAGAGATTCAAGAGAGCAGCTATCGTAACCAAGATTGAGAGCCGCATGGCAAACTCCCAGCAGCAGGGCCGCGGTCGCGGTCCGAAGGTAGCAGACGAGAGAGTCCGCCGCCGGATCCGCCGCTCGAAGGCTTCCATGATGGGCGCAAAGGCAAAGTCGAAGCGTTAAGGCGTTTTGGTTTGTTGTGTAATAGGGAACTTTGGTTCCCGCATTTTTTTCTGTTTTGATTTCGTTAGTGATTGTTATATCAGAGTTTTGAAAGAGAAATCATTGAATGTGATGCAACTGTTAAGTTCGGGCTGCATCTTTTTTCATCTCCTTATCCAGAATTCTGTCCACTCCTTTTGAAACAAAGTAGAAGACCCCCTCTGCAACAGCAATAATAAGCGCAACCGCGATAATATCCTCAACCGGCAGCGCCACCAGGCCGAAGAACCATGGCAAAAACAAAGCCGCTGCAATAAAACCTGCAATGCTGAACAGATACACAAACACCCGGTATTTGCTCATCGGAGAACTGATGCGCCGAAGAATCATGAACCCGACTGTTGCAAGAACTATAGTCGCGCACGTAGCAAGAACTGACGGGTTTGCATGGTCCCAGGCGCCGTAGAGTGCCATAACCGTTATCGAAAGAGAACTGGTAATTCCGGCGGGAAGCGCTTTCAGCAGCACATTTTTGATAAATTTACCCTTGATTCTTGCTTTGTTTGGCTCGACCGCCAGAAGCAGACCGGGAAGGCCTATGGTAAAGACACTTACAATCATAATTTGCGACGGCTGCAGCGGATAGGTAAAGCAGAGAATCAGCGCCATCAGTGAAAGAATCAGGGAGAACGTGTTCTTGGAGAGGAAAAGAATTGCCGAGCGCTGGAGATTGTTGATTGCGCGCCGGCCTTCCAAAACAACATCAGGCATGCAGGAGAAATCAGAATCCAGCAAAACGACCTGGGATGCCTGACAGGCGGCATCGCTGCCTGATGCCATGGCAATACTGCAGTCGGCATCTTTCATGGCAAGGATGTCATTAACGCCGTCGCCGGTCATGGCAACGGTATGACCTGCTTTTTTCAGGGCAAGAACCAGACTTCTTTTCTGTGCCGGTGTTACTCTGCCAAATACGGTGTATGCGGTCGCGGCTTTTTCAATATCCTCCTCAGAGACAAGTGTTGTCGCGTCCACATACTTTTCTGCGCCTTCAATACCGGCCCGGCGGGCGACTTCTGATACAGTAACAGGATTGTCACCGGAAATGACCTTGATTGCTACGCCCTGGCTGTAAAAATAGGAAAATGTCTCGACTGCATTTTCCCGCAGGGCGTTATTGAGCATCACTGCGGCAATTGCGGTTTTTTCCGTGTCGGATTCTTTTGCAAGAACAAGCACCCGCTCGCCTTTTTTTATATTCTCAAGCGTTGCCGCGCTGAATTTTGCAAGTGCATCGCCGCTTAAGAGAAATTCCGGCGCTCCAAGATAGAGTGTTTCATCCGCGTAGCGGATGAATCCGTATTTTGTCGACGAGGAAAAGGCAGTGACTTCAAGCGGTGCAAGCGCAGGCGCGGCGTTTTCGCCCGTGCCCGTTGCATCAGCATAATATTCTTTCAATGCCTGCATCGTGCTGTTGCTGTCAACCGCATCGGATACATAGGTCTTGAGTTTATCTGCCGCGCCGGCGGTAAATTCCATGACGGAGGCTATTTGCATTTTCGGCTGGGTAATGGTGCCGGTTTTATCCACGCACAATATATCGACACGGGCAAGCGACTCGATGCTTTTCATTTCATGGAGCAGAACTCTGCGTTTTGCAAGCCGGACGGTGCCGACGGCAAGTACGACTGACATCAGAAGATAGAGGCCTTCGGGAATCATTGCGGTTATTGCGCCGGCGACTGAAAACACGCTGTTTGCATAGGTGTTTGCCTGCGCGACGAAGGAGTTGATGAAAAGCAGTATGCCCACCGGCAGAATGATTATGCCTATCCATTTCAGCAGGTTGTTTACTGAAACGGTCATTTCTGACTGTTCGCTGCGTTTCATCTTTTTTGCTTCTACCGAGAGTTTTGCGGCATAGGATTCGCTGCCTACTTTTTCCAGTATGGCGGTGCAGGTTCCGGCAGCTATCCAGCTTCCTGAAAAGAGTTCGTCGCCGGGCTGTTTTTTGATTTCGCGTTCTTCTCCGGTAAGAAGTGATTCATTGACAGCGACTGTGCCGGTGCAGATGCGGGCGTCTGCGGGTATTGTGTTTCCTGCGTTTAAGATGATGAGGTCGTCTTTTACCAGGTCGGCGGAGGGGATTGTTGCTGTTACTCCGTCGCGGATGACGGTTGTTTTCGGTGCGTTGAGGATAATCATTTTGTCAAGAACACGTTTTGCGCGCAGTTCCTGTACGATGCCGATTATGGTGTTTGCGATAACGACGAGGAGAAAGGAGAGTTGGAAGATAAAAGACCAGTCTTTTCCATCGAAGGCGGTGCAGACGAAGACGCCGAGGACGGCGAAGATGAGGTTGAAGTAGGTGAAGATGTTGGTGACAAATATCTGAAAGACGCTTTTGCTTACTTTGATGCTGGTATCGTTGCCAAGGCCGCTGTTTTTTCTTTCGCGGACTTGCGGCGCGGTAAGGCCGGTCGCGGGTGTTTGATGGCGGGTCATTTTCTTTGCAATAGTGTTGGTGTTTTTAAAAGATATCTCTGCGGGTTTTATTGCGGTGGCGCAGGCTTACGCAAAAATACCACTGGAGAAAACTGATTGAGAATCAGTTTTCTCCAGTAGCAAAAAAGTATTTCATTCCCCTTTCTTTCCCAGCCCGCACTTGCCGCCCGAACCGTCGCCCTTGCCGCAGCAGCCGCAGTCAAACCCGCTTTGCACATCCTTACCCAGCAGACCTACCGCATCCGCGCGGCACCGCTGACAATGCCGCATCTGCCGCACAAACGGCGCACAGCGCTCATGCATCTTCGCCTTCTCCTCAGCCGTCGGCGGCACAATATCCTTGAACTTGTACTGCGGAATCAGTGGAATGATATTGAAATTGAAGACACCGATTTCGCCCACAACCTTTGCAATCTCCGGAATATGCTCGTCATTTACGCCCGGGACATAAACCGTATTGATTTTAACCAGCATCTTGCGCTTCACCGCCTCGCGGATGCCACGCATCTGATGGTCGAGCAGAATCTCCGCCGCCTCTCGCCCGTGATATTTTTTGCCCTCATACTCGATGAACGAATAAATTTTCTCACCAATCGCCGGATCGACTGCATTTAACGTCACCGTCAGATTTCTGACATCGTATTTTGTCAGTTCATCGATTTTGTCCGGCAGAAGAAGACCGTTTGTGCTGATGCACAGAATCGTATCCGGATACTTTTCATGCACCAGTCTCAGCGTCTCAAAGGTTTGCGGATTTGCAAGCGGGTCGCCCGGCCCTGCAATACCGACTACTTTAATGTGCTTCATCTTGTCAACGACTTCATCAATGCGCTCCATAGCCATGTCCGGCGTAAGGACAATGCTCGTGACACCGGGGCGCGACTCGTTTACGCAGTCAAAATCACGCACACAGTAGTTGCACTGAATATTGCATTTCGGCGCAACAGCAACGTGACAGCGGCCGAAGGTGTGTTTTGCCTTCAGACTGTAGCACGGATGTTCATTTATGCGGCGCAGCGTTTCTGCATCATAGGGAAGATCCTGCGGGTTTGGTTCACTCATGATGATTATGTATTTGTCGCGCAGGGTATTTAAGAGAGAGTATCGGGGCATAAGAATCAGCTCTGTTTTCATTTGTATCTCTTTCGTTCATCCGTATCCCTTCGCTCACTCATAGAGAGAAGATTTTATACTCATACAACTATACATATATCATCTATAATCAGGAGAAGAAATGGACTTAGCAGGATTATTCAATAAAGCAGACAAGCAGCAGAACCCGTGGGTGCCCAAGGCGGAAGCCGCCTATGAAAAAGGACTCTACCATGAAGCAGTCTCGCACTACACCAAAGCCGTTGAAACCGAGCCAAACAACGTCATATCCTGGCTCAACCTCGGCAGCTGCCTGCGCATGGTGCAAAACTTTGGCCGTGCGGCCGAAGCATATACCAAAGTCGTTGAACTCGACCCCGAAAACCCCGCAGGATGGATGAATCTGTCTCTTCTGCTCGGTGACGCCGGCAAATACGAAGAAGCAGCCGCAGCCGTAAGCCATGTAATTCTTCCCGACTCCGAAGCCTATCTTAAGGAGCGCAAATGCGAATGGCTTACCAGATGCGGCAAATACAAAGAAGCGGCCTCTGTTGCCGAACATTTAATCTCCATCTTCCCTGAAAACATCCAGTATAAAGTCCAGTACGCCGGCCTTTTAATGAGAAGCGGCTCCTATAGCGATGCCAAAAAACTCTATGACGAACTTGCCGCAGAAGACGAGAAAAATAAATCCGTATATCTTGCAAACGCAGGATTCTGCGCCGAAATGACCGGCGATGCAGATGCAGCCGTACAATGCTACTGCGGGCTTTCTGAAGACGATGCAACAGGCTGGTACCGCCGCGCTGTCATCGAAGAATCCCGCTGCAACTTCAAGGAGGCAGCCACAGCCTACAACATGGTCCAGTTCGCCTCTTCGAATACCGATGACCCGACGGTTGTCATGCGCCGCGCCTTCTGTCTTTTGTGGAGCGGCGAAGGGCGCGAGGCGGCCGTCCAGCTGGAAAAACTAATCGCCAAAGGCTATGCCTCGCCGGAACTCTGGTACGCGCTTGGAAGTATTTCCTATCTGAACGGCTCGCTTAAGCGCGCGGTGGAGTGCTTTGATGAATACATGCACCTTGCCGGCTCGGTAAACGCTGTTCAGTATCTGAAAGGCGCGACAGCCTCCTCGGTCTGGTATATGAAAGGATGTGCCGAGTATCAACTCGGACGCTATGCCGACACGATAAAAAGTCTGAAACAGTACTCCCGCGCCAACGGCGCCGCGCCGGCAAAAATGAAGTGGTTTACCGACGAGGGCGACTTTGACCTTTTCGATGCGGAAACGCCCAAAGCGGACAAACCGCTTGAAATCGGCGCGATTAACGAGCCGCTTGAAGCGCTGCAGGCCCAGGCATATCTCGCCCTCGGGCGGTTTGCCGATGCAGACAAATCGGCGCGTGCGGTCCTTGACAATGCACCAGAGCGCATGGATTTGGAAATGGTGCATGCCCGCGCCATGGCGGGCCTGGGCCGGTTCGCTCCCGCGGCAGACTCGGCGGCGCGTGTTTTGGACGCCGACCCAGAAAACGCCGCGGCCCTTCTGGAACTCGCCGAAGCGCGCACGGCCTTGGGCCAGTACAGCGAAGCCGATGCCGCCTGGAAAAAACTCCTCGAGCTTGAGCCGGAAAATGCGCGGGCCCAGGTCCAAAGCGTCAAATCCTCGATGGCAAACTGCGAATTCGACCGTGCAAAAGAGGCGGCTGAATCCCTATTGGGCGGCGCAATGCCGGCCGACATCAGCTTAACGCTTGCAGCGGCCGCGGCCGCGGCATCTGCCGCTAAATACGACGAAGCCGCCGCCCACTACCGCGAGGCTGCCTCCATTATCCCGCAGGTACCCGAATGCTGGATGGGGCTTGGCGCCGCCCTTGAAATGCAGGGCGAATACCCTGACGCGGCGCAGGCTTATGCAAAAGCCGCCGAGCTTTTGCCTGGCTCGGCCGCGGTCCTGCTTCCTTTAGCCCGCACACTCGAAAACGCCGGCGACAAACGCCAGGCGCTTTCAGTCTACCTCAACGTTGTAAACACCGCGCCGCAGACACCCGGCGCCGCTGCCGCCACCGAAAAACTTGCCTTTGACCTCGGCGAATTCGGCGTTGCGGCCGATGCGGCGGGAGTTGCAGCCGCAAACGGCGACTCATCCTTTGACGTCGCCCTGACCGGCGGAAAAGCCTGTGCCGCGGTCGACCGCCTTGAAGATGCGGCCGCTTATTACCAGACGGCGCAGAAAATCCGTCCGGACAGCACCGAAGTGCTGCTTCTTTTGGGACAGGCCGACCTTGACAAAGGCGCCTATGACGAGGCCCTCCAGTGCGCCGGCATTATCTTAAACAGTGAGGAAGATAACGTCCGCGCTCTGTTTATCAAAGGTGCGGCATCGGAAAACACCGCCCGGTTTGCCGAAGCGGCAAAGACCTACAGCAGAATCATCGAACTGGAGCCGGAAAACACCAAGGCGATGCTTTCTCTTGCAAACGTCTATCTCCAGATGCAGAAGTACGACGATGTTTTAACCGTCTACGGCCGGTATCTTGACATTGAGCCGGTGAATACCGACATCATCCGCAAATCCACCGACATTTACATCTTAAAAGGCGATTACGAGGAGGCGCTTGCGGGATACGGTCTGCTTCTTGAAGTAAATCCGGATGATGTAGTAACCCTGCGGCGCAAAGCCGAGGCACAGAGTTATCTCGGCGATTACGCGGCATCGGCTGCGACCTGCGCCGAAGTGCTTGCAAAGCGCCCGGACGATCTTGCCATGCGCACCATGTATGCGCGTGCGCTTGCAAATTCCGGGCGGACGGAAGACGCGCTGCGCGAGTATGCGGAAATTACCTTAAAAGAGCCCGAAAATGCCGATGCGCTCTTCGGCTATGCCGATATGATGTCGCGTCTCGGCCGCTATCCGGAGGCAATCCGCTACTTTGGCAAAGTTGTTGAGACATATCCGCGCAACAGCCTTGCCTATCTGGAAAAGGCGCTTTGTTCGCTTAAAGTCGGCGACCCGAAGGCAACGCTTGCCGAATTTACGCAGGCTGCGCAGGCCGACCCGAAAAATCCGTATGTCCTCTCCGGTCTCGGCTTCATGCATCTTGCAACGGGCCATCCAAACGAGGCGCATCAGTTCTTTGACCGCGCGGATGCGCTCGGATGCACGGATATTGACCTTGACTACTGCCGCGGTCTTGTCCAGCTGCAGATGTGCCGCTTTGACCTTGCGAACCGTTCGGCGGACAAGGTCATTGAAAAGAAGCCGGAGCATGCTGCCGCCTGGCATCTCAAGGCAAAGGCAATGGAAGGTTCCGGTGACTTAAAGCAGGCGATTGCCTGCTTTAAAAAGATTGACGAGCTTGAAAATGCGGCCGCCGAAGAAAGCGAGCCCGAAGGGCTCTTTTCCAAAAATGACGGGGAAAAGGAAGAGACTCCTGCGGCGAAGAAGTATGAAGACGCGGACAGTTTCGATCCGGAGTCGTTTGGCGAGGAGCCGTCAACACATGACCGTCACGGCGACCATGCGATAAACGGATTTGTTTTCTGATGCAGATTCAGATTCTGTGCGTCGGCAAAATCAAGGATGCGTGGATAGCAGAAGGCATTGCGGAGTTTGATAAGCGTCTGCGCCCGTATGCGAAGGTGTTTGTGACGGAACTTGCCGAGGTGCGCATTCCTGAAAGAGCAGGCGATGCAGATGAGGCCGCCGTAAAGAAAAAAGAGGGCGAAGCGATTCTTGCGGCCCGCAAATCCGGATTTCTGTTTGCGGTGCTGGACCCGCGCGGGACACCTGTTTCCAGTGAAGAGTTTGCAAAATGCATCGGCGATGCGCAGATTGCGGGCCGGGCGGGGATTGCTTTTGTCATTGGCGGGCCGCTTGGCTTGTCTGAAGAGGTGATTTCGGCGGCGGACAAGCGGATTTCTTTTTCAAGGATGACGTTTACTCATACCATGTGCCGGCTGATTTTATTCGAGCAGGTCTATCGTGGCTACAGGATTTTATCCGGCGAGCCGTATCACAAATAAGGGTGCTGTTTTTTGGATGTGTGTGTGGGGGGACATTTCCCACATACGTTTTTCAGCGGAATGCTTAGAATTCCGTTTCCCTAGGTTCAATGGGGCGAAAATTTTGGAGAAGAATGTGTGGGGGACTTGGATACAGTTTTACAGCCAGGTCCCCTATACATCCCGGATTTGTATCAAAATATAATTGAGCGCGCGAACCGGAAACAAGAGAAATAACAAAAGAAACGGGCCTGGAGGGATTCGAACCCCCGGCATTCGGGTTAGAAGCCCGACGCTATATCCTGGCTAAGCCACAAGCCCCTAAAAGGTGCTCTATACTATATGCTTTACTAAGAGATAAACTCTGCGGATGTTTGCGCCCAAAGCCTTCCCCGCCCGTCGACAAATAATTAATCTCAGATAGCAAATCTATATGCATATGCAGGAATACGAAGTAAAACGCGGCACCACCAAAGAACTTGAAGACCGTATCAACGCCGGATTTGCCGACATCTTCGGCGTCAAGCCGGATATAAAAGACGGACACTGGACAATCTGCTACGGCAGCATGAAAAAACTTGAAGTCTGGTGCGGCGACAAAAACAAATCCCTGATGGTCGATACCCAAACCGACAGCACTGTTCTTTCCCTGCCGGATGCGCAGGCAGACAAAATTATTCTTGACACCAACAAAAAATTCCGTCAGTTCCTTGACCTCACCACCTGCTTCACAACCAAGGAGCGCGTTAAGCGCGCTAAGAAGGCAGCGGAAAAATCCGAATAAAATCACCCTTTTTTCCGGCAGATGACCGGCAACTATATATTGTCATACAGCAATTATTAATTAAGACAGTTTACGGAGGTGAACTGCCGAGAAACGTGATTAGTCTGTTAGGGTCGTACTCAAAAAATATGTAACGCATTCGAACGCCTGTTTTCTATTATTATCTATTATCATTGTGTTTTACCTGTTAATCCACCCTGTATTCATTCTGTGTCCGCTCGATTTTTTCAGGTGTCATGCAACTTGTTTATCAACAAGCAGGACAAATAGTAAGTACAATGACTGTGGACGAAGAGATAGAACAGCATCTGAATTATGCAGAAGAGCTGATTCGTGAGGCGGAATCACTTTATTCGGGCGGAAACACGGAAAACGCCGCGGAAAAACTGCATGATGCAGCAGATGAGTTAAGCCGTGCGGGCATTAACTTAAGTTCCGGCATCCCGAAAGAGACGCTTGAAAAGTGCGACAGCATGCCGGTAAAAATTCTGCGGCGTGTGGCAGAGGAGGCTGAGCTGATGCCCGATTTCAATGCCGCATTTGCGGCGTATGCGCCGGAAATGGAGGTGTCCATGCCGGATGCAAAAATTTCTGCGTCAGAGCTTCCTGTGGTTTTGCATTCGGTCTATTCCGCCGAGCCTGAAAAGGAAGGCAATGTTTCCGCCCTGAAAACATTAATCGATTTAGTTACCGGGCAGCGCCGGATTACAGATTTTATTTTCGGCGACAACGGCATTTATTCCTCGCTTGCAGACACAGTTTCTCCGTATCTTATTGCAGGCGCCTCGTATGTTACCCGCGACCCGCAAAAGGCGATGGAGTACGAGGATTCTATCCCTGCGGTAATTAACGGTCCGGTAAAGCATCTTGCCCAGCTTATGCTTGCACTGGTCACCTCGGCGTTTTTTGCCGGACTGCTGGTTCTTTTAGTGAAGCGGTTCGTTACGCATAAGAAAGGCAATGCGGGCTTTGCCGCGGGCATGATTTCATTAATTGCGACAAATTTCCCGCTTTTGGTAAGCGGGCTTCGCGAGGCGTCCACCGAGCTGCGCAATATCAAAAATATCGCCTTTTCGTAAAGAGGGCGGGCTCTTTTCTTTTTTGGAAATATAACAATTTAAAAAAAACAGATGTGGTTGAACCCTTCCGGCTTTACTCAACCACAATCGCCGGTTTAAACGGCAGAGCGGAACGCGCCTTCGGATGAGCGCTTCCCTCGGCAGAGACAATCTCCACATCCAGGTTGAATTCCTTTCTGATGAAATCAATTGCCTCATTGAAGACAGGCACCTCATCGATGCCTTCCGCAATAGCTGCTGCAAGCTCCGGGGAAAGCGAGTGCACCAGTTTAATCGTTGCCTGGGTGGCATCGGTTGCATCCTTGCCTTTGGCGCGCAGCTCCGGCACCGCCATTACAGATTTCATAACTGTGCGCTTGTCTTCAGCCGTTGCAACAAGCCTGAAGACCTCCTTCTTCCACTCCGGCGCAACAAAGAGCGTAATCTTCTTTGCCTGAATCTGGACCAGCTTCAGGATAGACTGGATGTCTTCCAAGGTTCTCTGCAGAAGCTCCTCGGAGATTTCGACCGACTTGTTCAGCTTCGAACGGCCGCAGGCCGGCCAGGGCGCAAAGGAAACAAGACCTTCGTGGCCCGTCTCCTTCCAGAGAGCCTCGGCGGTGTAAGGAATAACCGGCGCCAGAAGCCGAATCCACTGGGACATGATTTCCTTTAAGACCGCACCGGGCGCCGCGCCTGAAAGCCGGCGCCGGTACCAGGCAAGGTCGGAGACCACACCGTTGTATGCCTCCTGAAGCGCCTGGCGCGTCTGGAAGTTTTCAAGACACTTGGTTGTTGCAGAAATTCTTCTCTGCATGCGCGAGACAAGCCATGCGTCAATCGGCGTCTCGCCGGTCGCATTTTCAGCGTCGAGGACAAGACCCCACATGCGCTCAATCTGCTTTTTGACCGAGAGAACAAGCTCGTTTCTCCAGTCAAAGTCCTGCCACGGCTCGGCGCTGCCAACAAGGAACATACGCACCGTATCCGCACCGAACTCATTTGCCGCGTCCTCGAGCAGGAAGACATTTCCTTTGGAAGAAGACATTTTCATACCGTTCAAGAGACCCATGCCGAAAACAACCATTCCCTTCGGCTGCAGCTCGTCCGGGAAAATTGCCCGGTGGTGGAACATCTGGAAGGTAAGGTGGTTGGAAATCAGGTCCTTTGCACTGAACCGGTAGTCATACGGATACCAGTAGAGGAATTCGGCGCGCAGGTCTTTCACCGTTGCCTCATCCACCGGAAGTTCTGCAGGGTTTCCTTTTCCAAGGAAGATGTAGTCAAAGACCGCAGGCGTGAGTTTTTCCGGTGCAATTGCCTTCAGCTTGTAGGAAACCGTGTAGTACGCCATGTAGATGGTCGAATCCGAAAGCGGCTCAAAGAGCCACTTGTTGTCCCACGGCACATGGGTTCCAAGACCTACGCGGCGGGAACAGGGCCACTCTTTGAGCCAGTCGATGGTTCTCTCAAATTCCGCTCTGACCTCAGGCGGAACAAGAGATACATTTGGCATGACCTCGTGAATCTGTTTCTTCCACTCCTGGTCGCCGTAGTTGATAAACCACTGGTCGTCGAGGATTCTGACGTAAACACGGTTGCCGCATCTGCAGATTACGCGCTTTGCGCTCATCTCATGGTACATTATCGAGCCGCGCTTTTCGACGAACTCTTTAGTTACATCCTCGCGGGCCTGGCGGACGGCTTTTCCGGCGTGTTCGCCGCAGCGGTCGTTTAATTTGCCCTTGGAGAACTCCGCGGTGTAGAGTTCCTGCGTGAGTTCATCCATGCGGGGGTCATCCTGATTTGGAATCTTGTATTTTTCCACAATGTCTTTAGCAGGAATTTCGCCGTAACCCGGGGTGCTGACTAAAGATATTGGCTTAATATCGGTGTATTTGCCCTTTTCCTGCAGGTCGCGCAGTGCGATGTAGTCAAACGGCGCGTGGGCGGGAACCGACATGACAAGGCCGGATGCCATATCGGGATCTACGAAGGATGCGGGCAGAATCTGCACATCGGCGCCGGTATAGGGGTTCTTTGCGTACTGGTCGACCAGTTCGCTTCCCCTGATTTTGCCGAGCTCTTTTACCTCATGCTTTTGCATCGCAAGTTTTTTGGCAGATTCGGAGGAGATAATCCATTTTTCGCCGTCGACCTCGGCTTTTATGTATTCGACATCAGGGTTTGCCCAGAGGTTCGTGACACCGAAGATGGTTTCAGGCCTCAGCGTTGCGCACGGAATAATGTACTCGCCGAAAGCGAACTTGATGAATACATAGTGCATGATTTCAGCGGAATCGCCTTCCAGAAGGTCGTGGTCACCTACCGGCTGGTCGCAGTTCGGGCAGTATCTTACCGGATACTCGCCTTTCTGGACTTTTCCCTGCGCATAAATGTGGGAGTACTGCCATTCGATGAATTTGGAGTACTGCGGGTCGATGGTGATAAAGCGGCGTCTCCAGTCGATAGATAAACCGAGCTGCTTCATGACGCGCTGATATTCGTCGGCGAAATAATTGACAATGACAATCGGGTCGGTGAACTTTTCCAGCGTCGCCTCCGGCACGCGGTAAAGCCCGCCGTAAAGTTTCATCGTCTTTTCATCTTTTTTGGCGATACGCTTTGCAATACCTAAAACAGGCGCGCCGGTGACGTGGAATGCCATCGGGAAAAGGACCTGCTTTCCTCTCATTCTCCAGAAGCGGGCGACCACATCAGGAATGATATAGGTTCTGCCGTGTCCCACGTGCATTGCGCCCGAAGGGTAGGGGAATGCCACGTTTACGTACAGTTTGTCTTTTTCCGGGTTCGGATTCGATTCAAATGCCGGTGTCCATTCTTCGCGGATTGCCGGTTCAATTTCACTCATTACGAGATTTTTTGCCATATTGTATTTCACCTTAGTCGACCGGGCGGATTTTCAGTTCTTCGCCTGCGCCGTATCTTTTTATCATTTCCGATGCGATGCTTGAGTTTCTTGCGAGATGGATTTCACCTGCTTCGTCCACGGTGGCGGTGAAGAGATATTCCTTTCCGGAGAAGAGGTCAACGATTTTTCCCTTGTGCTCCGGGCAGATAATGGAAATCTGCTTTTTCTCGCTTCTGATTTTCAGGTTTCCCGGACCGCTGCGGGGCGCCTGAACCTCTTTTAGGGTCTCCCTCCCCGGATGGTCCGATAGCGGGCGAACATCGATTCCGATGCCGACTTTGCTGACAACGGAGGCGATATTCTTGCCTGCTTTGCCGATTGCGGCAGGAACATCGATATCTTCAATGTATACGGCGGCTTTGGTGTCGGAAATCATGCGCACAATAATTTCGCCGTCGGTAAAGCGCGCCATTTCGTTCTGGATTTCCTTTTCAAGCACAACCCAGGCCGGATTGTCTTCGGTGACCTCGTAGGTGGGCATGGAGTGAATCGGCGATGCATTGCGCGGTTCTTCGACTTCGTCTGCCGCCGGTTCGGATTTTACCGGTGCGGGCGCCGGAGTGGGGGAGGGTGCTGCTGCAGGGGCAGGTGCTGCTTTTGCCGGGCCCGGGGTGTATGCAGGCGTATATGCCGGCGCTGCCGGTTTTACCGGCGTCTGCCTGACCGGTTCGGGTTTTACCGGCTCGGCTTTCACCGGCTCGACTCTGACAAGTCCCGATGCAGGCGTGACCATGACTTCGCCCTCGTATCTGAAGGCCTCGGCTGCAACCGACTGGGTGAGCACGTTTGTTAAGCGTACAATAGGCCTGACCTGCGGGTCGCCGAGCTGCTCAAGGGCTTTGGGCACGCCAAAGCCGGTGGAGATGTTGTAGATTTCGGAAATGTCGCCTGTTTTGACAAAGACCATGGTTGAAACAATCTGCGGAATGAGATTTAAGTCAACGAGGCTGGAAAGGCGAATCAGGGCGTCAAGTGCGGATTTGGCGTGCAGACCGCCGATTACCTTGATACCGGACAGGCGCAGGTCCGCGTAGACTGCAAGCTCTTCCGAGCGGCGCATTTCGTCGAAAACCACGTAGTCCGGGCGCAGAAGGGTAAGGACCTCGCCGGTTGCGGCAATACTGCCGTCCAGGGCTGTATACTGCGTGATTTTGTCCGGAACCATGAGATCGCGCGGGGATTCGATGGTTTTTACAATGTAGTTTTCGCTGGAAAGGTATGTTGCAATGTTCTGCTCTAAGGTGGATTTGCCTGAACCCGGAGTTCCGACGATTAACATGCCTCCTTTGTCGGATTTCAGCCGGTCTTTTAACGCGGCTGCGAAATTGTAGGATTCAAAGGAAACCTCGCGCGTCGGGCGCACAATGGTGATTTCTATGCCGTCGGAAAAAGGCGGGCGGGTTGTGGTAATGCGCATTGAACCTATCTGGCTTACGGTGACGCCGGGCAGTTCCACTTCGACAAATCCGTCCGGGTGGCGCTTTGCGCGCTCTAAACATTCCTGACTGATTGCGCGCAGTTCGTATTCGGAGGCAGGTGTCTCGCGTATCTGAACGAGGCGGGATTCGCGGATGGTTCCCTTGCGTGCGCAGGGTGCAACGCGTTCTTTTAAGTAGACTGCGA
Organism: Methanocorpusculum sp.; assembly: GCA_029987245.1. Lineage (GTDB taxonomy): Archaea > Halobacteriota > Methanomicrobia > Methanomicrobiales > Methanocorpusculaceae > Methanocorpusculum. The sequence continues at coordinate 544 of DALTWG010000001.1, read as the reverse complement.
AGGTGTTTTCATCGAAGAATTCGTCAATTAAGAGCGGGGCGAAGTTGTCGCCGGTTTCGGGCTTTAAGAAGACGACTTCGAGGCCTTTTGCCTTGGCTACCTGTGCTTGAACGTAGTCGGAGGTTAAAAAGACTGCATTGTTTTCTATCGCAACCGCGCGTATCATGGAGTCGATTTCTCCTCCGCCGGCGAGTTTGACCTGTTCGAGTTTCGGGCGTTCGCCTACGTGTTTTAAGGTTATGATATGCTGTTTTTCCAGTTCACAAAGCTTCTGGAGTTCGACGAGTCCCGAAAAACCTGTTTCCCGTCCCTGATTGGCCTGAGCTTCGAGTTCTGCGAAGACCGCCTCAGGTATAATTATCGTTGCGTCACGGTATTCACCTTTCTCGATAAGGGTGGTGACGCGGCCGTCGATGACGACGCTGGTATCTGGTACAAGTATCATGATATTTTTACCATATATTATGGTGTCGGGATAGAAAATATAGTTATCTTGTTGCATCGGGGCTCATATATAAAGGATGCGTTTTGAGCGGGGGCGGGG
>DALTWG010000021.1 GCA_029987245.1 Methanocorpusculum sp. | reverse complement strand
ATATGATTTTTTAACGGCGGGCGTAATTCGCCCGCCGAAAGAATCTGCTGTAATCTGTGAAAATCTGCGTGCAATCTGCGGAAATCTGCGTTTTTCGCGCGTAAGCGCGTTATAAAAGCCAAAAAGATAAAAAATTCAGCACCATACATAAGGCTGAATAGTTACACGAATTTTTGTGCAGGGAGTATAATTTTTGTGCAGAAATATCATTTTGAATTAATTTTTGTGCAGGATTGAATTATTGTGCAAAGCCGTTTTGTAAAAAGCCCGGATAAAAAAAATACGGATTAAATCCACAGCACCATGCGCAGTAAATCGCGTATGCCGGGGCCAAGGCCTACTACAATCATCGCAAGAAGCACCAGGTGCCAGACAGGGCTCATGCCTTCTTCATGCCGGAACTTTTCCAAAATCCAAATCGCAATGACGAGCACCACGAATTTAAGCGCAAACATAATGTAGCCGGTGCCGGTAAGTTCAATCAGGCCGCTTCCCAAAACATGCTGTTCAATGTAGCCTTTCGGGTGGACCGAGATTGCATAGCCTGTTGCCGATGCGTCCAGGAAATGGCTTGCAAGAAGCGCGATGTACACGGGGTCGGTGACGTATTTCCAGCGAAAGACATAGCGCAGAAGCGCCCAGACGGCGGCGGTTGCCGCCGCTGCAGTCAGCAGGACGATTAAAAGCACCGGGATGTCGAATTTGCCCACCGGGCCGGTGAGGCCGAATACTACCAGCACCAGGAATGCTATGGCTGAGGGAATAATGCCTCCGAGCATGAAGGGTGTGGTGTATTTTATCACTATGTGCCGGCGTTCAAGAACAATCGAGCCCCAGAGCACCAGGATGGCAAAAATCATCACCAGAATATAGACCTGCGGCGTCTCCATTAAAAATTCCCAGGGGTCGGGAATCAGTTTGGTATCGCCTATCACATGCAGTATCCCGCCAAGCACCACATAGGTTATGCCGGTAAGAACAAACGGGGCATCGATAGCAATTTTCATGTGTTTGAGCCACCGATAAAGTATATACAGTCCGAGGATTACTAATATAGCATAAACGATGGTAAGTGCGACAGAGTAATTCGATGCTCTGATATCACACATCCACGCATATATGTCTTCAAACATAATGATTCACCATGAGTAAGAATAATAGGTTATTAAAGAATAAAAAATTTGACAAATCGCGCTGGATTCAAATGCCGCGCGATGTCATTGCAGGGCATGACGTGTTAAAGCAGCTGCCGGAGGTGATTAGTGATTTGCATATCACCGGTCCGCTGCTTGTTTTAGCCGGTGCCCATACTATGGAGACCGTTGGTAAAACGGTTGCAGAACTTTTGAGCGGTTTTGCGGTGCACACGCTTATTGTCGGCAAAATCACGTATGAAGAAATCGAGCGCGTCGAGGATTTTGCAAAGGAGCGCGGGATTGTTTTAATGCTTGGTGTGGGGGGCGGGCGCGTGATTGATACGGCTAAAATCGCCTCTTACAATCTTGATATTCCGTTTATCAGTGTGCCGACGGCGGCATCGCACGACGGGATTGCCTCGTCGCGCGCTTCGGTGAAAACCGAGGAGGGAAATGTCAGTCTTGCTGCGCATCCGCCGGTTGCGATTGTGGCTGATACCGGTATTTTAGCAAACGCGCCGCGGCGGATGATGGCGTCAGGCTTTGCCGATGTGGTTGCAAATTATACGGCGGTGCTTGACTGGGAGTTGTCGCGCAACCGCACGGGGGAAAAGGTGAGCGAATATGCGCTGACGCTGTCTATGATTACGGCGGAGCTTTTGGTGGAAAATGCAAATAAAATCCGGCTCGGTGATGAAAACGCGGCATGGATGGTAATGAAGGCTCTTTTCTCTTCGGGGGTTGCGATGAGTATTGCAGGCTCTTCGCGTCCGGCGTCGGGCGGGGAGCACAAATTTGCACATATGCTGGAGTATCTTGCGCCGGATGTCGCGCTGCACGGGGAGGCGTGCGGTATTGGTACGATTATCAGTATGTATCTGCACGGCGCCGACTGGCGCAAGATTCGCAATGCGCTGCGGGATGTGGGGGCGCCGACACGGCCGGAGGATGTCGGTCTCACGCGCGAGACGGTTCTTGAAGCGGTGATGCGGGCGCATGAAATCCGTCCGGAAAGGTATACTGTCTTTGACGACCACATGACTATTGAAAAAGCATCTGCAGCAGTTGCTGTATTATATGAGGTATAAGTATGGACCCGGAAGAAAAAATAGTAACGATTGTCGGAGATGTACTCGCGCATGAGGGCGCGGAGTTTGTCTACGCCGGTAAAGCGGCCGCATGCGAATCCTGCAAGGTGGCAAAGGTCTGTCATTCGGAAAAACTGAAAAAAGGCAGGCGTTACAAGGTTGTTGCGGTGCGAAAGACAAAGCATCTTTGCGCGGTGCATGCCGAGGGCGCGCAGGCGGTGGATGTGGAGGAGTCGAAAATCACTGCGGTTATTCCAACGTCGCAGGCGACGCGGCGGACAAGAATCACGTATTCGCCGGTCTGTGATGAAAAATTCTGCAAGGGGTATGCGTTCTGTCATCCGGACGGGGTGAGGGATCAGGGGCGTTATGTGGTGCTTGAGGTGCTTGGTTCGTATTCGGAGATGTGTCCGAGGGGGAAGAAAAATCTCAAGCTGGTTGAGCTGCGCAATGTTCCGACTTGAGCCGTTTTTTTTTCATCCGGCTGTTGTCTCTTTTTTCGCATCAGGCATATAAACCTGTCCCGAAATCCCTTTAAACCGGTCAATCGCGCAAAGGAAAAATATCCTGCGGCCGGGGTTTGTTTGGTAAAATAATGGATTTGGCTGGGATTTCAGTTTACACGTTTTCTGCGGCGGGGGTAAAATTGTTCTCAGATATAAACATGTTGAATAACCTATAAAAGCCGGTCTGTCCCATGTAATTAATACAATTTTTCTCAGGATAATGAGGGAGTCAAAATCATGCAAAAAGAAGAACTAATCCACCTGCATATGTTAATGGTTCAGGTCAAGAAATACTATGAGTCGGTTTCGGACAATAAGGTAAACACGGAGGAGTATGATGCGCTTTCCATTTCTCCGATTCACATTCACAAAAATAAGAATCTCCATCGTGTTGCGCTGCTGACGCTGGGTAATGAGATTGTTGCGGAGATGCGGGCATCTTCCAAGCCGAATACGTTTTCCACCGGAAAGAAGGCTGTAGCTGTCGAGCACTGAGGTTCTTTTCTGTTTTTTTTTTTTACAGCATCACCTTCTTTTACAATTACAGAAGTACTAAAAGTATGTCCGCCAAATAGTATTGACAATGCCCGAAACATTATACGATATTTTAGAAGTAGCAAAAACCGCGGATGCAGCTGAAATCAAAAAAGCCTATGTCCGTCTGGTAAAACTCTATCACCCGGACAAGGCGGGAGACGACGAAGCAAAACAGGATGAATATAATGAAAAACTCCTGAAAATAATGGATGCCTATGAAATCCTCTCCGACTCAGAAAAGCGCGCGAAGTATGATGAAGAAATTACGGCTGAACCCGCACAGAAAACCGCAACTCCCCGCGACAAAAAAATGGCAGGGGTTGCAAAAAAGAGCGGCGATATTGAAGCGGATTTTCCGGTAAGTCTTGCGATAGCCGCCTGGGGCCGCGGGCGTGTCCGGCCGTTTATGGTTGCCGGAGAGCCGATTGTCTTAAAAATTCATCCGGGCGTGCGGCGCTACCGGGTTGAGGGAAAAGGTGTTCCCGAGGCTGGCAAAAAACGCGGCGATTTGTATGTGAATCTGAAAATTATCCCCGAAGACGGCTGGGAAATTGAGGAGGGGACCAACAATGTCCTGCACACGATGGAAATTCCGGCAAAAATTGCCGAACGCGGAGGCATTATGAAAATGGAGATGCCGTTTAAAGGCGGATGCATGCGCATTACCGTTCCTGCAGGGGTGAAAGCCGGTGTCCGGTTTGTGCCGCAGGAGTGCATTGGCCGCGGGGTGCAGGCGCCGAAAAACAAGGGCGATATAGTAATCATTCCGGAAATCGTTGAGAAGAAAGGGTTCTTCGGTCTCTTTAAATGAAGAAAAAATCCGGGAACTGTACGGCGGCTGATTTTCATCACGAGCTCTACCGGCGCTTTGACGGGGCGGGGGAAAAGGCGCGCGCTTTAATTATCAGCGCCGGTGATTTGCATAAATCGCTGCGCGCGGCTAACCGCATGGAGGCGGCGGCTAATACGCTTTATGACATGCAAAACATCGGGGATGTAATTTTGTCGGTGCCCTCAGGCGGCGCAGGCGCATCGCTTGAAATCAGATTTGCGCTGCCGCGCGAAAAAGGGCTGAATCTGGAAAAAAGCATGTACACCCGGCAAGAGGTTCTGGCAGCGCAAAACGATACCATGAAAAAACTGGAGGCCGCCGCCGGGAAACACCCGGTGCTGCGCGGCCTTTCTGAAATTCTCAAACAGAAAAAATCCGAAAAGGCGGCGCGCGCGCTTTGCACTATAATCGAAAATGCGGCCGCCGTTATCTGCAAAAATCAGCATATTCGCGCGGACGCGCAGAAATTCGGAGTGCTCTGCGGCGCAATCGGCCGCGCGGGGGTTTTATCAGATAAGGCGCTGTACGCACTGGATTTCGTGCGGATATGCGGCAATTCGGCCGCCCGGCGCATCCCGGATGAATATTTGCTGACGCCGAAGGTATTTGCGTTCGAGGCATATGCGGCCGCGGTGTTTTTAGATGAAGTAATAGAAAAAGGGCTGCTCTGAGGCTTTAGCCGAAGAGTTGAGCACGGCTCTGCCGTGCGATCTGTGGAAAAAAGAGAAAACTATCAGTAATCCGTCAGAATAGACTCTGCGCGGCCGCCTTTTCTCTTCTTTTCCGGCACCGGAAGCGCCGACCTTAAATCCACGCCCTGTTTTTCCATCAGCTCCTTGCGCAGGCGCAAAAGCTCGGCAAGCACCTCTTCCACACCCTCGCCGGTGACCGTGGACATATTGAAGTAGCCTTCGTACTTCTTCATGTCGGACTTGTTGACCACAGTAATCATGGGCACATTCACGAATCCTGCAATTTCCTCACGCAGTTTCAGCTGCGCGCCTATCGAATAACCGCAGTTTTCACTGGCGTCAATCACAAACATGACTAAATCCGCGACATAGACAAGCGCATTAAGCGCCTGCTTTTCGATTGCATTGCGTTCTTCCGGCGCGCGGTCCAAAAGACCGGGCGTGTCGATGAACTGGATTTTTCTGCGCCGCTCCGCATCGCGGTGTCCGACAATAATGCCCTTGGTCGTAAAAGGATACGAGGCTATTTCCGGCTCGGCGGAGGAAACAAGACGTATAAACGAGGATTTTCCGACATTCGGATAGCCGGCTACCGCAATCGTAAACTCATCAGAACTTACCGCCGGAAGTTTGCGCAGAACGTTTCTCACATCGTTCATATAATGCAGGGCATCGTCGGCGCGGTGCACAATAGATGCAATGCGCGCGACCGCGCGCTTGCGCTCAACAAGGGTGTCTGCAGTGCGCATGCCGCGCGAAATCCCCTGACCGACATCGCGCACGTTTTTGGCTGCCCAGCCTATCATGCCGAGATTTTTCTTCAGGTTCTCCATGCCGAACAAAATATCGCACATGTCGCGGTAGAACGGCGGAAGTTCTTCAAATTCGGGAAAACTCTGGATAATGGAGACAAGTTTGTCATGCGTTGCCTGGGTTATCGCGCGCACGAAATCAATGTCTGCATAGCGTTTGTTTTCCTTTTCGCTCATCTTTTTTGCCGCGCGGCGGAAACTTCTGTCTAAAAGTTCATCTGCCGTGGGAATTGTAGGAATTCTGTCAAAGTACATTTTACCGGTGGTTTATTTAGGATAAAACACATAGGTTACTACTATGGATTTATCCCTTATTCAGAAAGATATACTTATTACTCTTATTTCCCTGTATCATCAATATTCCCATCCAATCAAGGGAGAAGAGATAGCAGAAATTATTCAGCGCAATCCCGGAACGGTGCGAAACCAGATGCAGGCGCTGAAAGTGCTGGGGCTTGCAGACGGGGTTCCGGGCCCCAAAGGCGGGTATCACCCGACTGCGCGCGCGTACAGCGAACTCAATGTTACCCGCGATTATTCCGAGTGCGATGTTTTGATTCAGAGAAACGGCGAGGCGCTTGAAGGGGTGCGCGCTAAAGAGATTGCGTTTACGACGCTGACGCACGCGGATTTATGTCACGCGCTCATAAAGGTAATCGGAAATATCAGGCAGTTTGAAATCGGAGATAAAATTACCGTGGGTCCGACGCCGTTAAACAAGCTCTTAATCAAAGGGGAGGTCTTCGGCAAAGACGAGGTAAACAGCGCGCTGCTGATTTCAACAACGGAAATGACGAGTCTGCCGAAAAAGCCGATAAAAGAATATATGTCAACTCCCTTAATCAAGCTTGAGCCGGATATGACAATTGCCTATGTTATGAATACGCTTCTGCAGAAAAAAATCCACGGCGCGCCGGTGGTTTTGGGAGGAGAACTGCTCGGCATTGTTACCCAGACAGATGTCTGCCGCGCGTTTCAGCAGGATATTCCCTCGGAAACGCCGGTTTCTGAAATCATGGTGAAAAGGGTTATTACTATTCCGGATTCGATGAAACTTTTTGAGGTGGTGAAAAAATTCAAGGAGGAGAAAATCGGCCGGGTTATTGTTATGGAGGGGCGTACTCCGGTCGGGATTTTAACGCACTCAGATATTATCAAAGTGTTTCCGTCACTGTGATTCCATCGCAGTAAGCAAAATGGCTAAATAGTTGTCTAACCAAGAAAGTTATAGAGTATTTATGAAAGAGCATACAAACCAGAGTGAAGTGTTCACGCGCAAAATCAGTCACAAGCAGGTAATGAGTACTGACGGCAAAATTATCGGTATTATCCGCAATATCTATATTGATGCGGAAACCGGGCAGTTATTATCCTTAATCGTTCAGCCTGACCCGTCTTTTGACACGACCGGGTACAGAATCGAAAACGAGGCAATTACTCTGCCGTTTGAGGCGGTGAAAGACATCCAGGATTATATTGTCGTTGACCGCTATATGCTCAGACAATAAAAAATAGTATTTCCATTTTTTAGAAGTATTTCCGGATTGCGTCAGCGATGCCTTCGCCATAGGGTTTTGCCGTTATTTCACAGCCAAGTGCCTTAACCTCGGCGCAGGCATTTTGCGGGGCGACTGCGGTGCCCGCGCGCTCAAGCATAGATATATCGTTTATGGAGTCGCCTGCTGCAAGGAAATCGGATGTTTCAAGTCCCATTAATGCTGCGAGTTTGGAAAATGCCGCGCCTTTGGAGATGCCTGGTGTCTGGAGGTGAATGGCAAATCCGGTGTCTATTACGTTTAAGGGCATGTCCTGCAGCAGTTTGGAAACAGCGTCTGCTTCGACGTCGCGCGAAAAGGCAAGGTCGCTATAGCGGTAGTCATAGCTGAACAGGCGCAGTTCATCGCCTTTGGGTTTGAACTCTGCAACTACTCGCTGATATGCTTCAAGACAGAGCGCGCGGTTTCCTTCCACATGCTTTTTTTCCAGAAATCCGTTGCGGTATACGCCGCCGTTTTCGGCAATGACTTTTCCATCGGTGCCAATCATGTGAGAAAGACCGTCCAAAAAACACAGGGTGTTTCCCGAGGCAAAAACCACGGGAATGCCGGTGTCAATAAGGCGGCGGATTTCGGATACGGCGTCAAGTGAGAGGCGGCGCCCGGCATCTGTCAGAGTCCCGTCTACATCGGTGATGAACGCTTCAGGCATATATAATTATATGCGCTTTCAGGGTTTTATACCGCCGGTTTCGACAGTGAAGGGCGCTTCGCCTTCGGGGAGGTTCGGGCTGTCCACCAGTTTTGCAATGCGTTTGCCTGCTTTGCTCTTGCGTAAATAGAGACGAAATGTGGCAGTATGCCCCACAATGTTTCCGCCAACCGGTTTTGTCGGGTCGCCGAAGAGAAGTCCGGGGTTGGACATGACCTGGTTGGTAACAATTGCTACTGCATTTAATTCGTCGACCAGTTTGAATAAATCATGCATGTGGCGGTTGAGTTTCTGCTGGCGTTCTGCAAGGGTTCCGCGTCCGGCGTATTCGGAACGGAAAAGTCCGGTAAGGGAGTCGACAATAATCAGTTTGACCGGTTTTCCGGATTCACGCAGGCGGTTTGCAATGTCGCGCGCGGAGTCGATTAAGAGCATCTGGTGGTCAGACGAAGTCGCGCGCGCAACATGGATGTTGGACAGGAATTCATCGACCGGGGGAATGACGTATCCTTCGGGCAGGGTTTCAAATTCAAGACCGTTGACCATCTGTTCGATACGTTCCGGACGGAAGGTGTTTTCGGTATCAATGTAAAGACAAGAGCCGTTTAATCCGCCGAGTTCTACCGGGAGCTGGCAGTTAACCGCCATTTGGTGAACGACCTGAGATTTGCCGGAACCGAATTCGCCGTAGAATTCGGTGATTGCCTGCGTCTCAAGGCCGCCGCCTAAAAGATCATCGAAATCAGGTACAAGCGTCTTGAGTTTCATGACGTCTTTGCGTTTGATAAGGATGTCTGCGCCGGTTTTGAATCCGCCGATGTCAGCGATTTCGCGCGCGGATTTGATAATCTTTTTCGCGGTGTTTTCTCCGATTTCAGCTGCTTCGGCAAGGTCTGCCGGTGTTGCTACTGCAATTGACTCTACCGTGAGGTAGCCTGCTTCCCTTAATCTTTCTGCTGTTGCTTCGCCGACGCCGGCGATGTCTGATAACTCAAGTGCTGGCATATCTTCTAATCTCCTTGTAATTCAGATATACTATTACATCGACGAAGAAGTATTTAAACCCCTTACCGTGCGGACCAAATCCGTCAGCGTCCTGAATTGGAGTTGTATTTGCGGTTTGATTTTTAATAGAGTTTCTTTTTCACGTTGAATTTGTTTTGAAAACATGCAAAAAAATGCAGATTTTCAAACCTTGATTGCAAGTGGAAAACCAAAAGCGCACACCGGCAGCGCAAAAAACAGCGCTGAATTCGGGTGAAAAAAATATTCTTCGCGCGCGAAAGACTACACGATACTGAAAACAAGATTAAAACTAAAAAAATTAAGCCTCAGGCGAGATTTGAACTCGCGACCTCGTCCTTACCAAGGACGCGCTATACCCCTAGGCCACTGAGGCACAATCTTTTGCTAAAAGTGCGTAATAGAGTTGTCCTTCGTATGATTTAAAGGTTGTGATACGACTCTCACACATCCGGACTGCAGTACGCGCGGATTTTTTTCGCCGCGCAAAACCCGGACGAAAATGCCGCCTGAATGTTATATCCGCCCGTATCACCATCTATATCAGTAATTTCGCCGGCAAAAAACAGATGCGGAACCAGCTTTGACTCAAAGGTATTTCTGCTAATCTCCTGCAAATCCACTCCTCCTGCAGTACACATCGCAGCCTCAAAACCCCCAAGGCGCTCGATTTCAACCTCATACGAGGTAAGGGCGCGCACAAGTTTTTTGCGCGCAGACACACCAAGCTGCCCCCCGGTAACAGCCCCGACACCTGCACCCTCGCATAACACTTTTGCAAGCCGCTCGGGGCAGCCGGTCTGATAAAGCAAATTAGAGACCTGGCGCGCGCCCTCTTTTGCGCACCGCTCTAAAAGCAGCGCCTCGAAAGCCTCAGGCGGGATTTGAACAAAGTTCAGCCGAAGCACATCCCCGGCCCGCATAAACCGGCTCGCATCCAGAATTCCCGGCCCGGAAAAGCCAAAGCGCGTAATCAGCACATCGCCTTTGTGCCCTGCGACCTTCTTTCCCCCGCGCCAGACGGTGACCTCCGTATCCGGGACAGAAATACCGGCCAGCTCTGCCAGCGCGAAATTACGTATGTACACCGGCGTCAAAGCCTCCTTCGGCTCAACAATCGTATGCCCGAGCTTTTCTGCAAGCGCGTAGCCGTCACCGGCAGAGCCGGTCTTCGGATATGATTTGCCCCCGCAGGCAAGCACCACGTTTCTGCTTTGGTACGTGCCAAACAGCGTTGTTACTGCAAATCCCTCCTCCGTTTTTTCGATTGCCTCAACAGGCTCCTCATATCTGAACTCAACACCAGCCTCATCACACGCATCAAGCAGCGCATCTAAAATATCATCCGCCGCAAGCGATTTCGGAAACACCTTCCCCGCATCTGTTTCAGTGCAGGGTACATTGCGCGCGGTGAAAAAATCTATCGTATCTGTATTCGAAAAACCCGCAAGCGCGGATTTGAGAAACGCACCGTGCGTGCCGTAGTGCGACGCAAACTCCCGCACATTGCCCGCATGCGTGATATTGCACTGCCCGCTTCCGGCAATCAGCAGCTTTCTTCCCGGAAGCTTCATTTTTTCAATGACAAGCGTTTTGCATCCGGCAAGTTGGGCCGCACAAAACAGACCTGCAGGACCCGCACCTATAATTACTGCATCATACATATTCTTTTATACTTACTATTCTGTTGTGCCCGGATAAAACACTGTTCCCCCAAAACCCTTATAATGAAATACAGCATATAATGATGAAGCACTCTTGCATGGGGCACTGCTCCGTGACAAACAGGTGCTGACTGAAAGTAAGTCCGACGTGTTTCAATGACACTGCCTAACATGGCTTTGGGATTACGCATCGAGTCAGCTCAACTACAGCAAATGCTAACAGGCTGCTCTTTTCGTGACTTACACCCGTATATCCAACAACAAATGCGATAAGGATATCCGGGCAGATTTATCCGGATGTACGACGGATGAACGCAGTCATTTATCGCAAAGGTGAATTAAAATGGCACGAATGCACGCAAGAAGACGGGGAATTGCAGCCTCAGTCAGACCATACAGAAAAGAAGTTCCGGCATGGTCAAACGGCGACGCAAAAGATGTTGAGGCAAAGATTGTCGAGCTCCGCAAAACCGGACTCACCTGCGCCCAGATTGGTCTTGTCTTAAGAGACAAACACGGCATCCCGAACGTAAAACTGGTAACCGGCAAGAGAATCAACAAGATTGTCCGCGAGAACAACCTCGATCAGGACCTTCCGGAAGATCTCAGAAACCTCATGCACAAAGCAATGGTTATGAGAAAGCACCTTGACGAAAACAAAAAGGATCTGCACAACAAGCGCCAGCTTCAGTTAACCGAATCCAAAGTAAGACGTCTTGTCAAGTACTACACCGGCACCGGCAGACTCCCGGCAGACTGGACTTACGACCCGAAGACCGCAGAGATTCTCCTTTCCAGATAAGAACACCAAATGTCGCTTGAAGAGACCGCTGAAAAAATCGCCGCACGCATTAAGGAGATGGACTACGTGGAAGTCTATTCCCACAATGATGCAGACGGTGTCTGTGCAGCTGCAATTATTACAATTGCACTCAAACGCGCAGACATCTCCTTCAAACTGAAGATGCTAAATCTTCTGTCGTTTGAAGATGTGGCAAATCCGGATGTCTCTATTCTCTGCGACATAGGCGGGTCGATAAAAGAGTTCCCTGATACAACTATCATTATCGACCACCATGTGCCGTACAACAAATCACCCTATCACCTGAATCCAAGGCTGTGCGGCGTAGACGGCGAATCGGAAATGACCGCCTCTGCCGCTGCATACCTTGTTGCAAACAAACTCGGTGACAACCGGGACCTTGCAGGGCTGGTGCTTGTCTCTGTTATTGGCGACATGCAGAAAATTGCAGGGCCGAACGCGGAGATTGTAAACGAAGCTATCGGAAACAATATTATCAACACAAAGCGCGCCATTCTTCTTCCGGGAAGAAACACGCGCGAGCAGTTAATGATTGCCTCATCCCCGTATTTTGCAAAAGTATCGGGCAGTTTGGATACAGCATCTGCAATCGAGCAGGACTGTATGAGCAAGGTTTCCGACGAGGATTTCAACACGCAGCTTCTCTCGGAGATTGTACTCAGGTCCGATGCAGCATATCCTGATTTCATGAACCTTTACGGGGACTCATGGATTCTGGAACGCGAGGTAATTACCGATGCATACTCGCTTGAGGCGGTTATTGACGCCTGCGGCAAAGCAGGAAGAACTGACCTTGCCTATGCGGCTGCGGTCGGTGACGCCGCGCACATAAAAGAGGCATGGGATACTGCGGCGGAATTCCGCACAGGTATTATCGACGCCTGCGCAACGGCGCGCAATGTGGCAAAAAATGCCTGGATGGTTGATTCGCTTGATGCAGTTTCCGATGTTGCCGATGTCTTTGCAAAATCAAAGCAGACTCCGGTGTTCGTGCTTGCACGAACGCCTGAATTCCTCAAAGTATCCGCCCGCGCTCCGTTTGGTGCGCAGGTGAACTTCGAGGAGTTTTTCAAAGAGGTCAATGCCTCGCTTGGAGGCACCGGCGGAGGTCACGCCTTGCGCGCGGGGGCTGAACTGCCCCCGGCGTGTGAAGGTGAATTCCTTGCAATGCTGGAGGGATTTGCATGAAGATAACAGGTGAAATACGGTTTGCATCAGAAGATGCAGTAAAAATTGCAGCGGCGCTCTCCCCGGACAATGCCGGATTTATGGAGTGCCATGCGGAAGGAGACATTGTTGTCGCGCACATTGAAGGTGAGTCGATTGGAACGGTTCTTGCAACGACCGATGACTATTTGATGAATCTCGCGGTTGCGGAAAAGATTTCGCAAACCCCGAATGAAAAAAGTATTACAGGTAAATAATTATGGCAAAGAAACAGAGCGGAAGCCGCAAAGTTGAGGGATGGAAGACCAAGAAGTGGTACAAAGTCTACGCCCCTGACTTCATCGGCAAGCAGTTAATCGGAGAAATTATCTCCTCTGATCCGGAAAACCTTCCGGGTCGTGTAATGACAGTAAGCCTTGGTGAATTAATCCAGGACTACTCCAAACAGAATGTCCGTGCATCCTTCAAGATTGTTGAGGTTGCAGGCGATGCAGCATACACTCAGTTCGTTGGTCACGAGATGGCAAAAGAGTTCGTCCGTGCAATGGTCAAGAGGCGGGCATCCAGAATTGACAACACCATCACTCTCACTCCGCTTGGAGCAGACAGAGCAATGCAGGTAACCATCACCGCATTTACCATCAACCATGCAAGACTTTCCCAGATTCAGGAAATCCGTGCAGCAATGACCAAGGTTGTCGAGGACTGCGCAAAAGAGGCAGACATGAATTCCTTCCTCAATGCAGTCTTAAAGGGCGATCTGTCCAAGAAGATGTTCGAAGTATGCAAACCGATTTTCCCGGTCCGCAGAATCGAAATTATCAAATCCGAATCTGCAGCATTAAAGGCGCAGTAAACAGGGATTTTACATCCTCTGTTTTTAGATTTAGAACGGTTTTTTTTTATTCAGCAAGTTTTTTCAGCGTGTCGCCTGCAATGCGGTAGACTGTCCAGTCGCGCATAGGTTCTGCGCCAAGAGAAAGATAAAAGTCGATGCTGGATTTGTTCCAGTCAAGACACCACCACTCAAGCCTTCCGCAGCCGCGCGCAACTGCAATGCGGGCAAGTTCCTGCAAGAGAGCTTTGCCGTATCCTTTGCCGCGGAACTTTGGTTTTACATACAGGTCTTCAAGATAGATTCCCGCGCGGCCTAAAAACGTCGAGAAGTTGTGGAAAAACAGCGCAAAGCCTGCTTCAGTCTTTGCGTCCATAACAAAAATCACTTCGGCCTTTTTCTTTTCAAAAATCCATTCGCTAAGAAGCTCCTCTGTTGCAATAACTTCTTTCAGAAGGTGTTCGTACTCTGCAAGGTCACGGATAAACTGCAGAATGAGAGGCACATCAGACGGCTCTGCAAACCGGAACGTAAAATCAGACATAAGATAAGTAATGGATCCGAGGAGATTCGAACTCCTGACCTTCGCCGTGTGAAGGCGACGTCATACCACTAGACCACGAATCCTTCAAAAGAAAAGTGCACCGACCGGGATTCGAACCCGGGCTATTGGCTTGGAAGGCCAAAGTCATGCCTCTAGACCATCAGTGCCTGTGCGTCAATAATATTCGCTCTCTTACGTATTAAACCTAACGAAATTGAAACAATAAAAAAGAAATCAGTATCCTCTGATTTCCTCCCTGACTTCTTCAAGTTTTGCAATACGCTTTGAAAGACTCGGGTGCGTAGACATCAGTTCCATAACCGACTCGCCTGAAATTGCCGGAATGATAAAGAAAGAGTTCGTCCCGGAAACCTCTTTCGCCTTCTTGCTTGGCATATTTTCCATCGCGCCGGATATTTTTTTCAGCGCGCGGATTAACGCATCGGGATTGCCGGTAATATAGGCACTGCCGCGGTCTGCTGCAAACTCCCGGTAGCGCGAAATTGCCATCGTTACAAGAGTGCCGATTATGTAGACAACAAAGGTAACTGCCATTGCAACAATATAGGCAACGATACCACCGCCGTTTTCACTGTTGCGCATGCCGCCGGTAAGTGCAATGATTATCGAATTATTCAAAATCATCGAAGCAAGCATAACTGCAAAACTTCCAATGGTCATTGTCAGCATGTCACGGTTTTTCACATGCGCCAGTTCATGCGCAAGAACCGCCTCAAGCTCCTCATCCGATAAAAGTTCGCGGATGCGCGGTGTGACCGCAACAACCGCGTGTTTGGGTGAGCGACCGGTTGCAAAAGCATTTGCCGTGCTTGCCATGGCAGGATGTTCAATGATGCCCACTTTTGGCATCGGGAGTCCTGCAGTGTCTGCAAGCCGGTGAATCATATCATAAAGATGCGGCTCATCAGCGTGGGAAATAATCCGCACTTTCATGCTGGATGTTACCATTTTGTCCGAGAAGAAAAACTGGACAAAGGCAGAAATAAATACAATGCCTGCAATCAGGTAAAACCACACGGTTCCCCACAGGAAAATCCGCGCGACGTAGAGGATTGCAAGATACAGCAGGAGCATAATCAGCCAGGCAACAACCTGCCGGCCGAAAAGACCCCAGTCACGTTTCCATATCATTATGTATATTCATAGACCCTGTGAAGATAAGAGGCTTTTGAGAGGTTAATACCGTAACCCTAAATAATGCATAAAAAGAAATAGTACATTATGATTGAAGAGGAACCTGCTGAAGAGGAAGATTATACAACAGAAGAACTGACTGATCTGGTATTCGGGATGTTTACTCTTTTCATGCAGCACCGTTTCGAAAAAAGAGGCACGCACCTTTTTGAACTGGTGAAAAAGGGAGAAGACATGACTGCAGTCTGCGAAGAATGTGCAGCAGCCTTCCTGGAAGAGTATCCGGTCTTTAGAGAGCCGTTTGCAGCATGCGGCGGGGCAAAAGAGATTGCCGTATTATTTTCCCTCGGGGAAGGAACCGTGCCCACAAAGACGTTTCGATCCTACTGGATATGGCAGGAAAAACCCGGGTGCGCGCCGGGCGCGGCATCGGCTGAGGCCGCCGGCAAATGGCTGATGTTTGTACAGCCTGAAGAAGCAGACAGTGCCTGGGAAAAAATCCGCGATGCAACACTTGCAGGAAAACTCGGCATCGGGGCAAAAATCAGCACCTCAAAAGAGAATGAAGATTCGCATGACGACAGAAAAGTCATCTATGTCTTCACGGAAAACTGGGAGAATGAAGAAGATGTCATGCGTGTGCGCGCGGAGTTAAAAACCATCGGGTTCACCGACCGGATAGGATACAAAAGAAATCTTGACACTTATGCGGGAGAATACCGGGAAAAAGGAAAGCGCGTCACCTATTATTCGGTGTAAGCAGCTTTCCTCTTTTTTACCATTATTCCGTTATTTTTTCCGGATGCATGCTGTCAGCACAATCCAGACCACGGCAAGAAGTGCGGCAACGCCGAACACCAGCCAGCCCCACGGGAAAGGCGACGGCACGATAAACCAGATAAACAGTGACAGGAGACCTGCAAGTATCAGAAGCACTCCTGCAAGATAATACCGATTTTTGAGTTTCAGCCAGAGAACCCAGGAAACCCAGAGGAAAGCAAGGCCTGCAAGTGCGATGGGCAGTGCTATCGTGAAAAACCAGCCGCCCTGGGTCCATATATCAAGAACTAAAAGATACGGCAGAATGACTGCGGTAAGCAGCCCGAGAGAATACTTCATGCCCTGCACCTTTAAATGGAGAATCGGGATAAAGAGTATCCAGCCGAGAATAAGAGAACTCACCGGATATACAAGCCAGGTCATATAGCCGGTTACGGCAAAATTGCAGATAACACAGACAAAGATGGCGATAAATACAAGCAGCGATACTGCCCAGACAACATTTCTTCTGGTAAATACCCTGTTCATAGCGAAGAAAAATGATGATTGGTGCCCTGCACCGGAAAAGATTATGCTTTGCGCTCGATGTTCTTCGGGCGAAGACCGGTGGAACCGCATTTGCGGCAGTGGGTTGCTCTGATAGCATTTCTTGCGTTGCATTTCATGCAAACTTTAACTTTAAGTAAGCGTTCTTCTGCTTCTGGGAATCTCATTATTATTAGCCCCTGTTATTTGAGTTCAATAATATTGGTCTTCTAAGATATTAACACTTGCGCCTTACATACCATGCGCGGAAGTTTTCAAGTGCCCGCGCGCGGTGCGAAAGTGTGTTCTTTTCTGCCATACTCATCTCCGCAAGCGTGCGGCCGTTTACCGAAAATACCGGATCATAGCCGAATCCGGAAGTCCCGCGCGCCGACACTGCAATCTCTCCGTCCACGCGGCCGCAAAACGTCTCGCAGACCTCCGCATCCCGGTAGCAGATAACGGTTGCAAAATACGCGCGCCGGGTTTCTCTTCCATCCATGAGGCGCAGAATGCCGGGATTGCCTATGGTGTCCTGCACGTATGCGGCAAACGGCCCGGGAAATCCGCCCAGTGCCTCGATAAACAATCCGGTGTCATCGACAATCAGCGGCCGCTTAAGCGCTGCATATGCCTGATCAGCTTTGGCGCGCGCAATTTCTTCAAGCGACTCTGACTGAGGTTCGACTGCGTCAAACTTTGCATGCTCAACCTCGGCAATGCCTTTGAAAAAGGCAGCCACCTCGGCCGCTTTGTTTTTGTTTCCGGTGACAACCGTTATCACAGATACCGGCCTCTCAGTTCAATTTCATGCTCGCGCGCGATTACCGCATCGGCATCAGAAAATGCCGCGCGGTATCCTTCGCAGAAAGCCGCGCGCAATACATCAGGATTTTCCGTGGTGCTTTCCAGTGTCTGGAACAAAACATGCAAATCAACCCCGCGCGGTTCGATTTCATCGGTGGTCTGCGCCAGACCGAAGTCAATTAAGTACACGCGCCCGTTCTGCCATATCATGTTCGATGTCGTAAGGTCCCCGTGTACAATTTCCGCGCCATGCAGACGCCCTACAGCGATTCCCGCTGCGCGCGCGTGTTCTTCGTTGATGATATACTTGAGTACGTCGCCTTCGAGTTTTTCCATCACAACAGAATTATGCGTCACATCACGGATGACAGGTGTAGCCACTCCCGCGCGGCGCGCGGCAGAAATAATGCGCGCTTCTGCGCGGGTGCGCTCGGAAATCAGATGCGAATCGAGTTCTGCAACGCGGTATCCTTTGGAAAGCCGCGTCTTTATTGCAACGTCGCCTTCAAGCGAGACGGCAGCTTCTGCGCCGCGTTCGGCTACCTCAGACTGACCCGCGCTGAAAAGTTCCCCTGCGTCGCTGCGCCAGGTTACATTCACCTGGTCCGAGCGGTAATACGGGTTGACAATGGATTCTGCAAGCGAAATCGTTGAACCTGCTTCAAGCATAATCCGTCCGGTGTATGCAATCATTGCCCCGTTATCGCCCATATACGTGCGCGGAGGCGCCATGAATTTGGCGCCGCGCTCGTCGCACATGGTTTTGAGCATCTCCTGCAGGCGCGAGTTTGCCCCGACGCCGCCGACAAGGATTACCTCATCTTTTCCGGTGTGGGCAAGCGCGCGTTCAGTAACCTCGACGCACATGGCAAACGCCGTTTCCTGATAGGAATAACAGACGTCCTCCATTCTCTCTCCGCGCGCGATTGCCTCCTTGGACGCGCTCATCAGCCCGGAGAAGGCAAGGTCCATTCCTTTCACCGTGTACGGCAGCGGAATATAATGCCCCTCGCGCGCGTATTTTTCAATCAGCGGACCGCCCGGATGCGGCAGACCGCAGGACCGCGCGAATTTATCCAGGGCGTTGCCGAGACCTATGTCAAGTGTCTCGCCGAATATCCGGTATTTCCCGTTTAAAAAGCCGAGAACCTGCGTGTTTGCGCCGGAAGCGTAAAGCACAATAGGGTCTTCAAACTTTGTGTACCAGCGCCCGATTTCTACATGCGCAACACAGTGATTTACGCCGATTAACGGCACATTAAGCTTTAATGCAAGACTGCGCGCGGCTGTAGCAGCGGTCCTTAGCGACGGACCAAGACCCGGCCCTATGGAAAATGCGACGCCGTCAATTGTTCCGCCTGCCTCGGCAAGCGTTTGAGAAACCACATCCGCTGCAACTGCTGCATGATGCTGTGCCGCCTCGCGCGGATGAATTCCGCCGGAAGGAGGCGCATACGGCGCAGAGTGCAGACAAACCAGGTCTTCATCAAAAACAGCGGCACTGAAGTTCCATGCTGTCCCTTCAATGCCGAAAACCCTCTTTGCGGGCATAATGTATATTTATTGCTTGAACTCGGTGTAACCGCATTTGCCGCATGCAAAGCGGTCCTTGTGCTCTGCCATAAAGACGCCTGCACCGCAGCGCGGGCAGGTCTTGTGGTTTGCAGTTGCCTTACCTTCTTTGTCGACGGTGTACATTGCACTGCGTTTCGGTGCTTCTTTCTTTGCCTGTTTCTTTGCTGCCATAGGATTACTCCTCCTTTGCTGCCTTCGGCTGACCGCGTGCGATTAAGTATTCGCGCTCGGTTGCTTTGAGTGCGTCAACAGAGTCGTAGATTCTTGCAACGCCCTGAACGCCTCTTACACCGAAACGCCCTTTGAGCGGGGAAAGAATAAGGTTCTCGACTGCAACATTCTGCAGTGCGGCAATCTTTGCGCTGATGTCTGCGCGGGACGGGGTTGCGCCATCATAAGTGGCGGTGAATGCAACCTCGTTACGGGCTAAAAGCTCGTTTCTCGTATTTGAGGTGATCTTAATCTCCATCGATATCCCTTAATTATTGGTTGGCTCTCTATTTAATAGTCTCGTCACGACTCGCAAAAACAAGCAAAAATTTCAGACGCGCGCAGGCGCAGCGCAGGGTCTATGGTGCATAGCACAACTCCTTCATCCGGCTGCCCGTAGAGGAGGAAATCACCGTCTTTTAAGCGATTTACCAGCGGAATCACCGCAAGGTCTTCTTCACCGTCGACCACAATTACCGCAGGGCGCGAAAAAACTGCGGCATCGACTGCGCGCAGAAGTTCGGAACTTAGCGCGCCGGCAGGGTTTTGTGCATGAAAAATGTGACCGGAAAACTTTGGCATGGATAAATAGGGCAAGCGTTTGGTAATGCCATCAATTACTGCAATATCCGGTGTCAGCCCCGCGCGAAACGCACTGGCAGAAACCACATCGCCGACGGTGCAGAAGGTATGTGTCCGGAGAACGGGAATAATATCTGAAAAATCAGGAAAGAGTTGGCCGAACGGTTCTTTGAGAAGCGCCCGGTGCCGTTTGGGCAGAGTCAGCATTATCTGACCTTAAGTGCGTAACGGCCGTTGTAATCGATGTTCATCTTTTTTGCAACATCGGAGTGCTTGGAATCAATAATTACCAGGTAGCCGAACCACTCGGTGGTTAATGCATTGCCGCCGCATTCGGGGCATACCGCCTTGTCCGGTTCAAGTACCTTGTGGCAGTTTCTGCATGCCTGCAGAAGTTTTTTCTGGGAACTGCGTTTTGCTGCCATTATTTCCTACCCTTTCCGGCTTTTTCAGCGGCTTCTTTCTCACGTTCCTCTTTGAGCCACTCAAGATTGCCAAGACCCGGCTGGCGCATGGTAAGACCGATTTTGGACTCGCGCGGATCGCGCTCGTTTAAGGACAGCGCTACAACGCGCGCGCGCACGGTATCACCGACACCGATGGTGCGGCCGGAGTCTTTGCACATGAGACGGGAGTTCTTTTCATCATAATCGATGTATTCATCGGAAATCTGACTCATATGCAGCATTGCATCAATGGGCCCTAAGGAAACGAATGCGCCGAAACTGGTGGTTTCAACAACAAGACCTTCAACGATTTCCTGCAGGGCAAGGCGCAGGACAACAGCTTCAAAGTCAACGTCATAGTAAACGCCGCCGTCGCTGTAAACGATTTCTCCTTCGCCAATTCGGTCAACACCGGTCACTGCAATGAAAATACCCATTGCCTTGTCAATGCTTCCCTCGAACTGTTCCTGGAGTTCATCAAGGATAACTACGTTCAGGTCTTCGCCCATCCGGTCCGGCGGGACGCGCACTTTGTCATTTAACTTTAATTTATAGTACATATTTTTTCTACTCTCTCACTGATTTATCTGCCAGTCAACTCAAGCCGCCTCTTTTCCCGAAGAACTATTACGGGAATCTGAAGCGCGGTGAGTTTATCTTTTAATCCTCTATCATTAGTAACTACTACAGCATTAAACTCTCGGGCGGCAAGGACGATTTTATCATCCACCGACACCCCGGCATCATGCTCAGGAATAACCTCAAAGCGTTTCGCAAATTCCAATCCGAACTTTGCTGCGGCTGATTTTCTACTGCTGCCCAAGGCAAGACCGCGCAGTTCGTACACCACCTCGGCAGGTACGAGCGCGCGAAAGCCCCCGAGCAGTTCCAGAAGACCTACCTCCAAGTCAACAGAGAACTGCGCGGGCATCATTAAGGCGTTTGTGTCTAAAATGACGTTTATTCGCTCAGAATTCCCATGCCGATTAAGCGCCATCTGCCTCCGACCTGCCGGCTGATTGCAATGCGCGAACCAATTTCCGCGCATACCGGGCGTTTTAAGACGACTTCAACCATGTTTTTCTTCGAGGTCATCACGACACCCACGGTGACTGCGGTGCCCACCGAAAGCATGAGCGGTTCTTTGATGCGCAGCGGTTCAATATGCTGTTCTGCGGATGAACCGACGACTCTTTCCATGAGGGTGACCTCGAATTTCAGTTTGTCCCACACCGGCGGAAGAGCGCCTGCTGCGCCTGCAACCTGTCCTACCAGCGTATCGCTTTTGGTAATCGCCGGGTCAAGTTTGGTGCCGATTGCAGCAAGTCCGCCCGGGGTTGCGGTGGTGACTTTGCGGGATGCCTTGTTCATGGAGGTTACTTTGGTAACAATCGGTTCCCATTTTGCTTTATTTTCCGCAATATACTGTCTTCCAGGGCGGATTTCAATATCGTCTCCTTCATGGAATTCGCCGCGGATAAGCGAGCCGCCGACAACGCCGCCTTTAATGTCTTTCCAGGAACTTCCCGGGCGGTTGACATCAAAGGAGCGCGCAATAAGCATTACCGGGCTTGCAGAGGTGTCGCGCTCGAAGTCGGGAACAGTGGCATTAAGCGCGTCAAGAAGCATGCCGAAGTTAATCTTTTTCTGCGCGGAAACCGGAATAATCGGTGCGTTTTCCGCGACGGTTCCTTTAACAAACGCCTTAATCTGTTTGTAGTTTTCAATAGCCTGTTTTTGCGGCACCACATCAATTTTGTTCTGGACAATAACAATATTTTTGATGCCGGTGAGTTCCAGCGCCATCAGATGTTCTTTGGTCTGCGGCTGGGGGCACTGCTCGTTTGCTGCGATAACAAGCATTGCGCCGTCCATGATTGCCGAGCCGGAAAGCATGGTGGCCATAAGGGTTTCATGCCCGGGGGCGTCGACAAACGAAACGGAGCGCGCAGGCTCCAGTTTTGCGCCGCACTCCGGACAGGTATCGGTTATCGACCATTCGCCGCATTTTTTACAATGGTAAAACACTGCATCGGCATAGCCGAGGCGGATGGAAATGCCGCGCTTTAATTCTTCACTGTGGCGGTCGGTCCATGAGCCGGTAAGCTGGCTGACTAAGGTAGTCTTGCCATGGTCAACGTGTCCTACCACGCCTATATTTACATTGGGTATTGTTGGGTCGTGCAAGTATCCAAAACCTCCTTTTCTTTATAGTAATCAACGTCTGAACAGATAACTATGTGGGATAGATGCCGTATAAAATTATCCGCCGCCCTCGCAGGCCTGGTCGGTATTCTGGAAAGCACTTTCCTGCATCTCGCGCATTTTACGCTGTTCTTCAAGAATTCTTGCTTTTGCATCGGATTCGACCGCGCTTTTGTGCTCTTCTTCATGAATTGCTACAAGCTGGTCAATACGGTACAAAAGACCGGTTGCATCCAGTTCCGCGTACTGAAAACCGCCGTCGGTATGGAATGATACAATTTTTCCTACCGTGCCGGTACGCGAGTAGCGGACAGTCTGCCCAATCTCGAATGTATCCATACTCATTAATTGATAGTAAAAAGTGATAAGGGTTTGGAAAAAGGAAGACGGTTAACTGACCGTCAGCCCGTTTTGTACCGCATCTTCAGAGACAGTTACTGTCCGTCCGTTGGACAGCGTGTAAGCGGACGCAGTTACGCCGCCGTTTGCACCTGTTGCATACGGTACGACAAATTTTCCGCCGGAACTTTCCTGCGTGTAGGTGAACTGTCTGCCGGTATTTGTAGTAATTGTTGCCTTAATGGTTCCATCACCTTTGATAACAGCGCCTTTCACATACTCGAAGGTCTTGACATAGGATTTGTCCGATTCATACACCATTCTGAAATGCGTCAGTGCGGGCACTTTGACCGACGGGATATCATAGGTATTGGTAGCATCCTTGACATTGTTTGCAACAACATAAGCCTTCATCCCTACACTGATGTTTGCTTCATCAGCATTGAATGCATCCGCAACTTTTTGCGCATCATTTGCATTGTCATATTTCTTTGAAGAGTAAACAACCGGATACTGATATCCATCCTGCGCTGCAGCGTAAATTACATAAGCCGAACCGCAGTCAACCATTGTTCCGTCATAATTCTGAAGCCGGACAAGAAGTGATGTGTAATAGTCGGGAGAATACGCGCGGGTCGGCTTAAGTACGCCGGATGCATTGGGCTGATAGAATTTATAGTAATACGGGGAATCCTGTTTGGTGCTGTCTGCCCATATGCCAAGTGCCGGGAAGTTGGTGGTGCTGATAAGACCGTCTGTCATGACATATTTGATATTGCGTTTCTCGAATTTCGCTGCGCTCACCGATTCATCCTGATCAAGCAGCATCTGTGCACAGCCGTAGTAGCCGGTAACTCCCGACTGGAACGGGTTAGCCGTAGGAATCCGTTTACCGATTGCAGTAATGTAATGACCATAGTCCCACCAGGCAAGAACGCCGTATGACTCGGCAGGATATTTGAATCCTTCCTTGTCATAGATTGTTAGATAATCAAGACCGGTTTCCGGTGTATTTTTCTCCAGCCACTCGCATGCATCCAGCCATGCGGCATCAGTGGTGCCCTCGGCCATACTTTGGGCTGTTGGTATTGCATATGCAACGGAAACGCCGGTGAATACAAGGGCAAGAATACATACAACGCCTAAAAGACCGACACGGACAATACCGGTATTTTTCTTCTGCGGCGCTTTTGTATTTTTGGCCGGTGTGCGCTTCTTTGATGCAGAGGCGGCGGCTGTTTTATCTTCGCTTCTCATGCGAAGCACACTGTCTTTGGCGAAATCAATGGTTTTTGCAATACAGAACGCAGAAAGCAGTGCCATGTTTGCTGCAATATAATACTCCCAGCGCATGTGGGCAAGCGTTCCAAGGAACATGACAATGGTCCAGATGAGAATAAACAGTGCTTCTTCTCTTTTTCCTTTCACCAGTTCATAGATGAGCCAGGCAATGCCGCCAAGAGATAAAAAGAGACCCCAGTTATATGCGCTCCATGCAAGGTCCCAGGTCCACGGGCTCATTTCAAGAATCGTGTTTGACTGATCGCTTAACACAAAGAAGTTGGAAAGACCACTCATCGCAGTCTGGAATATATCAGACATGGCAAATGCAGCAATGAAAATACCGCAAGCGGCAAGAACAACTATTGACAGCAGGTAGATGTACCATGGTTTTTCCAGTTTTTTACATCCGGCGGCAAGGAAGTAAAGAACCGCTGTTCCGAGAACAATCAGGAAGTTTACCAATATCAGTCCAATGGAATAGGTATACATGCTAAATGTCATGTCGCGGATGCCGTAAATCAGTAAACCGATGATAGATATCAAAAATGTCACGGTATTTAGTACAAGCAGATATTCTGTCGGTCTGCCGGTTTTCTGGTTTATGACAAATATAATCAGGGTAAACAGTGATACCATCAGGCCGAAGACAACAATGGTGGTCATTGTCATAAGTCCGAGGAAATAGGCAAATCCGGTAATAACTCCGTATAACAGTGGCAGTTTCAGGGTGGCAAAGGATTTGAAACTGATTTCACGTTCCTTCAGGTCTGCAAGACTCCAGACATAGCACATGCAGAAAAGCGCAGAAAACAGTGTTTCTGCAATATGGTGGTCGAAACTGCCGTAAAGCGAGCGGACAAGATATTCGCCGCCGGCAAGCGCAATGAATAATGCAGCTAACAGTCCGCATTTCCAGCTGCCGATTTTTTTCCCGAAGAAATACATCACCGGGACCATGAACAATGCCAGAATTGGCGGTACAAAGGATGCAGCATTAATCAGTTCTATGCGAGTTGCCGCGCCGGCAAGCGAGGTGAATGCGGCTGCAATCCAGGTAAAAAGCGGTCCCCATACTATATCCTGACCGTATGGATACAAAGTGAACGGCTCAAAGGACAGATAGCCGAATCCGTTTGCAAGCGCTGCTTCAAGCAGTCGCAGGTTATACCATGCGTCGGGTCCTGCATTCATGTCGCCGGTGCCGTTAAGGGTAGCAAATGGTATCATTCTGATAAGAAATGCTGTCAATGCAATGAGTACCAGGGCGGCGGCAATAATTCCTCCACGTATTTTTTTATTTTTCCAGAACTCCAGGTTCATGTAGTACCTCAGATAATTATGATAGTATATTGAACCTGTTGTCAGATATTGTTGTTGGAATGCGGGTGAACTCAGCCGCGGCAAATACAAGGTTTTTTTCGGGACGAAAAAAAAACGTCTGCATTTTTCACCGTGGAAAAAGTAAAGATAGTGTAACTAATTGTCTGTAAAATTGAAATTGTCCTAACTCCTATAATGAAT
>DALTWG010000073.1 GCA_029987245.1 Methanocorpusculum sp. | reverse complement strand
CAATTAAAATGAGCGGGCCCGGAGGGGTTTGAACCCCCGACGTTCGGATTAAGAGTCCGACGCTATACCTGACTAAGCCACGGGCCCAGGTTTGTGTCCTGTGTCTTTTGACCTAAATAGATAGGATGTGTATCTATTTATACTTTTTGATATGATACTTTTCCTCCGTTCTCTGTACATACATCTTAATATGATACAACTCAAATCATTATACGCAATGCCTGAGAAAGAAAGTCTTCCCCCCCAACCGGCAAAATTAAAAAAAGTGAAATACGCTCTGCTCGGCTGCGGAAGTATTGGAAATAATGTAATTGAAGAACTCCAGGAAACCGGAGACAACATCCTTATTGTCGATAAAGACGAAAAACGCGTAAGCGATTTGCTTGACCACCGGAGACAAGCTATTGTCGGCGATATATCCGAAGAAAACGTAATAAAATCCCTTCCCGACCCTGAAGTCTTCTTTGTACTTTCCCCCTACAAAGAAGCAAACCTCACTGCTGTTTTAAATATCAGAAAATACTTCCCGACAGCAAATATTATTGCCCGCGCAACCGACCTCTTATCTACCGACCAGCTCGCCGATAACGGCGCGGATGTCGTCTTATATCCTCAGCAGGTAGTAGCAAAATCCGCTGTAAACCACATGCTTAACCTTGTTGCATCCCGCAACGCGCAGAGACTTTACAGCCTCCTTGCCTCATGGTCGGGCACCCTTGGCATCATTACCCATAAAAATCCGGACCCCGATGCAATTTCAAGCGCCATGGCACTTTCCGTAATTGCAAGCGATGCCTCTGCCGGAAAACTCCAGTCGCGCATTCTCTATGAAGGAAACGTCGGACACCAGGAAAACCGCGCATTCGTAAATCTGCTTGAAATTCAGATGGAACACCTCACCCCGGAAATTATCAGACAGTGCGACTATCTTGCACTGGTTGACTGCGTAGGCCCGGGAATCAATAACGACCTCTCGCCTGACACTAAAATCAATATTATCATTGACCATCACAGCGCGGAAAATCTGGTAAGAATCAACCAGCCTGACTTCCTTGAGTCCAATCCGGACGCAGGAGCAACCGCATCCATACTTACCCAGTATCTGCAGGAACTTTACCTTCCGTTTGACACCAAAGTTGCAACCGCGCTGTTCTACGGCATCAGAGCAGATACCAAGGAATTCCAAAGAAACGTCAGCCCCCAGGACCTGCATAATGCAGCATTTCTGCTTCCGCTTGCAGACCGCAGTCTTCTTGAGGTCATTATGTCGCCGTCCATGGCACAGGAGACACTTGACGTCCTCGGCGATGCAATCAGTCACCGTGAAATCAAACACGGCTATTTATTCTCAAGCGTAGGGTATGTGCGCAACCGCGACGCAATCCCGCAGGCGGCCGACCTTCTCTTATCGCTTGAAGGCGTAAGTACTGCCATGGTTTACGGTATTACTGATAATGCCATTGTTCTTTCTGCAAGAAACAAGGATATCAGGCTTCATATCGGTGACGTCATGAGAGAAGCATTCTCGGTTGTGCCCGGGGCATCCGCGGGCGGCCACGCGACCATGGCAGCGCTATCCATCCCCCTTAATGCCTTCTCGCTGGTAAAAGACAAGACCGAACTGTTATCTATGGTTATTGACCCGATTCTTTCCAATTTCATGAAAATGGTTGGAATCGTCGACGAAGAAGGAAATGAAACCTGAAGAGTGGGAACCTTACTATGTAAGGATTCTGGATTTCTTCGGGTTTTCCCGCGAAGACGATGAAAGAGCGGCGCAGATTCTTTCAGATATTCTGGCGCGCGACGATGTCACAGCCCTTGAAGAACTGATTAAAGGAAAAGACTGTATCGTTGCAGGCAACGCCCCTTCATTAAAGCAGGATATTGCAAAAACGAATTTTTCCGGGCGGATTCTTATCTCAGCGGATGCCGCATCGTCTGTTTTATACAAAGCGGGACACCGCCCGGATGCGGTTGTTTCCGATATTGACGGCATGGATACCGATTTTCTTGAAATGAATGAGCAGGGTACAATTCTTGTGCTTCACGCGCACGGGGACAATATCCCGCTGGTAAAATCCTGGGTGCCGCGGGTCAAAGGAAAAATTGTCGGAACAACGCAAAGCACGCCTTTGCACAATGTGCACAACTGGGGCGGATTTTCGGACGGCGACCGCGCGGTTTTTATTGCGCACAGCATGGGTGCTGCATCCGTTTCTCTTATCGGATTTAATCTGGACGATACCTCAGTTGACCCAGTCAAACACGGCAAATTAATGATTGCGCGCCGGCTTTTGAAACTTGCAGGTTATGACGTCTGAAGCGGTTATTGTTGACGGCTATGTGGATGAACCGGCTTGTTTAGGTGTTCCGCCGTATATTTCACCGTATATCAGGACCTGTGCCGGATTGCTTAAAGAACACGGGATTGATTCTGATTATGTTACGGTGGATGAATTACGCAAAAATCCTCTGCTGGTAACGCAGCTTCGCAGTTACAAATATGTGGTTATGATAGCAGGCGTCACTGTTCCGGGAAAATATCTTGCCGGAACGCCGGCAACCATATCCGAACTGCAGCAGATCGGATTTCAGTTGAAGGACAAAACAGTCTCCTTTTTAGGCGGTCCGATTTCATTCGGTTATTCGCCGGAGGGAGGGGAAAAGGCGGTGAAAAACGATGTGCCGGGCTGGTCTTTTATGCTGAGAGGGGAGCCCGCCGCGGCCCTTGATTCGTATTTTTCGGGCGGCGAGGCTGAAGGTGTACTTTCATACACTGATTTCGACCGGTGGGCGGTTTTAGGCGCTGAGATTATCAAAAAGCATCCGATGTATCCTCATGTGATGCTGGAACTTGAAACCGCCCGGGGATGCAGCAGGTCTATTACAGGTGGCTGTTCGTTTTGCACGGAGCCGTTTTACGGTATGCCGCGCCAGCGGGAGATTTCCGGCATTGCGGGCGAGGTTAAAGCGCTTTTTGATGCGGGCGCTGTTCATTTCCGGCTCGGCCGCCAGCCGGATATTCTATCCTTTGGTGTATCCGGCGGGGAGTTTCCAACGCCTGACGGGAATATTCTCCGGAAATTGTTCGGCGAAATCTGCACTGCGGCGCCGAATCTTGAAACGCTGCACATTGACAATGTAAATCCGGGAACGATTGCGCATCATCCGGATGCGGCGCGCGATGCCTTGTCAGCGATTGTTGAGGGTCACACGCCGGGTGATATCGCGGCATTTGGCGTAGAGTCGGCAGACCCTGTTGTAATTTCTGCGAATAATTTAAAGGGCAGCCCTGATGAAATTTTTTCAGCAGTGGAAATTGTTAATGAAATCGGGGCTGCCCGCCGCGACGGGGTGCCTGAACTTTTGCCGGGTCTGAATTTTATTTCGGGGCTTGCGGGGGAGTCGCCCGCTACGTTTGAGCTGAACAAGGCGTTTCTGAAAAAAATCTTCGATGCAGGGCTGCTTGTCAGAAGAGTAAACATCCGGCAACTGATGCCGTTTGAAGGAACGCGGGCGTATGAAAATAATACGATCGGGGCACATGACAAACTCTTCCAGAGTTTTAAAGAGTCGGTGCGCAGTTCGTTTGATGTGATGATGCTCCAGCGTGTTTTTCCCGTTGGCACGGTGCTGAAAAATGTGCACATCGAGGTTTCCGGCGTGGTTTCGTTCGGACGTCAGATGGGCACATATCCGATTCTTGTTGGTATTCCGCAAAATCTTGCGGTCGGGACAATTCTGGATTGTGCGGTCGTTTCCTTTGGGGCTCGTTCGGTGACTGCTTTGCCGGTTCCGATTGAAATTAATGAATTGCCGCATACGGTTTTGAAATGGCTGCCGGGTGTTTCAAAAAAAGTTTTGCCGAAGATTATTGCAAAACGGCCGTTTGCTGATGCCGGGGCATTAAAAAAAGTTATTGGGTCTGATGCGGTAAATCCGCTGATTCCTCTGATGAAGTTTTAATTTCGTCCTCTTCTTTTTCTTCTTCGTCCTCTTCGTCATCATTTTCTTCGTCTGTGTCGTCTGATGCGGGATTCTGGCGGTTTTTGAGGATGAGGTTTGCGGATTCGCCGACTTTGCGCATAATCTCGCTGATTTTATCTTCGATATCAATTTCTTCATCGATATCGAGTGAGGTGCCTTCTATTTCGAGCAGGAATTTGGCGATTTCGGATGATTCGAATAATATGTCATCGAGTTCTTCCATGGTGAAAAATCCGCACATGGCGCCGTAGAAAAAGGTCGCTCCGGATTTGCGCACTTTGCGTTTGAATGCGGTGCGTGCCTGGTTTACCGCCTGGGGTGTGTAGGTTTCTTCCATGAAGGGGCACAGCTCGGGAAGATGCTGACCGATAAAGGTCATCTCTGCGCCGTAGGGTGTTTTGAAATCCGAACAGAGGCGGGCGATTGCCCATTCGCGTGCAGTGATGTATGTGCGTTTGCGCAGGAATACGTTTACTTTGCGGTAGGTTTCTCCGTTGACTTTTCTGAACTTGGTGTATTTGCTGATTTCTTCGGAGCGGTCTTCTTCGATGTATTCGATCGGTTTGTATGCGGGTTCGTCCATGGTCATTTCGACTGCGGGCTGCTCTTCTGTCGGCTGTTGTTCTTCTACCGGCAGTGTCTGTTCTTCCGGTTCTTCTTGCAGGACTGGTTCGGTGCTGGTATATTCTTCCATGTATGTTATTAGGTAGGTGTCCATGCTATTTTTAATTTTGCAGGGTGTAATCTGGGCAGTATTTTTTATATAGCATTATTTGGTTTATTTGTAATCGATTTTTATTCGTTTCTTGTGTACTTCGTGTGGAGAATCCGGTCATCAGATTTTTTTTGTGTGAGTGGTACAAGCAGATTTTTCGGGGAAATGGAAAAATCGCAAACCTCAGCAATCCTCTGAAAGATTAATGCTAAAATAACACCCGGGCAAACAATTAACCAGATTGCCCGATGTCGTGTAGTGCTTCCTAATACAATTTTAGGTTAGTTATCGCGGAGATTGGTCTAATTACACGTGTCTGGTTGTCAGGCTTCTGCGAAATTTCTAAACCGGTTGCGCAAGGCATTATAATACTATATCTGGCACAGAATTATTTAGAAACAAGGGTGTGTAAAAAAAGCGGGCTGCTGATTAACGATAAAATGAAATGGATTTGGACTGTTTTGTTTTGAGTCATGGTATTTTTTTTGAGTGGCTGAAGATTTGAATCGGATTCACACCTGTAATCAGGATGTTGAAT
>DALTWG010000020.1 GCA_029987245.1 Methanocorpusculum sp. | reverse complement strand
GATAGGAGTTTCTGAACAGACAGTTTTGATTTTACAGAAAACTCGTTACACATCCAAAGTAAATCTCTTTTTCATGTTTTACAGTTGAATAAAAAACCAAATTCATTTTCATTTTTAGCCGCGCGCGCCTTAGCGCGCGCAAAATCGCTTTGCCCGCTCAGCCGGCGGAAATGAAATTAATTTTGTTTTTCTTTTACGGAAAATTTTGTTTTTGTATTTTTTGATTTGTTGATAAAAAAACTATGTCCGCCCGGAGGGCAGTATTATAAATTAGGTCAGTTCCCGTACGGACACCAGGATTTTTTCTGCAGAAGGGCGGCAGTGCCCGCACACACCGGACCGAGAAACACCAGTTCTTTTCCGGCGCGCATGGCTTCCTCAATTTCAGCAAGCGCCGCTTCATCACAAAGCGCATCACCGGTCACTAAAATCATCTCCGCATCCACGCAGCGCGAAACATGATGTAAGCCGGCAATCTCTTTGCCAATTACGTACACCGCGCGCCCGTGACAGTATTCAATAAGCTCCGCGCGGCAGTCATCAGCCATCAGCGAATCACATGCGCAGGTTTTGCGCGTTAGCATGAGAAAACCTGCCGCCGCAGTCAGCGCGCCCGCGGCCGCGCCGCGCGTCTTGTCTGATTTCAGCGGCGCGGGGAAAAGGTCTTCCAGCTTCATGCAGGCAGTAAACGGGACGGGTGTGGAAACTTCTGCAACGCGCCCCCCGAACTGCACTTCCATGCATTTTCCGGAGCAATACGAACATACATTGCCGCGCTCGACTGCCGTATACTGCAGGGCTGCGTCTTCGCAGCCCATGCCGGAAGCATACTCCTCCAGTTTTTTTATTGCATCATGCAGAATCATTTAGAAACCATGGTCCGCAGAATCAATGGCTGCATCAATCTGTTTCTGCAGTGCCTCGGGAAGCCCTTCAATCTTGACATCAAGGAAACCGCGAATGATGGTAGACGTTGCCTCCTCTTCAGAAAGACCGCGCGCCATTAAGTACTCGATTTCATCGCGCGCGATTTTACCCACCGCTGCCTCGTGCGAAAGCTCGATATCCACTACATGCCCCTCGATTTCCGGAATGGCATGCATAAGTCCGTCTTTTAAGATTAAACCGCGGCACTCAATGTGGCCTTTGGTCTGCGCAACCTCTGAAACAATAGAGCCTCGGGAAATAATGCGGCCGCCGTTGGTGATGGCGCGCGTAATTAACTCTGCAGAGGTATTTTTTGCCTGCAGAACCGCGCGCGAACCGGCATCAATGTTTGAACCCGGCCCTGCAACGATGACGCTTGAAAAGCGCGCGATTGCGCCTTCGCCTTTCAGATAGGAGACCGGATACATCTGAACCAGTTTGCTCTGCTTCATGCAGACATAGTTGGAGATAAATGTGCCGCCTTCTTCCACAATAGAAGCCGTGCGCGGGAACACTTCAATCTCCTTTCCCCAGGTGTGAATCATGGTTGAGGTGACTTTCGCATTTTTGCCGACATAGATTTCGTTTACACCGTAGTGGCCGCCCTCTTTTGTCTTTAAGGAACTGGCGCAGCCGGAAATCAAATGAATCTCGGCTCCCTCTTCGGCAATAACAATGTTGTGCACCGCCTGGATAGTGTCTTCGCCCTGCAGGAACATGCAGCTTTGCAGAGGGAACGTGGTTTTTGCACCTTTGTGCGCAATAATGCAGTAGCCTCTCTGCGGG
This sequence comes from Methanocorpusculum sp., assembly GCA_029987245.1. Taxonomy (GTDB): domain Archaea; phylum Halobacteriota; class Methanomicrobia; order Methanomicrobiales; family Methanocorpusculaceae; genus Methanocorpusculum. The sequence continues at coordinate 24,822 of DALTWG010000020.1, read as the reverse complement.
TGTTCTGCAACATATTTCGTGTATTGGTCTTTGTCTGCAGGCACTACGTTCCAGAAGTAGTCTTTAAGCCAGTCGTATTTTTCCAGGGCTTTATCAATCATCATGATTTCAACGCCCTCTGCCTTGCCCGATGCATGCAAAACATGGTCGTTAACCAGAAGGAAACTGCCAGAGCGGCCTTCCATGTTTTCGGTATTGATGCCGGAAAGTTCCAGACGTTCAAGGTCCTCTTTGCTGATATCTGCAAATCCGTTCATTTCTGACATGCTAAACACTCCTTGTAGCCTGATGCTTTTACGCTTTTAAGAATTTCACGCGGGTTGCCCGAACAGCGCATATAGCCGTCAATCAGGACGTATCCCACGTCTGCTTCAATATAGTCAAGAATATAACCGGTGTGGGTAATGATAAGACCGGATTTTTTGCGGTTTACCATGTGCTGATCCTTTTCAAGAAGAGCCGCCGCCATGTTTCCAAGAAGAGCCATGTTTTCCACATCGACACCGGATTCGGGCTCGTCAAGCATGACAAACGAAGGGTTCTGCACAGTAAGCTGCAGAATTTCGCTGCGTTTGATTTCACCGCCGGAAAAGCCTGCGTTTACATCTCTGTCCATGAATCTGGTCATATGCAGTTTGTCTGTCAGTTCCGGGATGTCCCATTCATCAATCTTGTTGATAGCATGAATAAATTTGCCGAGTTTTAGTCCGGAAATGGTTGGCGGGCGCTGAAACATAATGCCCATGCCAAGTTTGGCGCGTTCGTGAACAGGCATGTTCGTTACATCAATACCGTTGAAAAGTATTTTGCCTTCGGTAACTTTGGATGAGGAAAAACCCATTATTGTACGCAGAAGGGTGGTTTTGCCCGAACCGTTCGGTCCAAGCAGCACGTGTGTCTGACCATCTTTGATGGTAAGCGACACGCCGTGCAGTACTTCACGTCCACCGACTTCCACATGGAGATTTTGTATCTCAAGCATGAATAATCGTTATATATTTGTCTCTGCACTCTTGTAAAGGTGTGTGTTTAGTTACGATAAGCGAAAGACCCGGAGTCTCCTGACCTCCCAGGCAGTTTTTGTAGATTACATTTAAATACATGGTTAAAAATCAAAAAATAAGAAACGCTCAATTAACTCAGTAAATAAAAATTAAAGCAATAAAAACACTTTAAACACGATGAAAAATAGTGGTACAAGACTTTCGGACCGCACGGTCCGGGGTATTTATACCCCGGCATCGAACTGGTATGTATGTCAAGCACAGCATTAACATCAATTGCAGCAAGAGCAGCAGGATACACCGTTATCGACCGCAGAAACCAGATTTCCAAAATCTGCTGGTTTGCATCCGCAAGCCCGAGCACGGTAGAGTTCTCCAAAGACGCAAATTACATTATCTGTTAAGAAGAGGTAAAAAGGTACTATCATGCAGGCAGTCGAAGCACAGTTTGTCCCGGGAATTTTCCTGAAGCAGAGAACCGCTTACCCGGATTTTGCAGAAGGATTCGAGGTTGCATCAGCCGAGGGCACCTGTATGAAATTTGAACATTTTTATTCGGCAGAGCAAAAACACATCAAAGAAGAAACGATCCGCAGCCGCATAATGGAGGAGCTGACGCTTGTCCCCGGAATCGGTGAAGCGCGCGCGGCCGAACTGAAAAAGCGCGGCATCAGAACACTTGCAGATTTGTCTTCAACCCGGTTTAAGGAAATGGGTGAGGTAATTGCCGATATCATAGCAAATGATTCGCCAAAGGAAATCAGCATTCTGTTTCAGGACATGCACCGCGGAAACGACCCGCTGCTTTTGGGTTTTGCCGGAGAAAACCACGAATCCCAGATATTTTTCGATATCGAGACCATGGGCATGGCGCATTCGCCGATTATTCTTTTCGGTATCGGCGAATACACGAAAACCGGACTAAAAGTGACCCAGTATCTTGCGCGCGACATCGCAGAGGAGCTGCCTGCCCTTCTTGAAACGGCAAGGCATTTCAATTTCGACAGCCGCGTAATTTCCTACAACGGAAAGGTCTTTGATATCCCGTATCTGAACGACCGGCTCGCGTATTACGGTGAGCGCTGCATCAGACCGAAGCTTCACATCGACCTGCTCTTTACCACGCGCAAACTGTTTGGCGCATCTCTTCCGGACTGCCGGCTTGGAACGGTAGAAGAGTATCTTCTTAATCTGCCAAGAGAAGATGACCTCCCCGGATATCTTGTGCCGGAGTATTACCAGAGATGGCTGCGCATCCGGGATGCAGGAATTCTTCAGCCGATTGTAAAACACAATGAAGCAGATGTTGCAAACCTTGCCGCGCTTATAACGTATCAGCAGGATTATGTGTATGGCTGCTGAAATTCTTACCTACACCAGGGTCGAAGAGGCATGCCCCGCGTCCTTTGCCGCACCGGCATCTCCGATGCCGCAGACCATACATGATTTCCTGAAAAATACCGGGATGCAGCTCTACAGTCATCAGGCCTCCTCCTATGATGCGGCAAGCAGCGGAAAAAACATTATTATCACAACACCCACAGCGTCGGGCAAGACATTTTGCTATGCGCTGCCGGTTTTTTCCCGGCTGCTTGAAAACCCCGACGCGCGCGCACTGTTTATTTATCCGACCAAGGCACTGACGCGCGACCAGCTTTTGGTCCTCGAAGAACTTGACGCCGCATGCAAAACCCGCGCGCGCCCCGCAGTCTACGACGGAGATACCAGAACCGAACTGCGCGCAAAAATCCGCGACCGCTCGCGCATTGTTTTAACAAACATGTACGAGCTGCACCACATGCTTTCATGGCGTTCGAAATGGGCGGATTTTTTCACGAATCTTTCCTTTGTGGTAATCGACGAAGCCCACCGCTACCGCGGCGTGTTCGGTTCAAACACCGCGCTTTTGCTCAGGCGCTTAAGGCGTGTCTGCGCATACAACGACGCGTATCCGCAGTTTATTTTATCCTCTGCAACGCTAGGCAACTCCGTTCATTTTGCTGAAACACTCACCGGACTTGCGTTTGAAGAAATCAGCAACGACGGCGCGCCGCATGCAAAAAAGACCTACAAAATCTACTGTGACGAGGGAAAGTCCGCTATTGCATCCTCTGCATCGCTTGTTGCAAAAAATATTGAAGAGGGACGCCAAACGATATGTTTTAGCAAATCGCGCGCCGGAACGGAACTTACCGCGCAGAAATGCAGGGAATCTGCAAACAAATCAAATGTTGTCTCCTACCGCGGCGGCTACCGGCCCGCAGAGCGGCGCGGCATTGAAACAGACATGAAATCCGGCGCGGTTTCCGGCGTATTTTCCACCAACGCGCTGGAAGTGGGTATTGACATCGGGGGAATTGATTCTGTTGTCATCAGCGGCTTTCCGGATTCAATGACCTCGTTTATGCAGCAGGCAGGACGCGCCGGACGTAAAGGACAGGATGCCGAAATCACCTTTGTTGCAGGTATGAGCCCCATCGACCGCTTTTACGTAAACAACCCCGAAGCATTCTTTTCCGCCGGTGCTGAAGAAGCCATTTTAGGACTTGAAAACCCCTATATCCTGCGCTCGCATCTTATCTGCGCCTGTGCTGAAATTCCCTGGAAGCCAGAACGCGACCGCAGATTTTTCGGTCCGGCGGCAGATGAAATCATAGCCTCCCTAAAAGCCGAACACCTTGTTGCAAGCACAAGCAAAGGCTATGTCTACAGCGGTCATGAAAATCCGGCGCAGACACTGACCTATTTCGGCAATATCGGCAAAACCTGGTCCGTGCGCCTCAACGGCACAACACTAGAGACCATGGACGACGGACAAAGCTACCGGGAAGCCTACCCCGGAGCGGTAATTCTTCATCAGGGCGAAAAATACCGGGTAATTGACCGGGACGCGCAAAACTGCTTCATCCATGTGGTTAAAACCACGGAAAACTACCGTACGCGCCCCCTTTCCACCACAGACATTAGCGTCAACACACGCGAAAAAACCGTCCGGCACAAAAATCTCCTTGTGCACTTCGGCGATGTAACGGTGACCACGCACATCACCGGATATTCAGTAATCGAATATGACCAGGTCGTTTTAACAAAAGAACTGGAATATCCGGCGCGCACGTTTAAAACAAAAGCCTGCTGGATAACATTCGATGAAACCGCGCCGCTGACACCGGAAAATATCGCCGGTTCCCTGCACGGCACCGAACATGCGCTCATTGCCGCAATGCCGGTCTTTGTTTTGTCCGACCGCGCCGATATCGGAGGCGTTTCAACCCCGATGCACGCAGACACCGCAAGCCCTGCCGTATTCATTTACGACGGCGTCGAAGGCGGCATAGGACTTGCGGAAAAAGCCGCGGAACTCTTTCCCAAAATCATTTCCCTTGCAGAAAAAATGGTTTCGGAATGTAAATGCAAAACAGGATGTCCCGCTTGCATTCAGTCGCCAAGATGCGGAAACAACAACCAGTATCTGGACAAAGAAGGGACGAAAATGCTCCTGTCCTATTTAGTTGAAGAAAGCGGTCAGGAAGAGAAAAAGGGAAAAGAAAAGAAATGAATTGGAATGAAATTCAAATTGTATAATCCTTTGCCGGAAGCAATTCCAGCCCAAGTTTCTGAATCTTTTCCACCGCATCGCGCGGATTTGCAATCTTAATGATTAACGCATCGATACCGGCACTGCCGAACGTGTATGCGTAGTCAATATTGATGCCGGAATCGCCGAGGAGTTTTACCACATGGAACAGACCCCCGGGAACATTTTCCATTCTCACCGCAAGAACATCCGTGTACTGCAGCGCGTAATTCTGCTTTGCAAACTCCGCAAACGCCGTTTCCGGTTTGTCAACAATCACGCGCACAACACCGAAATTATTTGCCTCGGCAATATTGAATGCCTGGACAGAAACCCCGATATCAAGGAAAACCTTGGCAATAGCCGCAAGTTTTCCGGTCTTGTTCTCGCAGAAAATGGATAACTGCTTGATAATGTACTCTTCTGTCATGATTATAACCTCTTGTCAATAACGCGCTTTGCTTTACCCTCAAAACGCGGAAGGGAATTCGGAGTGCACAACTCAACTCTTGCCGAAACATTCAGCGCGTCACGGAGACCGCGCTCGGTAATCCGCTGCATATCCAGAAGACCGTTTACACTGTCAGTCATTGCATCGGGCTTGAGCTCCACTTTTACGAGCATATCATCCAGCGGACCGCGGCGCGAAACCTCGATGATGAAGTGACTCGTCAGGAACGGATTTCTCAGCAGAGCATGCTCAACCGCAGACGGGAACACATTGATGCCCCGAATGATGAGCATGTCATCAACTCTTCCCTGCAACCGGTCGATTCTCGGAGACGTTCTGCCGCAGGGGCAGTCGCCTTCAAGAATGGACGTGATATCCCCGATACGGTACCGGACCATAGGTATTGCCTCCTTTTTCAGAACCGTAATCGTGAGTTCGCCCTTTTCTCCCGGCGCAAGATTTTCTCCGGTCTCCGGGTCGATAATCTCCGTGTATGCAATATCCGAGCAGATATGCATGCCATTGTGCTCGGCGCAGTCGGAAAACATCGGACCGGAAAGTTCCGAGGTGCCGAAGATATTGTATGCATCTATGCCGGATTTCTCAAAGATATACCGACGCATATCATCGGTCCACGGCTCGGCGCCTAACACCGCTGTGCGAAGCAGCGTGTCTTTGCACAGGTCCACGCCCATTTTCTCTGCAACATCCATCATGTGGATAAAATACGATGGAGTACCTGCCACGACTGTTGTCTTCAAATCCTGGATTAACTCAATCTGGCGCTCGGTATTGCCGGTTGAAGCAGGAATTACCGTTGCACCGAGTTTTTCCCCGCCGTAATGCAGTCCCAGCCCTCCGGTGAAAAGACCATAGCCGTAACAGATCTGAATCGTGTCTTTTTTACCGACGCCGCATGCCGTAAGCGAACGGGCAACCGCCTCGCTCCACATATCTACATCGTTTTGCGTGTAGGCGACCACCGTAGGCTTGCCGGTGGTGCCGGAGGAAACATGGAACCGTACCAGGTCTTCACGCGGCACGCACACCAGCCCGTCGGGGTAGTTGTCGCGCAGGTCGGCCTTTTTCATAAACGGCAGGCGGGAAATGTCGGCGATGGATTTGATATCAGCAGGCATGACACCTGCCTCTTTCATTTTCCGGGAGTAGAAGGGAGACGTTTTATACAGCCTGGTGACTAAGGTCTTTAACTCCTGATACTGGAGTGCCTCGGTGTCCGCTTTGGACATTGTCTCGATTTTTTCATTGAAATATTTCATTGGACAGCCTTCTATTGTCTGTATACTTGTATGCTTTCTATGCTTGTATGTTTGTATGTCTGTATGTTTCTATGTTTGTATTGTCCGGCTGCGTGGTGTTAGATTACACGTCTGTCGACAACATGCTTTGCTTTTCCTTCGAAGCGCGGAAGCGAGCCCGGTTCAACAAGGTTCACCTTTGCTCTTACCGTGAGCTTTTCTTTCAGGGCGACGGTAATTTTTTGCTGGAGGCGCGCAAGGTCGAAGAGTTCACCGGAGAAGGTTGCTTTGTTCATCTCCACATCAATGCTCATTTCGTCCAGGTGGTTGATTCTGTCAATGTAAACCATGTATTGGTCACCGACTTCGGGGATGGTTTTGAGCACATGCTCAATCTGGCTCGGGAAGACATTGATGCCCCGAATCGTTAACATGTCATCGCTTCTGCCGGTAAGGCGCGCAATCTTCTGGCCTCTGCCGCAGGTACACTCATCATCCATCAGCATGGTAATATCATGAGTTCTGTAGCGCAGAAGCGGCATTGCCTCTTTGCAGAGCGGCGTTACAACCATTTCACCTTTTTCGCCCGGCGCAAGGTTTTCCCCGGTCTCGGGGTCGATGATTTCCACCAGGTAATTGTCATGCCAGATGTGCAGACCGTTCTGCTCCTCGCATTCGAACGCAACTCCGGGACCAAAGAGTTCGCTCATGCCGTAACTGTCGTATGCTTTTACACCAAGACGGTTCTGCAAATCCCGACGCATATTTTCCGACCATGCTTCAGCGCCGAAACAGCCGACTCGAAGCGATGATAAATCAGCGCCCATTTCTTCTGCAACTTCGGTTAAGTGCATGGCGTAGCTTGGTGTGCAGTGCAGGGCATTTACGCCGAAATCCTGAATCATTTCTATCTGGCGTTTCGTGTTGCCGGTACCGGAGGGAAGCACTGCGCAGCCGATTTTTTCCGCACCCATGTGGATGCCGAGTCCGCCGGTAAACAAGGAATAATTTGCCGCATTCTGGAAAATGTCGCCTGCTTTGAGGCCAACCATGGTAAAGTTTCTTGCAAGCATGTCCGACCATGCTTCAAGGTCGTTTTTCGTATAAGCGGCAACCGTCGGTTTGCCGGTGGTGCCCGACGTCGTGTGAATCCGGTTCACCTGATTCATCGGCACGGCCAGAAATCCGAACGGATATCCTTCGCGGAGGTCGGGCTTGTTGGTAAGCGGGATTTTGCGTATATCTTCAAGGGTTTTTATATCATCGACTTTGAGTCCTGCGTTGTTGAACATCCGTTTGTAGAACGGAATGTTCTGGGACAGGACGAGGGTTTTCCTCAGTTTTTTCAGCTGAAGTTCGGCAAGCGCCGGACCTTTGAGCGTCTCAAGTTTTTCATTCCAAAACATTGTACGGTCCTTTGCTGTATGGCATACTTTAGCATGACATACGTTAGCACCCTACATATTGTCTCCCGGATGTAATAAGAGTTGTGATAATGCCAAAGACTGCACCGGTGCTGCTTCCGGCATACTTGTCAAGGTTTATATATTCCCGAAACAAAATAGTAGCCTTAAGTATGGCGAAGAAAAAAGTCTCTAAGAAAAACCAGAAGAAGCTGACATCTCTTGCAGTCGGCATTATTGTCGTCATTTTAGTGGCGATTTTCGGCGGCGGCGGGGCTGCCGGTCTTTTTGACGGGCTCGGCATTTCGATTCCCGGCTTCGGCGGCTCAACACATTCCGGTCCTTCTTCAACGCTGATTACCGATGAATCAGCGTTTTCAATGCATGTCATCAATATCGGTCAGGGTGATGCGATACTGCTGTCCAAAGACGGCAAATATGCCATGGTCGATGCAGGCAAGTCCACGCAGAAGGATGATGTTGATTCATCCGCGGCAATTACCGGCTATCTCGACAGTCTCGGCGTGAAAAAACTGGAGTTTCTGCTGGTTACGCATCAGGATTATGACCATATCGGCTCTGCAAAGACGGTGTTGTCCGAATACAAGGTCGGCACATTCTATGACAACGGATTTGAGCATACGTCTGCCACCTATGAAAAATTAATGCAGTATATCGATGACAACAATATTGCATACAAAGTAGTCTATGCCGGAAAGACGATTGATTCACCCTGGGACGGGGTTACCATCAACGTTTTGTCGCCGGACAAGGACCTGACCTCTGATGTGAACGAGAACTCGATTGTCTTAAAAATCACGTACGGCGATGTATCCTATGTCCTGACGGGCGATGCAACTACAGCAACGGAAGATTACATCCTGTCTACGGGTGCGGATATTTCGGCTGATGTGCTCAAAGTCGGTCACCACGGAAGTTACTCCTCGTCGTCTGATGCATTCCTGAAAAAGGTAAATCCGGGAACATACGTAATGAGTGTCGGCGGCGGCAATGAATACGGGCATCCGCACAAGGATGCGTTAAAGCGGCTGATTAAATACTCGAATATATTGTACCGCACGGATATCGACGGGACGATTGTTGTCAGCACCGACGGTAAATCTTATTCGGTGCAGACCGAAAACGGTCTTTCAAATGACGCTGCGCGCGAATTTGTAACCGGCGACGGGAAAAAGGTCAGTGCATGACGCTGCTTGCAACGGTGGATGAAATTGAAGCGGGAAAGGCTTCCCTCCTTTTGCGAAAGGAAGACGGCGAAGAACCGCTTGGCACGTTTCCTTTAGCAGAGCTTCCCGCAGGCGTCAAAACCGGGGATATTCTGACGCTTTCTTTTTCGATAAACGAAGAAGAGACGCGCGCGGCAAAGATACGTATTGCAGCGCTCCATGAAAAACTGCGAAAGAAGAATCAATAATTTTTCCGTCTGCTTTGTATCAGTAGATACACACTAATATTTTCCGCGCCAAATTCTATGGTATGATTACAGTACTTTCCGGCGGTACCGGGACTCCGAAACTCATCCGGGGTCTGCGCCAGATTCTGCGTGATGAAGAAATTAACGTTATTGTCAACACAGGCGAGGACATGCGCCAGTCGGGCCTGTATATTTCCCCCGATGTAGACACGGTTACGTATCTTTTTGCCGGTCTGCTAAACACAGATACCTGGTGGGGCATCAGGGGTGATTCCCTTGACATCTACAATGCGATGAAAAAACTCGGCTACGAAGAGCGGCTGCCGCTTGGCGAGCGGGACCGCGCGGTAAATACGGTGCGCACGGTTTTAATGAACGAGGGAAAGACGCTTACCGGGGCAACGCGCCATATTACAGAGCACCTTGGCATCCGTGCATCGATTCTTCCGATGAGCAACCAGCAGGTGACATCGTATGTCGTCTGTGAGGATGATTCTCTCATGCATTATCAGGAGTACTGGGTCGGCAGGCGCGGCAATGTGCCAATCAAGGGGCTTGTGAGAAAAACCGCTGACGGCAGTCCGCTTTGCGCAACGCCGGAGGCGGTTGCTGCAATTAAAGAGGCGGACGGAGTAATTATCGGCCCCTCAAATCCGGTGACGAGCATCAGTCCGATTCTTGAATGCGCCGGCATCCGCGAGGCGCTTGCAGACAAATTCTGTGTTGCGGTGAGTCCTTTTATCGGCTCGCGTCCGGTGAGCGGTCCGGCGGGTGCTCTTATGAAGGCATGGGGGTATGAGTCTACGTCGTTTGGCACCTGGCAGCTCTATAAGGATGTGGTTGATATGTTCATTCAGGATATTGCCGACACCATCGAGGTCCCGGGAGCAAACAGGCTTGATACGATGATGACTAATGAGCATAAGGCGGAGTCGCTTGCGTGGGATATACTGAGTTATATGCCGGGAAGGAAATAAAAAAATACTCTTTTTTCAAAGCCTTTTGCTTCTCTTCATCCGTGACCACATACCCAAAATTACAACTATAATAATCACTACCGCAACAAGGTATGCAATAATCGGGAAGAACTCCAGCGTAAAGCTCTGATTCATCATAACAAGCGACAGACCGACCACAATCGACGCCATTAAAAGACCTATGACGATTTTGTCCACCGAACCCTTAATGGTGTCGCTTAACTGCGTAACCGCCTTCGCCTCGATATCAATCTTTAGTTTGCCCTCGGACGCCATTTCAAGCACCGAATTGATTTTCTTCGGCACCGCGGCGATATCCTCGATTTTCATCTTTGCTTCGAGAAGCTTCTTTTCGATATTAAGCGGATTCTTCAGTTCATCCGCCATAATCTGCTTCAAAAACGGCTCAACCTCATCGGCAAACGCAAGTTCCGGGTCAAGCGTGAAAGCAACATTTGCAACAAGCATGAGAGCCTTCAAAAGCTGCATAATATTGGGCGGAATTCTGATACTGTTCTGCTGGAAAAGATTTTGAACAGAGCCAAGAAGGCCGGAGAAATTCACATTTGCTCCCATTTCCTTGTAGTCCCGCAGGGCGAGATAGAGTTCGGCTCTGAAATCATCCATGCCTGATGACGGGATGTTCACTCCGAGATTTTTGATGCAGCGGATTGTCATGTCCGTATCCGCGGAAAGAAGCGCCAAAAGCAGTTCAATGAACTTGTTGCGCATATCTTTCATTAACACGCCGCAGACGCCGAAATCAAGGAAGATAATTTCACCGGTCGGGGAGATACGGATATTTCCTGCGTGCGGGTCGCCGTGGTAGAACCCGTCCTTGAAAATCTGTATCATGAAAGCGCGAAGACCGATGGAGGCCAGCTCTTTGGGGTCGATGCCGCGGGAGGTGATGGTATCAAGGTCGTCTCCTCTGCACCCCTGCACAAATTCCATGGCAAGAAGTTCTCTTCCGGAGAATTCCCAGTATATTTTCGGTATTTTTATGCGGGGGAGACCGGATTCACGCATATTTCTTGCAATACGCTCGGCATTCATTCCATCGCGGGTGAAGTCAAGTTCTTTGCGTATCTGGGCGGCAAAATCATCCACAAGAGATACCGGATTGTACATGCGCAGTTCGGGCATTCTGTCTTCAATAATGCCGGCGATGTTGCGAAGCAGGATGATATCCTGTTCAATGCGTTCGCTGATATTGGGCCGCTGCACTTTGAATGCCATGACCGTCCCGTCCTGCATGACCGCGCGGTACACCTGGGAAATAGATGCCGCGGCCATGGGTTTGGGGTCGACGGAGGTAAGGATGTCGCGCCAGTCGGGGATGTATCTGTCAAGGGTTGGTATAATTTCATCAAAAGGCACAACGCCAACTCTGTCCTGGAGTTTGCAGAGCTCATCAATGAGTTCTGCGGGGAAGAGTTCGGTTCTGGTACTCATTAACTGACCGAATTTGACAAAGGTCGGCCCCAGCTCTTCAAGCGCCATGCGGATTCTTGCAAAGGTGGAATAGGAGTCTATGTCGTCTACGGGGCGGGTTCTGTTGCGGAATCGAAAGCCGGGGAGAAGCGCGTTGACATAGTAGCCGAATCCGTATTTGACAAGGACGGCGGCTATCTGGCTGTATCGATGCAGACTTACACTTTTTGCCATTGTATGTGTAATTGTTGGTTTTATAACATGTTATAGTCTTTCGTTGATTGTTCTCCTTTCCAAAGTCTCTTATTCTTTTGAAATCAATGAGTACATGGTAATCATGCACATCGATACAAACCGCTACACACCCTTCGAGCCTGCAGCAAATCTCCCTGATTTTGAAAAACTCCTGCGCCAGAAACTATCCTCCGGCGCGGTGGCAATTTTTACCAGAACTGGCGTAACTCCTGCCTACTGCGGACTTAGAGACCCCGAGGAGTTCTGCGGCAAAATTCTTTTCATCAACCCGCATTTTTTCAAACCGGCGGTGTATTTCACCGAGGCGCAGGAAAATATTCTCAAAGCAATAGGGTATCTTGCCTCGGAAAATACGGATGAAGCGTCGGCGCTTTTCTACAAATACTGCATTGAAGAGCCGGTTCGGCTTGCGGATATGATCTGGGATGCGCAGAAACGCTTTGACCAGAACTTCTTCGGGCGCGCGCTGGTTGAAGGCGGCGCGCAGTGGACGCTGCAGTCCGAATTCCCCGACATGAATTTCCTGAAAAAACTGGTGCGCTACATCAACCGCAATATGAAAAAGGTCCGCGGTGATGCAAAATTCTTTGCCGCGCAAAAAGATATGAAAACGTATCGCGCGTCCATTTTCGGAAGTCTCTTAACTGCTCTTTCAGACGACGAATACAAAGAGGCGTTTGCACAGAGCCGCGACGAGTTGCTCGCGTCCTATAAAAATCTCAAGGAATACATTGCCGAGATGATGGAGGTGCCAAAACTCTTCGGCTGCACAAAATATCTGCTGCGCGGCGGAGAGTACAGAGATATTGCAGGTATCTGCCGGCTGGTTGAGGTTTCGGAGATTGCAGAGCACGGCTTTGTGTTACATCCGGCTGAATACGTCTAAAAAGAGGTTTTATAGAGGGCGGATGCCAATTTCTTTGCAGATACCGGCAAGCGGCAGGTTTTTGTGTGTTACAGCAACCGCCAGCGTTTCATCGTGCGGATTTTAGAGAACTTACCCTATTCACTTGTATCATCTGTATCACTTCGAAAAGAAAAAAAACAGGCTGGAAAAAGAGCTTACGCTCTTTTTGCAGTAACAGTTAACGGAATTGCAGTCTTTACGGTGTACATTGCCATGCAGCCGTTTAATGCAGCCTGCCTAAGCATTTCAATCTGCTCATCGGTTGCCTGCTCGGATTTCACATTAAAGGTGATACGAAATGCACCGACTAACGGCTGGTCGCCGAGCTTGAACTGGGCATGGTAGTCAAGATCGGATTCGATGTCGGTGGTGAGTGCGTCAATTTTAATGCCGTTTTTGGCTGCCGCGGTCATGAAGGTGGCGGATGCACATCCGCAAATCCAGAACAGACCAAATGCCATGGGTGACGGGTAATCACCGAGCTTTTCAAAGTTCGGGTGGGTAAGGGCAAATTTGTGCGGTCCCTTGTCGGTCTTGGCAAATGCTACAAACTGCGGACCGGGTTCTTCAAACTGCCACTCGCCGGTCATTTTGGTCGTAAATAATGCTTCATTGTCGTCAGCCTTAATCTCGGCTTCGTACTGTTTTACCTGGTCTAAATCAATATTGTTTAACATGGTTTCATCCGGTTATTGAGGTGTTTTGGTTTTTTTTTTCGATGAGAGTTATGAGATAGGTATCCTCCTCATCGCGGTCTTCAACCGCAACCTGCCAGGCGGATTTTTCAAAACCGCCGGTTACAGTTTTTACCTGGGCAGCAGTACCAAGGAAACTGAACTTTCCATCCACCTTTTTCAAGGCGACTTTGAGTCTCAGCATCAGGTACGTGCAGGACTCTTCACGAAAGTCAGGAATCATAGTACTATTAGTGTTCTCAGTTCTTAGAGATGGTAAGTTCCCACAGTCCTGATTCGATTTTGTTTACAATGCAGTTCAGTTTTTTAATCCCGCAGTATTCGGGAATGGATGCGGTGGCCGCGGGTGTGTGGTCGCAGGTTACAACAAGAGATTCACCCGGGGAAATCGTCTTTAATGCCTTGTCAACTTCAAGCACGCAAAATGGGCATACTTTTCCGGTTATGTCAAGATTCATTTTTGTTCACCTTAGATTCCTATGAGCGCGAAGAAGGATTTCACCAGTTCCGGTCCGCCGACAAAGAACGCGGAAAATACCACTGCGCCAAGCAGGAGGCCGATGAAGAAAAATCCTGATTTGATGTTTCCTTCCGATGTCATTACAAGCTGGCGCAGCGGGCATCCACCAAGAAGGGTTCCAATGATACCGACAACAATACCGCCGGCAACCATGCAGATAACGGTTGCGGTGATGGAAATTCCTGCCGGTGCGCCGCCGATTGCTGCAAATCCTTTGCTGACGACATAGAAGAAGTCTCCGTACGCTTCGGAGCATAATAACCAGCCGAGGAGGTAGAAGACAAATGCAGATACAATCAAAGCGATGAATCCTTTCAGCAGGCGTGTCTGTCTGAAGAGGATGAAGTCGCGGATACCGCCGATGGAACAAAATCCGGAACGCTGCCCGAGCCAGCCGATAATAAGTCCAAGGACTAATGTCGCTAACGGCACAATCCATACAAGTCCTTCCATGATTACTTGCCTCCCATTTTCTTTAAGGCAATCTTCACACCGATGAAGACGCCGATGATGATGGCAATAAGTCCTATCAGAGCGACCATGTCGCCGTAGCCGATACGAAGGGCAATTCTGTAAGGACAGGCACCCATAAGAAGGGCACAGATCATGAAAAAGAATCCGCCGAGTCCGTATTTTACACATGCGCCGGCGGAAGCTTTCTTTACTCTGAATTCCTTGTATGCAAGTGCTGCAAAAAGTGCTCCAAGAAGTACGCCGATGATGGTTAAGACCGGGATGTAGGCCGTCTCCGAAATAGCTGCTGCTTTGGAAAGCGGGGCAACGAAAAGCGAGGTTCCAAAGATGTCGTTTACAACTGCGTCAATTAAGTCGCGTGTGTGGCACGCAACACAGAAACCGTAGGCAACCGGGCCCTTACCCTGTGCGCCAAGGTAGAAGAGCCACTGGACAAGGGCTGCGCCAAGTCCGATGATTGCTCCGGCGACCCATGGCTTTTTGAGGAAATAGCCAATGCCTTTTTTCTCATTTGAGTCTGTCATGCAAAAACAATATTGGCGGTTAAAATATTTAAAATGTCGTGAGCAAGTATTTATATTATAAATTTCACTTAACTTTTTTAAAAACATTATATTTAAAACATTGTGTGTAATTTATATATAATAACAGCAACCGCGCAGGGTAAAAAAAACAGGCGCCGTGCAAAAAAATCAGAAGAGGAAAAGCCGCAACCCGGCATCATCAGCCGCATCAGCCGCCGCGCGCGTAACCTCACCGAAAACACCGACACATGAAACGCCGGCAATAATTGCTTTGCGCATCGTTTCCACGCCGGCGTTGCCTTTCAGCACAATAAAGCAGCCAGCCGGAGAAATTTTTTGCAGAAGACAGAATCCGATAAGGCGATCAAAGACATTCTGCGATGTAATATCCTCTGCCGCGGCAAGAAGCTTTCCATCTGCATCGAAAATGCCGCCGGCAAACCAGCAGGATGCAGCAATCTCTTTCGCGGCGGCTTTTATTCTATCAGCGCCAAGGGTAAAGCGCGTCTCAACTTTATTCAGCTTCCCTGCATCAAGAAACGAAGAGGCGCCCCCGCAGCCGGCGAGGACAGTTTTTCGCGAAAGCAGAATCGAGTAGGGATTTTTCGTCACCACACTTACCTGCGTTTCCTCTTCAAGAAATGATTCGATATCACCCATTGACTCAATGACCTTTTCAGTAAGAAGCGCCCCGAGGACAAGTTCTATCTTATTTTCCGCGTGCGTCATCAATGTAAGTGTCGCACGCCCGTTAACAATAATCTGAACCGGTTTTTCATCCATCATTTTCCTGTCTCCTTCTTATTTTACCATCCCGGCAATTTCTTCAACCGTTGCAACGAGCATCTCGATATCATCTTCCGTGTTGTAGCAGTAAGCACTTGCTCTAACCGTGCCGCCGCCATTTCCGTTCGGGAAAAGTTTGTGCATCAGCGGCTGACAGCAGTGTTCGCCGGAGCGGACCATAATAGCTGCGGCTTCATCAAGGAAATACGCAACTTCGTGCGGGTGCACTCCGTCAACAGTGAAAGAAACCGCGCCGGTAAGATGCCCGGACGCAGGCGTCGTTACCTGTACGCCGGAAATTTCTGCAAGCCCGCGGACCGCCTGTTTTGCAAGCGACTCGCTGTGGCGGGCGACGTTTTCCATTCCGAGACGGGACAGGTAGCGCGTCGCCTCGCAAAGCCCGATTGCACCGATAATATCAGGTGTTCCTGCTTCATACTGCGCGGCGCCTCCTGCTGTCGTAAAGGTCTGACCGGTAACTTTTCCAACCATGCCGCCGCCGCAAAACGCGGGCTTTGGCATCGGCGAGCCCGCCTTAATCCACATGCCGCCGATGCCGGTGGGTCCGAGCATTTTATGCCCGGAGAAACAAAAATAGTCGCATCCGATATCCGCGAGGTCGATTGGCAGATGCGGCGCGGTCTGGGCGCCGTCGACAAGAAACAGCAGGTCGTTTTTGCGGCAGAGCGCGGCGATTTCTTTTACCGGCGCAATGGTACCAAACACATTTGAGGCATGACCGACCGCAACGAGGCGGGTATCATCCGTTATCGCGGCCTCGATGTCTTCAGTGCGGATGCATCCTTCCGTGCCCCCGATGACATCAACGCCCGCAATTCTGCCCTGTTCCTTCAAGGAAAACCAGGGCAGGATGTTGGAGTGGTGCTCCTGAAGGGGCACGATTACGCGGTCAGAGGGCTTCCAGTCGAGGCCGTTTGCAATAATGTTGATGCCTTCGGTCGTGTTGCGGGTAAAGGCGAGTGTTCCCGAAGCGCCGCCGAAAAAGGCGGCGATTTCAGCACGCGACGCTTCAAATTTGTGCGTCGCAAGGCGCCCCAGGCGGTGCACACCGCGACCGACGTTGGCGCGGAAATGATACTCGGCGTCTGACTGCGCCTCGATTACCTGACGGGGCGAAAGCGATGTCGCGGCGCTGTCGAGATAGATGATGTGTTCAAGGACAGGAAAATCCGCCCGGATTTCACAGGGGTCAAAGGTCATAAAAAAAGTATTATTTTCTGTGGTGGTGCTTTGGCGGCTTTCCACCGTTTTCTTCCAGTTCCTCGCGGATTTCATCAATATACATGATGTCATCAAAGTCCGGACCGCAAAGACAATAGTCATGGCGGTCGATTGCACAGACCGGATAGAGTTTGACATCTTCAGGAACCGGGTGGGAGGTCATGTGGTTAAAGTCGATAAGGTCTTCCACGCGGTAGCCGATGGTTTTGCAGACCTGCTTGAATTCACGCAGGAAACCGCGCAGATCGCGGACATCATGGAAATCCCACTGATAGATTTCATGCAAAAGCATGTATGCGTCGCGCTCGAGAATAAGCTGCGAGAGTTCCTCTTTCTGCGAGAAATAGAACTGCAGGAAGGTGCGGGTGTCTTTTACCTGCTGCGCGGACTCATAGATTGCCGCGCGCATTTCACGTGCGGTGCCGAGGCGGTCTTCTTTGTCAAGTTCGCCGCCGAGACGGGCAACTTCCTTGGAGATGCCTTTTAAGTCTTCTTCGATATTTTCCAGGTCACCGAGGCAGTCTTCGAACTTTTTGTAAAGTTCGACGCCGAAGAAGGCTTCCATGTATTCTGAGTTCTGTGTCATGTTGTATTAATTATATTTACCGTAATCTATATAAAATGTCAGGAAGAGGTTGTTTTGAGATGAGAGAGATTTTTAGTACGCAGGATAAATGTTTTGCATACACCTGAACAAAGCAGATAATGCAAAACATCCCCAATCCAAACCCTTAATATCACTCCCTCCTAATGAGAATATACTATGCCGAGAAAAAAGAAATCCAACCGCCTGCGGGATGAAGAAAACTACCTCAAAGGAGGAATCATCCCCGAAACAGACCCCGATTACTATATCGTGCGCCTGCGGGCGCCCGCCGGGATGATGACTCCCGACCAGCTATCAGGCATCGGCCGCATTGCGCGCAGGTATGAAGTTGCAGATGTCCATTTCACCGCACGCCAGACGGTGGAACTCCTCCATGTCAAACACGAATACCTAAACGCCATGGCAAAATCGCTTGCAAACAACGGCACACCCATCGGCGCGGAACGCGCGGAAGTCGTGAACGTAACGGCATGTCTTGGCACGCAGCACTGTAAATATGCGGTCATCGACTCCATGTCCCTTGCAAAAAAACTGGATGAGAAATTCTTCGGCAAGGAAATGCCCTGCAAGGTCCGAATCGCCGTTTCCGCCTGCCCCAATGGCTGCACCAGCGAGCGGCTGAATGAAATCGGCATTACCGGACTGCGTAAACCAATCCGCAACATGGGTCTTTGCACCGGATGCGGCACCTGTACCTTCTACTGCCGGGAAAAAGCCATCCTGATTACCAACGGCAAAATCGTCATGAACCAGAAAAGCTGTATGCTCTGCGGATTCTGCGTCTGGGCATGCCCTTTCCATTACATCAACTTCGACGAACCCCGTTACTTAATCACGCTTGGCGGAAGACGCGGCAGACATCCGAAAATCGGCCGGACGTTTTTCATCGCCAAGTCCGAAGACGATGTGGTTACCGTGGTAGACCGGATGATTTACTGGATTTTCAGAACCATGGCGTCAAACCAGATGCTCCCGGAGCAGCTCGATGATGAACAGTTTGAATATTTCCGTCAGAAAGTCATTAAACAGGTAAAAGAACTTGGCGTTGAAGGATATAACCCATCCAATGCATACGCGGTGTAACACCGCGGTCTTTTTTTCTATTGAACAAAACTGATTCATGTATCAAAAATATTCAGTAGAAATCAGAAAAAGAGACACATAAATGAAATCCATAATCTATCTCAACAACGCCGCAACAACCTGGCCGAAGCCGGCCTCTGTCAGCGCTGCAATAAGCGAAGCGCTTTTGATGCCGCCATTTGGCTCGGGCCGGACAGCATCAACACAGGGGCGCGACTACATCACAGAGACACGCGACAAAATCGCGTCCCTTTTGCACGCTCCGCAGGAAGACGTCTGTTTTACCCACAATGCAACGGACGCGCTTAACATTCTGATTGCAGGATTTATCCGCGCCCACCCGAACTGTCACGCGGTGACGACCGAACTTGACCATAACTCGGTGCTTCGACCGCTTTTTGAACTGCAAAGAGCAGGAACATGTAAAATAAGCATCGCGGCGCAATTGGGCGGCAAAATCACGCCGGAATCAGTTCTGAATGCTATCAGGGGCGATACAAAACTGCTTGTTATGAGCCATGCGTCCAATGTACTCGGTTCGGTCCAGAATGTCCCTGAAATTGCAAAAATATGCCAGGAACACGGGATTTTTCTCATCGTTGACGGCGCGCAGAGTGCAGGACATCTGCCCATAGATTTCGCCCGTCTGGGCGCGGATGCCTATGTGTTTACCGGGCACAAGGCATTATTCGGCATTCCTGGAACGGGCGGCTTTGTTTTGTCGAATCCCGATGAAATCGCGCCGACACGTTTCGGCGGGACCGGTTCATACTCCCGGGAACTGCTGCAGCCGTCTGAAATGCCGGACAAATATGAAACCGGGACACAAAATTATGTCGGTCTTGCGGCGCTCGGGGCGGGGATAGATTACATTCAGAGCCGCGGGCTCGATGCAATTCACGAACAGGGGAGCCGGCAGAGCGCAAAACTCATCGCCGGACTGAAAGAGGAACCAAATATCGAGATATATTATGAAAGCCCGGAAGTGCCGGTGATTTCCTGCAATATCCGCGGGCTCAGTAATGATGACGTTGGATTTATGTTAGCCCACCGATACGGCGTAATTACGCGGACCGGGCTTCACTGTGCGCCGCTTGTGCATAATGCCATAGACGGCGGGGCAGGCTCGCTGCGCCTCAGTCTTTCGGCGCTCACTACTGATGATGAAATAGAGAAAGCAGCTGCGGCGCTGCGGGAGATTGCACATAATGCGGCTCGTTAGCTCAATTCAGCACAAATCATGCGCCGACGGATCATATATGAAAGAATATCAGGTAAGCGAACCGTTAACGACAGGGTTCTTCGAATACCTGAAACACTTCGGCCGCGTGGAAACCGTGCCCGGACTCGGCGACGGCTACTATAATTTTGAAAAACCCGGCTGGTTTTCGATAAAAGGATTTGCCGGCGATGACACGGTCGAAGTCCGGTTTAAACGCGAGGTAATGGATTCCACCTCGGATTTTCTTAGGCTGCTCTTTTTTGCGTACCGCGAAGACGGCACGACTGATATTGCGGGATTAAAAGAAAAAGAACGGGCACGCGAGGCGCAGATTAAACGGCTGCTCGGGCAATAACTGTTTTCATTTTGAAGAAAGAAAAAAGATAAAAAAAGAGAGGAGATATTTATTCTACAAGAGTGTAGATGTGACCGTAGATGGTCTGTCCCTTGCTCTTGGAGTGGCGTTCGCCAAGATCGCCGATGAACACATTGAATAAGTGCTTCTCGCCGTCGACTTCAATCTCTCTTTCTTCGATCTTTCTATAGCCTGGCATCATGACATCGCAGCCGTGGAAGACATAGATTTCTCCCTTGACCATCTGACCACCGACACGGCGGTGTGCTTTGCCTTTGATGATAATGGTTCCGCCTTCAGCATGGGTACCGACATGGATATCTGCGTTACCCTCGACAATGACGGTTCCGCCGTTCATGAACGTACACAGGTCGGAACCGACGTCGCCCTTGACGCGGATGGTTCCGCCCTGCATACCTCTCCAGTCGCCGCGGTAGGCTGCTGCAAGGTAGTTCCATGCACGGCCTTCGATGAGCATTTCGCCGCCTTTCATCTGAAGTGCAGAGAAGGAGCGGACATCGCCTTTGATGGTAAGCTTTCCGCCTTCCATCCAGGCGCCGGTGAACATATCAGTGGAGCCGTTGACAACGACTTCGCCTGCTTTCATCCATGCACCGATGTACTTGCATTTGTCAGTTCCCTTGCCGCCGACAACAATTTTAGTGTCGGCTGCGGATGCTGCAGCGTTGCCTGCAATCTCGAACCAGTCGCCGAGCTTGTAGTTTGCCTTGCCCTGTGCGCACGGAAGCTCTGCAATTTCTGCAGCGGATTTACCGGCGAACTTGTCCGGGGTGATGCTGTCGCATTCAAGGAAAAGTCCCGGTACTTTCTTTAAGGTTACAGTTACAGTTTCCATAGTTAGTACCCCTCGATTTCAATGACATGCGGATGCGGCACGTAGTGGTGAATAACATCATAGTTGCCGAGGTTGACGGAGTAATATTTAAGGAACTTCTCGTTGATATCGTGAAGGACCTGTTTGGTCTCCGGAATCTTGCAGTCGACCCAGTAGGTTTCCTTGGTGACCGGGTTTGCTTCAAGAACAACACCGTCTTCAACGACTTTGACACCGTCTTTAATGAAGTATGCGCACTTGGAGAGTTTGTCTTCAAGCTCAAGTCCTTTCGGCATGTTGTCCGGGTTGATGTCGTAGACAGCAACGTTGCCGTTCTGACCTTTTGCAAGTCCTCCGAAGTCTTTGAGACCAAGGACTTTTGCCGGTGCGGCACGGGTCATCTGGGAGAGTTCAAACAGAGAAATCTCACGGTCGATTTCTGCAAGAGTGGTGCCTGCACGGACCTTTTCTGCCCACTTGAAGGAGTCAAGCTGTGCGTCACGGTACTGTTTGTCCATTAACCATGCATATACACGCGGGTATCTGGTGAACGGACCTGCGTTCGGGTGGTCGGTGGTAATCATGGTCCGCATCATGTCTTTGGAGTATAATGCGAGTTCAAGACCGATTGCCCACTGCATTTCGCAGACTTTGACGTTCTTGCCGTAGATGTACGGGACAACTCCTGCAGCGGTTTCAAGTTCGACATCGACGTTTGCCCACTTCAGGTGGTTGAGTGCGCTTAAGTGGTACTCAAACGGACCGTCTGCGGTCATGGTCGTGGTTTCGTCAAGGGTGACGTTACCGGTATCGAAGGTGATGTTCTTCTGCTTGTTGATGTAGTCCATGATTTCCTTGGACTTGGACTCGAAGTCTGCCCAGGTGGTTCCGCCGTAGGCGTGGAACTGTAAGTGGGTGTGGTGAAGAACGGATTCACGGCCGAAGTCGTTGACCGGCTTGATGCCTTCTGCAATCTTTAAGGAATCGAGGGTAGTAGTGTAGTTGCCCGGGTTTCCGAGGTTGTTTGAGTGCAGGTGGACACAGTGCGGGAGTCTGAGGTATTCATTGGTCTTGATAAGACCTTTGATAATCTCTGCCGGAGTAATTTCAAAGTACGGAACCGGGTCGTTGACGGTCATACAGTTCAGACCCCAGCCCCATGCTTCGGATCCTCCCGGGTTGACGCACTTGATACCGTATCCTTTGGTCTGACGGAGAATCCATGCAACATATGCTGCCGCATTGTCGATTTCGTCGTTTTTGAGGTACTCGAACATGAACCAGTTGTTTCCAAACACCGGAAGTGCTGCCTGGTCCTGAATCGGCGTGTCGCGGATTTCTTCGTGCACGTGGCGTGCGTAGAGCGGCGGCATTGCTGCTTCATCGAGGAATGCGAATCCCATACGGGCGTATTCGTATCCGGTCTTGAAGACAGTAGGTACAGAGAAACCACCCTCAATATGGGTGTTCGGGTTCAGTTTTGCAGAGCAGCGCTCGCCAAGGCGGAATTTGTCTTCCGGTCTGGACCAGCGGCCGAGGTTGACTTTCGGTCCTGCAACGTGGGTGTGGACATCAACTGCTCCTGCCATGACGGTTTTGCCGGCTGCATCGATGACGGTTGCAGAGCTGCTGACTTTGTCAACAATCTTGCCGTCTTTGATACATACATCTGCGACATCTCCTTTTAATCCGGAGACAGCATCGAAGACGTGTCCGTTTTTGATAATCATTTCAGACATAGTTAGATCTCCTCCGGAACAGCTCTGTTCGGAATCGGGTCGGCAATTTCGCCGGACTCGAGTTTGGCGATGTATTCAGATGCATCTTTGCATCCTGCTTCTTCAAGAATCTCGTCAACTCTCTTGTGGATGCGGTTGAAGAGTTCTTCATCTTCCATGACGCCTTCAGGTGCATCGATACACTTGCGGGTCTCGATTGGAACGTTATCCATACGGTAGCAGCATCCGCCGACTTCAACACCGACGATTGCGACCGGGATGTGTAAGTCGGATAACTCGGTTGACATGCTGATGTGCGGGTCAATGGAGATGGTCGGGATGTGTGCCATGGTTCTGGATGCTTCGAACGGGAAGTGTGCTACAAGATCAGATGCAATGACAACGCATGCATCAACTTCGTGGCGGACGAGTAAGTCAACAGAAGTGGTCTCTCCCGGGTTGTGGCGTGCCATGGTGAGTCTGGATAAGTCGCATGCGTACGGGAATCCGAACTGCCAGCCGAGAACCTGTCCTGCTCCGGTGACGTTGTAGTGACCGCGCATTGCAATAAGGGTTGCTTTGGTGTAGTCGTTTAAGTCACGGATGAAGTTGATACCGGCGTCAATGTTGTGGTTTCTTCCAAGGGTGTGGGTAAGTCCCATGCCGAAGAAGAGGGTAACGAAACGTCCGGATTTAACGGTGTCGACAACTTCCTGGAGTTTGTCTTTGGAAACACCGCCGACTTCGTCGGGGATGTCTTCTCCGCGGAGAAGGGTTCTTAATGCATCGAAGATTTCGTAGTCGTAAGAGTGCTTAATCTGAACGAAGATGTCTGCAACTTTTGCAGTGTCGGTCTCACGCGGGTCAACACAGATAATCTTTCTTCCTTTCTGTCCTTTTGCGGAGAAGAATCCGCGGGGGAAGATGGAATAACGGGACATGTGTCTCGGATGTGCGTGTGCCGGGTTGCATCCCCAGAAGATGATGCGGTCTGCACGGTTCTTGACTTCTCCAAGGGTACAGGACGGTACACCGGTATCCTGGATTGCAAGAAGGGAGGAACCGTGGCAGACAGTTGCACAGTTATCAACAACGCCGCCGACTCTTTCTGCAAGAAGGTTTCCTGCGCCGATTGCTTCACAGTTGGTGGAGGACCAGCCGTAGAATAACGGTTTCTTTGCTTTTAAGAGGGTCTTTGCGGTGTAGTCGATTGCTTCATCGTAGGAAACGTCTTTGTAAGTTCCGTCTGCCTGGCGCATACGCGGAAGTACGACACGTCCGGGTTTGCCGACGTGGAGGTATTTCTCTGCACCGATGGAGCAGGCGTTTCTTACCTGGACAATTTTCTTGCCGTCGTCGGAAACGTCGACTTCAAGGTCATCGCAAAGTGTACCGCAGAAGGTACAGATTACGTTTTTAATAGTTTTAGTCATAGTGTGGGTCTCCTACATATTTCAGACCGCATTTTTCGTGCATGAGCTTGACAGCTTTCTCGACTTTCTCTTCCGGTGCCGGTTCTACCAGGCAGTCGAAGCCGCAGAAGCACGGTTCGCCGGTGGAGTAGGTGTAGGATGGGACAACAATGTTTGCCCACGGTCCCATCGGGATGTGTGCAAGTCCCGGGTAAACTGCCTGTCTTGCTGCAATTGCTTTCAGGATGACAGTTCCTGCTGCGCTGGTTACTCTGACATTGGTGTTGTGGTTGATGCCGAGTGCTTTGAAGTCTTCTTCGTGGAGTTCAATTACAGAACATGCATCGAAGTAGCCCTGGGAGGTTTTTCCGGTTTCGATTGCGACACCCTGTTTGATTTCAGTACAGGTAAGTACGCTGACGATAACTCCCTTGCCGTACTTTCTCTGCTCGCCGAGTTTCATTTTCTGAAGCTCTAAGAGGGAGGAGTATTCCTGGGTTGCGCCGACTAAGTGCGGCTTGGACCAGTCATTAAAGTCTTCCTTCTGGAAGAGTTTGGAAAGCGGTGAGTATTCTCCTTCTGCCATATTTATAAGCCTCTTCTCTTTCTCTCTTCAGCAATCGGGCTTGGACCGAGTGCAGTGATAGTGT